>NZ_CP068046.1:3195454-3515000 GCF_016698665.1 Devosia rhizoryzae
GATGCCGTCCTGCCACTCGCCCGTACGTTCGGCCTCGTTGCCGAAAAGGTCGTAGATCCCGACACCGGCATGGGTGTCGATCACCCGGAAAGCGGCCTCCTTGCGCATGAGATAGGCAAGAATTCGGGTGAGGATCGTGTGCTTGACGACGTCCGCGAAATTACCGGCGTGGAAGGCGTGACGATAATTCAATGCCGAGCCTGCGCGGTCAGGATGGTGGCGGCGAAGGCGGTGAAGATTGCGGCGAAGCTCCAGTTCAGTGCGCGTTCGACCCAGATCGACCGCTTGAAGGCTGCAGCCAGCCAGTCGGCAGCCAGCACAGTGACGAGACCGAGCGGGATCGAAATCAAGACGAACTCAAAGCCGAGAAAGAACAGTTTGCCGGTGGCGCCCGGATCGTGAGCATCCACGAATTGGGGCAAAAAGGTCATGAAGAAGAGGACGACCTTGGGATTAAGCAGGTTGATCCCAACCCCGGTCGCAAAACTCTGCCGCACCGATGGTACCCTTGGCGCCGCCGCGGCAATGCGCAAACCGCCGCCCTGCGTGATTGCGCCATAGGCAAGCCACAGGAGATAAAGCGCCCCAGCGATCTTGAGCGCCAGAAACAAAGGCGGCGCTGCAACGATCAGAACCGAAATGCCGAAGGCGACGAGCGTCGTGTGCACGACTATGCCCGCCATCGCGCCGAACATTGCCGCCAGCCCATGCGGCCGTCCGTAATTGACGGCGCGGCTGAGCTGCAGCGCCATGTCGGGACCGGGGGTGATGGCGAGGATCACCGTGGCCAGGGCAAAGGCGAGGATGACGGGCAGGTCGGGGACGAAGGGCATGGTTGTGGCTCAAGAATCTTGGGCCGGACAATTGCACCAATGCCCGGTCCTGACTAGGGTGCGCCCGATTTGACGGGCCCTGGCGCCCCTTTGCACAAGCGTGAACACCATGGCGAATGACATCAAGAAGATCGTGCTGGCCTATTCGGGCGGGCTCGACACCTCCATCATGCTGAAATGGCTGCAGGAGCACTACCAGGCCGAGATCGTGACCTTCACGGCCGACCTCGGGCAGGGTGAAGAGCTCGATCCCGCACGCAAGAAGGCGGAGATGTTCGGCATCAAGGACATCCGCATCGTCGACTTGCGCGAAGAATTCGTGCGCGATTTCGTGTTCCCGATGTTCCGCGCCAATGCGCTTTACGAAGGCCAGTACCTTCTCGGCACCTCCATTGCCCGCCCCGTGATCGCGCGCCATCTGGTCGAGATTGCCCGCGAAACCGGCGCCGATGCCATCGCCCATGGCGCCACCGGCAAGGGCAATGACCAGGTTCGCTTTGAGCTCACCGCCAATGCGCTGATGCCTGGCCTCAAGGTCATCGCCCCGTGGCGCGAATGGGACCTCCGCTCGCGCACCCAGCTCCTTACCTATGCCGAGCAGAACCAGATCCCGATCGCCAAGGACAAGCGTGGCGAAGCCCCGTTCTCGGTCGACGCCAATCTGCTGCACACGTCTTCCGAAGGCATGGTGCTGGAAGACCCGGCCGTGCCCTTCCCGGACTATGTCGCCCAGCGCACGACCGACCCGGAAAAGGCGCCGGACCAGGCCGAGATCATCACCATCAGTTTCGAAAAGGGCGATCCGGTCGCCATCGATGGCGAACAGCTGTCGCCGGCAGCGCTTTTGACCAAGCTCAATGAGCTCGGTGGCAAGCATGGCGTCGGCAGGCTCGACCTTGTCGAAAACCGCTTCGTCGGCATGAAGTCGCGCGGCCTCTACGAGACCCCTGGCGGCACGATCCTGCTGGCGGCACACCGTGGCATCGAATCCATCACGCTCGATCGTGGCGAAGCGCATCTTAAGGATGAGCTGATGCCCAAATATGCCGAGCTGATCTATAACGGCTTCTGGTATTCGCCCGAGCGCGAAATGCTGCAGGCCCTGATCGACAAGTCGCAAACCTATGTGTCGGGCGAGGTGCAGGTGAAGCTCTACAAGGGCTCGGCCAACGTCATTTCCCGCTCCTCGCCGCACTCGCTCTACAACATGGACCTTGTGACCTTCGAAGAAGGCGCTGTGGCCTATGATCACCACGACGCGGAAGGCTTCATTCGTCTCAACGGTCTGCGCCTAAAAACCTGGGCGGCGCGTAACGCCAAGGCTCAAGGCTAAGTGCAAAAGCCTGGGCGCGTCGTCATCCTCAATGGGGCGCCGCGCTCGGGCAAGTCGAGCCTGGCTCATGCCTTCCAGGCCAGCGCTCCAGGCCGATGGGTGATCTGGGGCGTTGACGCCTTCAACAAGACCTTGCCGCCTTCGCTGCTTCCGGGCATCGGCTTGCGGCCAGGCGGTGAACGTCCCGATCTCGAACCGGAGGTCGAAAAACTTTACGGCGTCTACTTCGCAGCGCTGCTTGCTTACGCCGAGACAGGCTTCGATGTGGTCGCGGACCTGGGGCTTCACAGCAGCTATTCACGGCCTTTCGATCCCTACATTCTGATGCAACAGAGACTGGCAGGTCCTCGGCTGGTGGTCGTGGGCGTTCTATGCCCGATCGACGTCATCATGGCGCGTCGCAATGCCGATCCGCAGGGTGGGTTCTACGCCGCCGGACAGGGCGTACCTGCGCCGGTAGCCCTCTGGCAGGAGGCAGTTCACGCCGGCAAGACCTACGATCTGGAACTCGACACGAGCGTGCTTTCGCCCGAAGCCGGGGCCGCGCTTATCGGGTCTCGCCTTGCGGCCGCCGAAATCGATTGAACCTTTGCCATTTAATTGCGTGTTAAACCTGTCACACTAGCTTCCAAGCCCAGGCCAGGAACGGCTCTTGGACTGTTGGGGGGTTCAATGCGGTCGGAAGACGCCGGCTCTATGGGTGAGGTTGCCGAGACGCTGCTGCTCGATGCGGCGCTGGAAAACATCCCCTATGGCTTTTGCGTGTGGTCCCCGCAGTTCCGCCTCGTCATGTGGAACAAGCATTACCGGGACTTCTACGGCTTCTCCGAAGACGCCATTCACCGCGGCATGACACTGGAGGATATCGTCCATCTCTCCGTCCGGCTCGGCAACCATCCGGGGCAAACGGCCGAAGCCTTCTACGAGCATTACACGAGCCAGCTGCTCAACAACAAGGCCGGCGCCCGCACCAAGAGCCAGGAACTCGCGGTCGGCAATCGCATCATTGAAACCGCCAATGTTTATTCGGACCAGCTTGGCTGGGTGGTGACCCATGAGGACATCACGGACGAGATCGCACGCGCTGAAATTGTGCAGAAGCGCAAGATGGAACTCGAGCGGCAAAACATCCGGCTCGATGCGGCGGTCAACAATATCTCCATTGGCCTTTGCATGATGGATGCGCTGGGGCGCCTGGTCATCTGCAACGAGCCCTATGCCCGCATCTACAACCTGCCCGTCAACCTGCTGCGCCCGGGCACCCAGCTCGAGGATATTCTGGGTCACCTTTTCGAAGTCGGCATGGAAGCGGGTGGTACCAAGGAGGAATATATCGCCTGGCGCCGCGAGGTGATCGCCCGCCGCGAATTCGGCAAGAACATCCACGAGCTCAATGGCCGCACCATTCTGATGCAGCATCATCCGATGAAGGATGGCGGCTGGGTCTCGACCCATGAGGACATTACCGAGCAGAAACAGGCCGAGGCGCGCATTCAGCATCTCGCCCGCCACGACGCCTTGACCGACCTGCCCAATCGCATCGAATTCCTGGAACAGATGGCCAAGACCGAAGCGGCGCTCGGCCGGGGCGAGATGGCTGCGGTGCTTTATATCGACCTCGACCATTTCAAGGCCGTCAACGATACGCTTGGCCATGCCGTAGGCGACGAGGTGATCAAGCAGGCCGCCGTCCGCCTCTGGGGCACGACGCGCGAAACCGATCTTCTGGCCCGCCTCGGTGGCGATGAATTCGCGCTGCTGCTCCGCCCGATCGATGGCATCGACGCGGCAGCCCGTGTTGCCGATCGCATCGTCAAGGCCATGCGCACGCCCATGAATATCGGCGGCCAGCAGATCGAGATCGGCGCCTCGGTCGGTATCGCCGTAGGCCCGGGAGATGGCACCACCACCGACCAGCTGGTCAAGAACGCCGATCTGGCGCTCTACAAGGCCAAGTCCGAAGGCCGCTCGACCTACCATTTCTTTGAAACCGGCATGGATGCCGAGCTGCAGCAGCGCCGCTCCATCGAGGCCGGCCTGCGCCTTGCGATGAGCCGCAATGAGTTGCGGCTGATGTTCCAGCCCCTGCTCGGGCTCGAAAACAACCGAGTCACCTGCGTCGAGGCCCTTTTGCGCTGGGATCACGACGACCGCACCATTTCGCCGGTCGAGTTCATCCAGGTGGCCGAGGAAACCGGGCTCATCGTGCCGATCGGCGAGTGGGTTCTGCAGCAGGCCTGCCTTGCCGCCGCATCCTGGCCGGGCGATGTGCGCATCGCCATAAACCTCTCGCCGGTGCAGTTCCGGCAGAAAAATCTCGTCGCACAGGTCAAGGCGGCACTGACTGCCGCCAAGCTCGAGCCCACAAGGCTTGAACTTGAAATCACCGAGTCGCTGCTTTTGACGGATAGCGAAAGCACCATCGCCGCGCTGCACGAGCTTCGCGCCATGGGCGTCCGCATCTCGATGGACGATTTCGGCACCGGCTACTCATCGCTAAGCTATTTGCGCAGCTTCCCTTTCGACAAGATCAAGGTGGATCGATCCTTCATGGCCGATATCGCCACAAGGGCCGATAGTCAGGCGATCATCAAGGCCATTATCGGCCTCGGCCAGGCCCTGGGCATGACCACCACAGCCGAAGGCGTCGAAACCGAAGAGCAACTGGCCATCGTGCGCGCCCATGGCGTATCCGAAGTCCAGGGCTTCCTGTTCTCCCCGCCGCTCCAGCCCGCCGCCTTGGCCAACCTGCTCCATTCCGACGCCGCCAAAAAGCAGACGCGCAGGAAGGCGTCGTGAGCCGAAGGTGACGTGCGCGATCATCACGTTCCCAGACGCATTCCCCCTCTGCGCATAGCGATCTTGTGCAAAACGCCCCTCTGCTATATGCAGCCCG
Organism: Devosia rhizoryzae; assembly: GCF_016698665.1. Lineage (NCBI taxonomy): Bacteria > Pseudomonadati > Pseudomonadota > Alphaproteobacteria > Hyphomicrobiales > Devosiaceae > Devosia > Devosia rhizoryzae. The sequence continues at coordinate 3,200,517 of NZ_CP068046.1, forward strand.
CGACCCTGCCGGGCTTGTGCGTATTCGCTCCGGCATATTCATACCGCATGGTTTGTCCTTGCCCGCCCATCCGCAATAGCGCCTGGGGTGGTTTTACGGATCATGCCAATCGAGGCTGATCACACTTATGTCCCTGCGCAATATCGCCATCATTGCTCACGTTGACCACGGCAAGACCACGCTGATCGACGTGCTGCTCAAGCAATCCGGCTCTTTCCGCGAAAACGAACGCGTCGAAGAACGCGCCATGGACAGCAACGACATCGAACGCGAGCGCGGCATCACCATTCTCGCCAAGGTGACCTCGCTGCTCTGGAAAGACACGCGCATCAACATCGTCGACACGCCCGGCCACGCCGACTTCGGCGGTGAAGTCGAGCGCATCCTCTCGATGGTCGATGGCGTGGTGATCCTCGTCGACGCCGCCGAAGGCCCCATGCCGCAGACCAAGTTCGTGCTCGGCAAGGCACTGGCCCAGGGCCTGCGCCCGATCGTTGCCATCAACAAGATCGACAAGGCCGATGAGCGCCACCTCGAAGTGCTCGAAGAAATCTTCGACCTCTTCATCGCCCTCGACGCCTCGCCCGAACAGCTCGATTTCCCGGTCCTCTACGGCTCCGCCAAGCAGGGCTGGATGGCGATGGAGCCCGAAGGCCCCAAGGAAAACCTTGGACCACTGCTCGACAAGGTCATCGAACACGTGCCCGAGCCGCAGGTGGAAGAGGGCGCGTTCCGCATGCTCGTCACCACCATCGAGCGCAACCCCTTCCTCGGCCGCATCCTCACCGGTCGCATCACTTCCGGTTCGGTCAAGGCGAACGATCCGATCCACACGCTCAACCGTGAAGGCAAGGAAGTCGAAAAGGGCCGCGTCTCCAAGGTCCTGGCCTTCCGTGGCCTTGAACGCACCCCGGTCGATATCGGCGAAGCCGGCGACATCGTCGCCATTGCCGGTCTTGTGACCTCAACCGTGGCCGATACGCTGTGCGCCACCTCGGTCACCAAGCCCATCGAAGCCAAGCCGATCGATCCCCCGACCCTGTCGGTAACCTTCCGCATCAATGACGGCCCGCTGGCCGGCCGCGAAGGCGACAAGGTGCAGTCCCGCGTCATCCGCGAACGCCTGATGCGCGAAGCCGAAGGCAATGTTGCCATCCGCGTGACCCCGGGCGACGACAACGACTCGTACGACGTTGCCGGCCGCGGCGAACTTCAGCTCGCTGTCTTGATCGAAAACATGCGCCGTGAAGGCTTCGAACTCACCATTGGTCGCCCCAAGGTGCTGTTCAAGGAAGAGAATGGCGAAACGCTGGAGCCGGTAGAAGAGGTCATCATCGACGTCGATGATGAATTCACCGGCGCTGTCGTCCAGAAGCTTACCGAGCGCAAAGGCGAGCTCACCGACATGCGTCCGTCTGGCGTTGGCCGCACCCGCATCCAGCTCCTGGTCCCGACCCGTTCGCTGATCGGCTACCAGCCGGAACTGCTCTCCGACACGCGCGGCACGGCGATCTTCAACCGCCTGTTCCACTCCTTCGTGCCGTTCAAGGGCGAGCTCCCGGGCCGCCGCACCGGCGTCCTGATCTCCAACGGCACCGGCCAGTCTGTCGCTTTTGCCCTTTGGAACCTCGAAGATCGTGGTCCGATCATGATCGACGCCGGCGTCGACATTTATGAAGGCATGATCATCGGCGAGCATTCCCGCGAGAACGACCTCGAGGTCAACGCGCTCAAGGGCAAGCAGCTCACCAATATCCGCACCACGTCCAAGGACGAAGCAGTGCGCCTGACCACGCCCAAGAAGCTGACGCTGGAACAGAGCCTCGGCTACATCGCCGAAGACGAGTATGTGGAAGTGACCCCCAAGTCGATCCGCCTGCGCAAGATCTGGCTCGACCCCAACGACCGCAAGCGCATGAGCCGCGCCGCCAAGTCGGCCTAAGCTGACTGCCTCCACACGCACGGTGTCATCCCCGCGCAGGCGGGGATCCATCCTGAGATAACCCAACGTTCACCGAACGTGAGTAGACCCCAGGATGGGCCCCGGCCTTCGCCGGGGTGACATTCAGTGCTTGAGGAGCCACGCATGACCGACTGGATCATCCAGACCATTTCCGAACTCGGATATCTGGGCATTTTCCTGGTCATGCTGGCGGAGTCTATCTTTCCGCCGATCCCGTCCGAACTCATCATCCCCTTTGCCGGCTTTGCCGCCGCCAATGGCGATCTCAACCTTTTCGGAGTCATCGCCACGGCGACATTCGGCGCGGTGGTCGGCATGCTGCCCTGGTATTTTGCCGGCCGCTTCTTTGGGCTCGACCGCGTTCGCTATCTGGCTGATCGCTTTGGCCGCGTCATGGCCTTCAATGCCGATGAGATCGACACTGCCGTCCATTGGTTCAAGCGCTTCGGACCCGTCATAGTCCTTTTCGGCCGCCTGATCCCCTTGATCCGCACGCTGATCTCGATCCCCGCCGGCCTCTCACGCATGAGCCTCCCGGTCTTTCTCCTCGCCTCGACGGCTGGCGCGCTGATCTGGAACACCTTCCTGACCTTGGCAGGCTATCTCCTGCACGAGCATTACGAGGTCATCGAGGTCGTGCTCGATCCGCTGAGCTACCTCGTCCTCGGCCTCGTCGTCGTGCTCTACCTCTTCAAGGTCATCACCTGGAAGCCGAGCAAGGCGCGCGCCTGACGCCCGCCCACTTGCCGCAAGCCGCGCCAGACCCTAGATAAGCCGCATTCCCCATCCGGAGACGCCCATGCGCGCCGTGCTTGATATCATCCTGATCCTCCTCCAGCTCTACTGGTGGGTGCTGCTCATCATGATCATCATGAGCTGGCTGATCTCGTTCAACGTCATCAATACGCGCAATCAGTTCGTGGCCGCGGTCTGGCGCGTCCTCAATCAGCTGACCGAGCCGGTGCTCGGGCCGATCCGCCGCTTCATGCCCAATTTCTCGGGCCTCGACCTCTCGCCGCTGATCGCTTTCCTGATCATCTTCTTCCTTCAGTCGATCATCGGCTACTACGCCTATCCGGCCGTGGTGCGCGCCGGCATCTAGGCCTGCGACAAATCACCGCAATAAGCATTGCCTAACCACAAAATCCCAGCCATCCTCGACCCCGGAAGGGGCCCGATGGAGGGCGGGGCGGTTATGGGCGCTTAGACCCAGCCGGCCGGTTGCGGGTCCCTCGGAGGAAACTTTTCGGGGACTTGATCAATGGATCTGGCACTTTGGCTGATCGTCCTGTGCGGCGGCCTGTCTATCGTCTATGGCATTCTGACAACCCAAACCCTGCTCCGCGCCGACGCCGGTTCGGCCCGCATGCAGGAAATCTCGGCGGCCGTGCGTGAGGGCGCCTCGGCCTATCTCAAGCGGCAATATACCACCATCGCCATTGTCGGCGTCGTCATCCTGATTGCCGCCTTCTTCCTGCTCGGGCCCTATGCGGCCGTCGGCTTTTTGATCGGCGCGGTGCTGTCGGGCGCTGCCGGCTTTATCGGCATGAATGTTTCGGTGCGCGCCAATGTGCGCGTCGCCCAGGCCGCCGTCGGTTCGCTCGCCCGTGGCCTCGACCTTGCCTTTAAGTCCGGCGCCGTCACCGGCATGCTTGTGGCCGGCCTCGGTCTTCTCGGCGTCACGCTTTATTTCCTGATCCTCACCGGCATGGGCTTTGACCCGACCAGCCGCACCGTCATCGACGCGCTGGTGGCTTTAAGCTTTGGCGCTTCGCTGATCTCGATCTTCGCCCGCCTCGGCGGCGGTATCTTCACCAAGGGCGCCGATGTTGGCGGCGACATGGTGGGCAAGGTCGAAGCCGGAATTCCCGAAGACGATCCGCGCAATCCCGCGACCATCGCCGATAACGTCGGCGACAATGTCGGCGACTGCGCCGGCATGGCCGCCGACCTGTTCGAGACCTACGTCGTCACCATCGTCGCCACCATGGTGCTCGCGGCCATCATCCTGCCGGACGCCTATAAGTTGATCGGCATGGTGCTGCCGCTGGCGATCGGCGGCGCCTGCGTCGTCACATCGATCATCGGCACCTATTTCGTCAAGCTCGGCGCCGACAACAACATCATGGGCGCGCTTTACAAGGGCGTCATCGCCTCGGGCGTGCTCTCGCTCGTCGTGCTGCTGCCGGTGCTGTGGCTGTTGTTCGGTGACATGAATGTCGCGATCGAGACCGCGTCGAAAACATTTACGCCTTGGTCGCTGTTCTGGTGCGGCGTCACCGGCCTCGTGATTACCGGCCTCATCATCGTCATCACCGAATATTACACCGGCACCAATCGGCGCCCGGTCAATTCCATCGCGGAAGCCTCGGTGACCGGCCATGGCACCAATGTCATCCAGGGCCTCGCCGTCTCGCTTGAGTCCACGGCGCTGCCGGCGCTGGTGATCATCGGCGGCATCATCGTCACCTATTCGCTGGGTGGCCTTTTCGGCATTGCCATCGCCGTGTCGACCATGCTCGCCCTCGCCGGCATCATCGTCGCGCTCGACGCCTTCGGCCCGGTCACCGACAATGCCGGTGGCATCGCCGAAATGGCCGGCCTCCCCAAGGAAGTGCGCCACAATACCGATGCGCTGGATGCGGTCGGCAACACCACCAAGGCCGTGACTAAGGGCTATGCCATTGGCTCGGCGGGCCTCGGCGCCCTGGTGCTCTTTGCCGCCTATACCGAGGATCTCAAACACTATTTTACCGATCTCACGGTCAACTTCGACCTCGCAAACCCGTATGTCGTGGTCGGGCTTCTGTTCGGTGGCCTGCTGCCCTTCCTTTTCGGCGGCATGTCAATGACCGCGGTTGGCCGCGCCGCCCAGGCCGTGGTGGTGGAAGTGCGCCGTCAGTTCAAGGCCGATGTCGGGATCATGGCCGGCACGTCCAAGCCTGACTATGCCCGCGCCGTCGACATGCTGACCCGCGCCGCCATCCGCGAAATGATCGTCCCGTCGCTCTTGCCGGTGCTGTCGCCCATCGTCGTCTACTTCGCCATCCTCTGGATTGCCGGCCAGGCCAATGCCTTTTCGGCCCTGGGCGCCATGCTGATGGGCGTCATCGTGACCGGCCTCTTCGTCGCCATCTCCATGACCGCCGGCGGCGGCGCCTGGGATAATGCTAAGAAGAGTTTTGAGGACGGGTTCACCGACTCGCACGGCGTCGTCCACCACAAGGGCGGCGACGCCCACAAGGCCTCGGTTACCGGCGACACCGTCGGCGACCCCTACAAGGACACAGCCGGCCCCGCCGTTAATCCGATGATCAAGATCACCAATATCGTCGCCCTGCTGTTGCTGGCCGTGCTGGCGAGCTGGGGGGTGTGATTACGGTATTAGCCATCACCACCGGATCTACATGGGTGGTGATGGCTAAATCATTTCAAGTCTGGGGTAGCGGGATTAGGACTTAAGTGTCCGATACCAACCGAAGGCCAAACCCTGCAACTGTGCTCTCCACTTTACTTAGGAAGCCGGCGTTCGGCTGCACGTCCACAATGCTAAGAAGTTCCGCTCCAAGGGGGGAAAACTTCATTCCGCTTCCAAATCGAAATTGCCCTGCCACCAAGGCGTCGTGAACTCGAACAAGGCCGTCACAAATAAGGTATTTCTGCTTACCTATCGAAAGATGTGCGCCCTTGTCTGAGACAGGAAGAAAGGCTTCGTATGCCCATCCCGACTGAGAGAGAACCCCGATGGCGTCTAGGTCACTCCATTGATTGGCATGGGCATAATGCTGTAGCCCAAGATCATTGATCCGAGCATTTTCTGATCCTGCTCGATCTTTCATACTGCCGCTATCAGCAAGAAAGGCCATGCTGTCGACTAATGCGAACGCAGGTTTGTGGCCATCCAACGAACCAATTGCGACTTCTGCTACAGCCTCGATTAAAGCGGCTTCGCTCCTGCTCAAAGTGCTTAAAAAGCTAAGGGCTCTAGCCGAGATATTAGTAGCGCCGGCTGCTTGGCGGGCAAGAACTTTTCCCCAAAGCGTTCGTAAATCATCGACCGATACTCGCTCAGCGTGGCGCCAGAAGTGATCAAGCCAGTCGTCATCGATCTCTGCAGACCTTTGGTCATGACTTGCAATAGGCAGTGATTTGAAAGCCTTGACACTTTCCTCCGCAATCGCCTCACGGTTTATTTGAAATCGTTCTTCTTCTATTCGAAGCCGTAACTCGGTCCTTTGGGACAGACTTAAGTCAAGCTGAGCAGTGCCTGTCCCTAACTTAGACAGTTCATGTTTCCAGGCTGCAAAGGCGTCGATGTCAGCGCGTGTTTCCCGCGACTTTTGCCACGGGTAAAAGGTAGCACCAATACCTTGAGCAATCGCCTTTACGAGTGCGTGTGCCGGCTTCTCTAGGCCAAGTGCATTGGTGGCGACTTCTATATTTATGAGACTCATGTTGCTTAGCTCAGAAATTTGCGCGCCCAATGTATCATAAGTTGAATGACTGAAGACAATTACCCCTGCGCTTCCAGCACGCCGATCATCTTCTTCATCGTCGCAATAAACTGCGTACGCTCCTCGGGCGTCAGCTGTTCCAGCACCAGGGCGTTGATGGTGCGGGCGGCGTCTTCGACTTGCGGGAGTTTTTCGCGCGCCAACGGGGTGAGCGCCACGAGCATCGAGCGGCCGTCATCGGGGTTGGGGCGGCGGGTGATAAGGCCGTCGCGCTCCATGCGATTGAGCGTGCCCGTCATGGTTTCCTGTCGCACCGAGGCGCTTTCGGCGATTTCCTTTTGCGGCCGTTCACCCCCTTCAAGCGCCAGCAGCACCGGCATGTGCGCGGGCGAAAGGCCGGCATGGCTGAGGTGCCGCTCGAGCTCGCGCACGAGGAGGCGCGCCGCCCAATTGGTCAGGTAGCCGATCGAGGTATCACGATTAAGAGCCATTTACATAGGACACTAACTAGTTATATAGTTGCCTATCTATATCGCCTAACCGCCCATCGTCCAAGGGAGTTGCCAAAGATGTCGCTGAAATCCACCGCGCATAGATATGGAAATATGGCCGTCGTCATCCACTGGCTGTCCGCGCTCGCCGTGATCCTGATGCTGATGTCGGGCCTCGCCATGGGCAACAACGACGATCTGGTGCCCCGCGTGTTGCCGTTCCACCTGATCCTCGGCATCGTGGTCGGTGTGTTGACGCTGTTCCGCGTGCTTTGGTGGCTGGTGTTCGACAAGCATCCCGAGCCCGCCGATCCGGTCAATTCCTTGCAGAACCGGCTGGCCCAGGTGGTGCATCTTGGGCTTTACGTCGCCATCCTCGTCATGGTCGCTTCTGGCATTGCCACGGTCGCCCTTACCGGCGCGGCGCCCGCGATCTTCGGCGGCGGTGCCTTGCCCGACTTCGAAGACGTTGCACCCTTCATGACCCACAGCCTCCTCAGCCGCCTGCTGATCGTCCTCGCCATCGGCCATATCGGCGCCGCCCTGTTCCACCAGTTCGTGCGGCGGGATGGATTGATCCGGCGGATGATGCCCTCAGGCTCGTCCCGCTAGGGCAGATCGCTCCAGTGGAGCGATCTGAGATCCTGAGGCCATGAGAGCTAAGCTCGAATGGCGCATGAGGGGCCTACCCCCACCCAACCTCCCCCGTAAGGCGGGGGAGGAGCTCGATCGAGTTAAGCCCACCGGCGCAACTCCTCCCCCGACTTGCGGGGAGGCGGGGTGGGGGCCGTTACTCCCTTACCCCCGGCAGGTCCTGCCCGTTCTGATGCAAGACCACCGACACCGTCCCGTCCTCTTCCGTCACGAAGCTCAGCTGCGCCTCGACGACTTTGTAGAAAAACTCGGTCTCGCTCATCGGAAAAATCTCAAACCGCGGCTGGCCGGTGAGCTGGGCAAAGAGCCGGTTATCTTCCGTCGTGACGCTCAGCACTACGCCGGGCGCCAAAACGTAGTCCCCGGCATAGCTGGGCAACACGGTTGGATCGATCTCGACCGCGGCGCGCGGCACCGGCTGCACGCGCAGCGGCAGCGAGGGATCGAGCAGATGCATGCCGATATCGTTGATGCCGGCCTCGGTCGACATGTTGGAGAGCACGACGACGCCATTGCCGCTGGTGCGCTCGAAGCCGGCAAAGCTCGAAAAGCCGCCGGTGCGGCCATTGTGCCAGACGATCTCGCCCGAGCCGGTGGGGGTGATGAACCAGCCGAGCCCGATGGAGCCGGTGTCGAGCGGGCGCACGCGTTCCAGCATCTTTTCAAAGGCCGGCCTCAGTTCGGTTTCCGTCGCGCCGCTGGCCGCGGCGATGAACTTGGCGAGGTCCGAAGCGGTGGTGATCAGCGCGCCGGCGGGGGCCACGGCGTCGAAATCCCAATAAGGGGCCGGCGTGCCGGAAGCGTCGTGCCCGATGGCCATGCCCTCGGGCTTTTCGGCGCCCAGCGACAGGGTCGAGCTTTCCATGCCGAGCGGAAAGAGAATGCGCTGCTCGACCGTCTTGGCGAAAGGCTCGTCGGTCACGCCCTCGATCACCTCGCCCAAAAGCGCAACGCCCGCATTGGAATATTCGAAACGCTCGCCGATCGGGCCGACGAGCTGTTGCCGGCTCAACCAGTCGAGCAGCTGGGCATCGGTATAGCCGGAATAGGGGTTTTCGAGCCCGGCCGCGGTAATCTCCTCGGGCAGGCCGGAAAGGCCCGACATATGGGTGGCAAGATCAAACGGGGTGATCGGCTTGCCATCGAGATCGGGCACCACCGTGCCCTCGGGGAGGTATTCGGCAATCGGCCTATCGAGGTCGATCTCGCCTTCCAGCGCCAGCTGCGCCAGAAGAAGGCTGGTAAAGACCTTGGTGATCGAGCCGGCTTCGAAGGGCGTGAATTCGTTGACTGGTGCTGGATCGTCGCGGCCGATCGTGCCATGCGACACGAAGCGGACTTCCCCGCCTTCGATCACGGCCACGGCGATGCCGACATTGGCTTCGTCGCGGTCGATACGGTCGGCGAGGATCTGGCTGATCTCGCCATTGGAGGGCATGGCCGCTTCCTGGCTCACGGTCGGGGTCGCCGCAAGGGCAAGAAGCGTCGCGGCGGCAAAGAAGCGTTTGGTCAAAATCGTGGTCTCCCAGGCGTCATGTCAATGGACAACGCCTGGAAGCCCGATTGGCTCGATTACTTCTGGTCTTACGACTGGCCTTGGGCCATCTTGATCGAGTCCTCGATCACCTTGCGCGCATCGGCGAGGTTGCCGATGCGGTCGATCTTGGCCCACTTGCCAGGCTCGAGATCCTTGTAGTGGGTGAAAAAGTGCTTGATGCGCTCGAGCTGGATTTCGGGGAAATCCTCGATGTCCTTGATCCCGTCATACATGCGGGTGAGCTTGGAGACCGGCACGGCGATGATCTTTTCGTCCTGGCCGCCATCGTCCTCCATGAAGAGGACGCCGACCGGGCGCGAGCGCACGACCGAGCCCGGCACCAGCGGACGCGAATTCATGACGATGACGTCGAGCGGATCGCCATCGCCGCATAGCGTATGGGGCACGAAGCCGTAGTTTCCGGGATAGCGCATCGGCGTATAAAGGAAGCGGTCGACGAAAAGCGCTCCCGAGTCCTTGTCGATTTCGTACTTGATCGGCTCGCCGCCCAGGGGCACTTCGATGATGACGTTGAGGTCGTCGGGCGGGTTCTTGCCGGTCGGGATCGCGTCGATGTTCATTTGGTTTTCATCTGCCGTTCAGGGAGGTGAGGTTTATCTGGCGTTCTGCCCATCTCGCGGAGCAAAGGCAAGCCGCAAATCCGCCGCAGCGATGGTGAGTATCGCAAGCGCAACATCGAGGACCCCCTATGCCGCATAAAACCGCTGCGAGTTTGAGCCTGGTGCTCGCCATGTGTCTCACGACGCTGCCGGCTACGGCGCAATCGGGTTTTACCAGCGCTTATACCGACATCAATCTCGACCAGTGCATGGTGCTCGAAGCCGACGATTTCGGCGCGTCCTGGTCGTGCCCCGGCTACAAGGGGTATCCGCTCATGGTGCAGGAGGGAGACCTCAGGTTTTCCCTCCAATATGGCTTCAACGTCGACAAGAACGATGCGGGAAGCCAGACGCTTCCGCCGTTCAACCATCTTGGCTCCAAGCTCGAATGGCGCCTCTCCAATGCTTCCGGCCGCTGGCTGCCGATCGCCACAATCGTTCGCTACCACACCGCCGACAGCGACACCGGCGTCGATAGCGGCGAAGTCCTGGTGGTGACCCAGCTCAAGGAAGGCGACACCTGCCACATCGCCTATGTGGACGCCAAGGCCAACAAGGATGCCAACGAACTGGCGCGGCAAGCTGCTGACAAGGCCGGCGATTTTTCATGCATGGCGGACGAGGTCGAGACTATCGGCAGGTTCGAGGCCTACTGATCCTCGACGGTTTCCTCGGCCGCGCCCCGCACCTGGTTGCGCAGGATCGTGCGGTCGCGGCTCGAAACCCCGATCAGCTCGGCAATGCGCCAGACCATGTTGTCCTCGAGCTCGTGGTTCTTGTTGTCGGCAAAAACCACGGTCCACATCATGCGGATGACCTCGATCCGGTCTTCCATTTCGAGCCGGGTCAGGCCGCTGGTGAACTTATAAAAATCAACCGCCTCGGCATCCTGGCGTGCCGCCTCGCGGATCAGCTTGTCGACGCTTGTTTCATCCAGCGCATAATGATCCATCAGCGCGCTGCGGATCGCGCGCCGCTCGTTATCGCCCATGCTGCCATCGACCGCGGCCAGATGCACCAGGAGCGCGGCTACGGAAAGCTTGGGATCATCCACATCCACCGGCGCCTCGGTACGGCCAAACAGGCGGGTCAGGGCCTCGAACATGGGTTTTGATCCATTGGTTGGAAAAGAAATCGCACGGTGGAAAACCTAAGCATAAGTCGTGCCGACTCAATGAGTTCCGCCTAAGCGCCATCCCTCGCGCATAGCCCGATGCATCCCGCCCACAGCATCAGCGCACAAAAGGGACTCGACTCTTGATGGATTCAGAGTCACCATGTTCCTGTTTTGTTCACTTAGCTGGTGTGTTATGCCGCCCTCCCTTCAGCAACAGCGCCTCGCCGCGCTGCGGCATGTCATTGCTGATATCGAGCGAAAACCTGCTCTTTCGGATCCGGCAAAGCGGTTGGACTCCGCCTCAACGCAAGGCTTTCCGGTGCTGCCCGCAGGGTTGGTGCAGGAGGTGTTTTGCGACGCCCAGCGGGATACCGGCGCCAGCCTGGGCTTTGCCCTGGCCCAGGCCAAAGCCTTGATGAGCGCAAAGCGTCCTGCTGTTTTTTACCTGCAATTGGAAAAAGACTCCCAGTCTCTCGGTCTGCCCTATGGGCCAGGCCTTTCCTCCTTCGGCATCGACCCGCGCCACCTCGTTATTGTTCGAACGGCAGACATGGCCGAGTTCTTGTGGGCTGCCGAAGAAATTGTCTCCTGCCGCGCGGTGGCAGCCATTGTCGCCGATGTGCGGGGCGAGCCGAAACTCCTCAATTTCACAGCAAGCCGCCGTCTCACCATGCGCGCCAGCAGCAATAAAGTGTCGCTTTTCATGCTGCGTTATGGCGACAGGCGCGAAAGCAGCGCCAGCGCCCTGCGATGGCGGCTCACTCCATATCGCAGCGGGAAAAACCCATACGACGACAGGGGCATAGGGGCAGCAAGGTGGCGGCTGCAATTGGAAAAGGGCCGCATTGCCGGCAACCAGGTCGAATGGCTGGTGGAGTGGACGAAAAATGGCATCGCAGTCGTCGCGCAACCTGCAAACACAAATCCTTGGCGCTTCCCAACGCCGGTTCCTGGCGCTCAACCTGCCATACTGGCCGATCGACTATCTCAAGCGGGCTGATCCGGCACTTCGTGACAAGCCGCTGGCGCTTTACGAGCATATCAAGGGAGGCTTGCGTCTGGCAGCGCTTGATCCAATGCTGCTACGCGAAGGCTTGCGAATTGGCCAAAATCTTGCCGATGCTCGCGCCATCGAACCCCATATGGTGGTTCAGGAAATCGACAGGCTTCTGCTTAAAACCGCCTTTGAAGCTTTTGCCGATTGGCACTCCAATGCCAGTCCATTGGTGTCGGTGCTGACTGATCGTGAGGCTTTTGGCGACTTAGTGCTCGACATTACCGGCGTCGCTCACCTTTTTGGCGGCGAAAGGTCCATGCTGCGCTTGCTGCTTACCCGCTTGCGGGATCTGGGCTATTCGGTGAGCGGAGCCATCGCTCCTACTATAGGCGCGGCTTGGGGGATCAGCCATTTTGCCAAGAGCCAGATCGTCGAGGTCGATGCTCTTGAATCCTGTCTCGATGTTTTGCCGGTTGCTGCGCTTCGTCTAAACCAAAACCAGATATCCACCTTTAGCCAAATGGGCATCACTACCATTGCGGAGGTGCGGCGACGCTCGCGCAAGCAGCTGCAGGCGCGGTTTGGTGCTGGGCTTCTGATCCGGCTCGACCAAGCCTATGGCGAGATCGAAGAGCGCATGTCGCCCCGTCTGCCGCAGGTAGATCATCATGTCGACAGGCGTTTGGCCGAACCGATCAGCCTCATGGACGACGTGCTGCGCGTTACCCGCGACTTGGCCGACCAATTGTGTACCCATCTCGAAAGCGAAGGCTTGGGCGCGCAGAGCTTTCACCTGTTCTTGTACCGCGTCGACCACAAGGTAATGCCACTTTCGCTCAATGCTGCCCGCCTGACGCGCGACCCCCAGCACATCTTTGAGCTTTTCCGCCATCATGCGCAGCGCATAGAGGCTGAATACGATCCGGGCTTTGGCATCGACATGGTTCGACTGGCAGCCAGTAGCCTTGAAGCCTTGGGCGCTGTGCAGACGGGTGCCTTTTCGATCGAGAATGGTTCTGAGGATATCGACAGGCTTAACGATCGGCTTGCAAGCCGTCTGGGTGCAATGGCGGTGCTGCAAACCGAAATGGTGGCAAGCCGCTTGCCGGAGCGAGCGGCGCGACTGGTGCCGACACTTGCATCAGTCCCTCACCATTTCGTAGAGGCACCGCCCCTTCGGCGCCCCTTGCGGCTGCTTCCTGTTCCGGAACGAGTGGCTATTACCGCCGAAGTACCTGATGGCCTGCCGGCTGCAATGGTGTGGCGTCAACAAACCTATCGTTTGCGGAAAGGCGAAGGGCCTGAACGGCTGGGTGCGGAATGGTGGCGCAAGGCCGAGCGGCTAAAGCTTGTGGAGCAGACCGAACCAAAAAAACCAGAGCCTGGCGAAAAGCAGGAGCCGCCCCCTTACATTCCAAACCTTCCGCAGTTCGTGCCTGATGCGGACACGCGAGATTATTATGTGGTTGAAGATCAGGAGGGGCGGCGGTTTTGGGTATTTCGCCAAGGCTTTTATAGCGGTGACACGCCACCGCTCTGGTATCTTCATGGGTTTTTCTCATGAGCGGGGTATCTTTTTCCATAGCGGAACCGCGCTATGCCGAGCTGATCACGACCAGTAATTTCTCGTTTCTGCGCGGTGCATCCCATCCAGAGGAATTAGTCGCCCGCGCCATGGCGTCAGGCATGACGGCGCTCGGCCTGTGTGATCGCAACACATTTTCAGGGGTGGTCCGCGGCTTTGGCACGGCACGCGACAACAAGGCGATGAGCCCCCTGTTTCGCTATCTTGTCGGCGTGCGTCTCGCCTTTGCCGACGGCACGCCGGACATCATCGCCTATCCCACCGACCGTCTGGCTTATGGTCGTCTCTGCAAATTGCTCACCATCGGCAATCGGCGGGGCGAGAAGGGCAATCCAAAGCTGTTCTTGAGCGACGTGTTTGGCTCCAGCGCTCCACCGACCGATCTTGAGCAAGGTCCTTTGGAGGACTTTTCGCAAGGGCAGCTTTTCATTCTGATGCCTGACGAGAGCGATTGGGGGCTGACGGAAAAAACTCTCGATCATCTCAGCCGATATGCGCCTGGCAGAGTGTGGGTTGCCGGGGTGGCGCGCTTCGATGGCCATGATCGTGCCCGGCTTAACCGTGTCGATGCCATGGCAGAAAGGCATGGTGCCTGGATGCTTGCCAGCAACGACGCGCAGTATCATGAGCCTGACCGCAGCATGGTGCTCGATGTCGTCACCTGTATCCGGGAGCACGTTACGCTTGAGCAAGCCGGCTTTCGTCTCAGCACCAATGCGGAGCGCCATCTGAAGCTACCCGAAGAGATGGCGCGGCTGTTCGCCGAACATCCTGACGCCATCGCTCAAACCCAGGCCTTTATCGCCCGCATTGATTTTTCGCTAATCGACCTCAAATACAATTATCCCGAAGAAACCATCGGCAATGGAGAGACGGCGCAGCAAACGCTCGAGCGGTTGACCTGGGAGGGTGCGGCCAGGCGCTACCCCAATGGCGTGATCAATTCGGTCAAGGAAAGCCTTTGGCGCGAACTCTGCCTGATCGCCTATAAGCGTTACGCTGCCTATTTCCTGACCGTGCACGATATCGTGATGTTTGCGCGCTACGAGCGCAAGATCATGTGCCAGGGCAGGGGATCGGCTGCTAACTCTGCGGTGTGTTTTTGCCTCGGCATCACCGAGGTTGATCCCACCAAGCGTACCCTGGTGTTTGGCCGCTTCATTTCCACCGAACGTGACGAGCCGCCCGACATCGATGTCGATTTCGAGCACGAGCGGCGCGAGGAGGTGATGCAATATGTCTATCAAAAATATGGTGGCCGCCGCACCGGCTTGACCGCCAATGTTATCTCCTACCGCTCCAAGAGTGCCATTCGTGAAACCGCCAAGGTGTTCGGCGTATCCGACGACACAATCACCGCTTTCAATCAGTTGCACTGGGGCTGGGGCAGCAAGCTCAACCTCAAGGACTTAGCCAATCTCGGGCTCAACCCCGACGATCCGGTCATGGCGCAAATGTTTGAAGTGGTGAAAGTCCTGCGCGGCTTTCCCCGCCATCTCAGCCAACATGTCGGTGGCTTCGTTATTACGCGGGACTCGCTTGAAAGCCTTATTCCCATCGGACAGTCAGCGATGGATAGCCGCGCCATCATCGAGTGGAACAAGGATGACATCGACATTTTGGGCATACTCAAGGTCGATATCCTGGCCCTCGGCATGCTCTCCTGCCTGCGTCGCGCCTTTGAGCTTTTGCACGTACATTACGGCAAGGACTATGAGCTCACCGACCTGTTGGCCGAAGAAACAGCGGAAGGCCCGATGGATAAGGCGCGGGTCTATGCCATGACCCATCGTGCCGATACGATCGGGGTGTTCCAGATCGAAAGCCGAGCGCAGATGACCATGCTGCCGCGTCTCAAACCGTCGCGCTTCTATGATCTTGTGATCGAGGTCGCTATCGTCCGTCCGGGACCGATCCAGGGAGGAATGGTCCACCCTTATCTCAAACGCCGTGATGGTACAGAACATTGGGCGCCCAAGCCCGGCGATCCGCTGGATGAAGTGCTCAAGGAAACCCTGGGCATCCCACTGTTCCAGGAACAAGCCATGCAGATGGCCATCAAAGGCGCCGGCTTTACCCAGGGTGAGGCTGATCAATTGCGCCGCGCCATGGCCGCTTGGCGCCGTAACGGCAAGATGGACGTTTTCGGACAGCGCTTCATCGATGGGATGGTCGGAAATGGCTATGAGCGGGATTTTGCGGATCGCTGCTTTGCTCAGATCAAGGGGTTTGCCGAGTATGGTTTTCCCGAAAGCCACGCCGCCAGCTTTGCGCTCCTCGTTTACGCCTCCTGCTGGTTCAAGTGCCATTACCCCGATGTCTTCGCCTGCGCCTTGCTCAATTCCCAGCCCATGGGCTTTTATGGTCCGAGCCAGATCGTGCGCGACGTGCGCGAACACGGCATCGACGTTTTGGCGGCCGATATCAATCATTCCGATCTGGAATGCGTTCTCGAACCCGGCACCGGCTCAGTGAGAGAGCGGATCTGGCCGCGTCACCGGGACATGGCCGACGATATCCTCTCGCAAAAAGCCATTCGCCTGGGGCTCAACTTCGTCGAAGGGCTGGCGGAAAATGATATCAACCGGCTTGTCGCTCGCCGTCCCCGAGAAGGCTATCGGTCCGTGCGCGAGGTCTGGACGCGCAGCGGTATACCCATTGCCAGTCTTGAAAAGCTGGCGCGAGCCGATGCATTTGCCTCGCTTGGCCTCAACCGGCGCGAGGCCCTGTGGGCCGTGAAGGGGCTTATCGGCACGCATGGCGCCGAAACCCTGCCGCTTTTTGAAGCTGCCGGCCCGGCACAAGACCTGGTGGCGGAAGAGCCTGCAGGATTGCCGTTGATGGGGCCGGGGGAAGAGGTCATCCACGATTATTCGACGCTCACCCTCTCGCTCAAGGGCCATCCGGTGCAGTTCCTCCGCCCCATGCTGATGGAGCGCGGCACGACCCGTTCGGAAAACCTGCCCAGCATGCCTGTCGATGTGCGTATCGAGGTCGCCGGGCTCGTGCTCGTGCGCCAGCGTCCGGGCACTGCAAGCGGGGTTATTTTCGTCACTCTCGAAGACGAAACCGGTGTTGCCAATATCGTCGTCTGGCCCAAGCTGTTCGCCGACGATCGCCTGCGCAAGATCCTTCTCTCAAGCCGCATGCTGGCAGTGCGCGGCAAGGTGCAGTCCGGTCATGGCGTCATTCATGTCATTGCCGAGGAACTGGAGGACCTCACCCCGCAATTGCTCGATCTCTCCCATGGCAAGGATTACGGCGATCGCATCCTCGCCCGTGCCGATGAAGGAAAGTCCGGACCGCCGGGGAGCAATAGCCGGGATCGCAATGCCATTCGGGAGATCGAACAGGCTCGGCGCCGGGCCTATGCGGCGCTGCCGGGCGGGCGCAATTTCCACTAGCGGCAGCCGCCACCGACATAAGTGTTAACCCGCGATTCAGCCTCCCGGCCAAAACGGAGCCATTTCGTGGCCTGCCGCAAGGCCTTGTTAAGCCCTATTGCCCTCAATGGCGAAGGTAACAGGGATCAAGTCCGTGCTGACCTCGGCCCGCAAGACAATGCCGCCTCTCGACTATGTGTCGATCATCCGCTCGGTCTATGCCGACGGCAAGACGATGCTCGCCGGGTCCCTCGCCAGCGCCTTCGCCGCCATGCTCACCGCCTACCATGCCCAATCACTGCCCCTGGTCGGCATTTCCGTCCTGTTTATCGTCCTTGGCCTGGCGCGCTTTTTCAATATGCAGGCCTTCTGGAACGCCGCGGTCGGCAACGAAGATGCGGCTTCCGCCGAGCGGTGGGAAAATCGCGCCGTCGTGCTCGGGGCCTTGCTCGCCTTGCTGCATGGCTCGTGGTGCTTTGTCGCCATGCTGATCGTGCGCGAGCCTTATGCCGAACTGGTCAGCGTCTCTCTCACCATGGCGGTGATGGTGGGGATCTGCGCACGCAATTTTGGCCTCGATCGGCTGGTGACCATCCAGATGCTGATGGTGATCCTGCCCCTGTCGCTGGGCCTGCTGCTGCGTTTCGACGTTTATCACCCGCTGCTCGCCATCCTCCTCTTCGTCATGCTGTCCGGCTTCCGCAAGCTCGCGGCCGGCATCCGCGACATCCTGCTCAGTGCTGTCCACGGCCGGGTCGAGGCGTCGCGCCTAGCCGCCGAGCTCGACATCGCCATCACCACGCTTGAGCATGGCTTGCTGATGCTGGACGAGAACGGCAACGTCACCCTGTCCAACGCAAAGGCCAAGGCCTTGCTGTCGCGCATGGATATCGCCTTTGCCGAGGGGCAGACATTCAACAGCATTCTTGACTTTATCGGGACCAGCGGCGTCGCTCCGGCCAGGTCGATCGAGCGCCTGTCGGAGATTGTCAGCCGGCGCCAATCGGGCAAGGTAACGGTGCCACTCAGCAGTGGCCAATATTTCGAGGTGACCGTGAGCTCCCGCCGCTCGCGCAGCGTCCTCTTGCTCGAGGACATCACCGAGCGTGTTACCGCCGACGAGCGCATCTCATTCATGGCGCGGCACGATACCCTGACCGGCCTGCCCAACCGGTCTCATTTCAACGCCTTGGCCCAGGAGGAGCTCAGCCGGCGAGGGGCGAGGAAACTGGCCAGCGCGCTCATGGTCATCGACATCGACGAGTTCAAACACGTCAACGACAGTTTCGGCCATGTCATCGGCGACGAATTGCTGCGTCAGGTGTCTGATCGGCTGCGCCATTCCCTGCCCGCGGGCACAATCCTGGCTCGCCAGGGGGGCGACGAATTCGTGGCGCTCGCGCCCTATGATCTGGACAATCCGGATCGCCAGGAGGATGTCGAACATACGCTGGCGGCGTTTGAAACGCCGTTCAACCTCAAGGGCATCAATCTGCCGGTCCGCGTCAGCATCGGCCTCGTGGTCACGACCGAGAGCGATGACGAACTCGACGAGCTGATGACCAAGGCCGATCTGGCGCTTTACGGCGCCAAGGCCGATGGCAAGGCGCGGGCGCAGATTTTCCATGCGCAGATGGACATCGACTATCATTATCGCCAGCGCCTCAAGGCCGATCTGCGCCAGGCCGTTGCCGATGGCGCGCTGACCCTTGCCTTCCAGCCGCAGCTCGATATCGAAACGCGCAAGATCGTTTCTTGCGAGGCCCTGGCGCGCTGGACGCATCCTGAATTGGGACCGGTTTCGCCGGCTACCTTTATTCCCATGGCCGAAGAGATGGGACTGATCTCGGACATCACCGCCTTCGTGGTGGAGAGCGCAACGCGCGAATGTGCGCAATGGGCAGGTCCGGTGGGTGTCGCCGTCAATGTTTCGGCGCGCGATTTCCGCGGCCTCGATCTTCTCACCGTCGTCAGCAGGTCGCTCGACCGGGCAGGATTGCCCGCCAACCGGCTCGAGATCGAAGTTACCGAAACGGCGGTCATCGAAGAGCGCGACCTGGCCAACAGCGTGCTGCAAGGGCTCGCCGACCGGGGCATTGTCATCGCGCTTGACGATTTTGGCACCGGCTACTCGTCCCTGAGCTATCTCAATGCCTTGCCGTTCAACAAGCTCAAGATCGACCGCTCCTTTGTTGCCGATATCGGCAAGGACCCTCGAGCACTGCTGCTGCTTTCCAACGTGGCGCGCTTGGGCCGCGATCTCGACCTCACCGTGGTTGCCGAGGGTGTCGAAACCGAAGAGCAGCTCGAACTCATGCAGGGCATGACGAGGGTGCAGCAGGTCCAGGGCTACTTCTTCTCCCGGCCGCTACCCTCGCGCGACATTGCCGAACTGATCGCGCGCATGAATGGTGGCGTCGAGTCGGCACAGAAAGCCAAAAGACACCGCGTAGTTAACGGCCGCTAACAAGCTGAAATAGTTGCGGTTTTGCCGGCTGGTGGGTGGGCTGCTGCCTTATGCCGCGAATTTGGGTCGTGCGCACTGCCATATTTAGAGTTAAAAAACTGTGTCGACCCAGTGGGATAGTCTCGATGCAGGCGGAAGCGGCCCCTAGCGCAAACTCGCGTTTTGCAACAACTCTGATCGATCTTCTGGATACGGTGCGGTATCGGCGGGTCAACGCCGAGCAACAACTCGATCCGGTGTATAAACTCCGCTACGAGGCCTATCGGCGCGAAGAATTTATCCCCGTCAATTCGCAGCAAGCGACGCGCGACAGCTATGACGACGCCAGCAATTGCTACTGCTTTGGCGTTTATGTCGACAACAAGCTGGTCAGTTCGATCCGTTTTCATCATGTGAGCAGCGAGAACCGGACGTCACCTAGCCGCACGATCTGGCCCGAGGTCCTGGAGCCAATCCTTGATCGGGGTGACAGCTATATCGATCCGAGTCGCTTTACCGCTGATCACGACGCTTCCCTGGCCCTGCCGGCCTTGCCCTATCTCACGCTCCGCATTGTTGCCATGGCGAGCGAGTTTTTTGCCGTGCGCTACACCATCTCCTCGGTGCGCGCGGAGCACTCCGCCTTTTACCGCCGCGTCTTTGGCTCGCATCGTCTGGCCGACGAGCGCTTTTGGGGCGAATTGCAGTTCCCGGTCTGCCTCTACGCCGCCGACGTGCCGACCATCCGCAACCGCGTGGCCGAACGCTTTCCGTTCTTCATGTCAACGCCCGAAGAGCGCGAAGCGCTATTCGGCGACGATCCGGACCTGCGGGCCGTGGCGCCATCCGCCCGGCAAGCGCAGCGCCTCGAATTATTGGAACGGGCAGGCTAACGCCGGTAGCAAAAATAAAGATTGGTTGAGCACCGCTAATCTGCTCCTCTCCCCGCAGTTGGTGCTCGATCACCGAGCACCGTTCCCGGATCAACACCCATGCTTTATCTCGTCCTTCTCGGACTGCTGCTCGCCCTGGTTCAGAGCTTTATCCCGGCCGCCTTCAAGGCCCGCGCCAATGACCCCGCAAAGATCAGTGGGCCGCAGGACAACCTGGTCTGGACGCCCGAGGGCGACCGGGCGCAGCGCGCGCTGCGCAACCTCCACGAAACGTTGCCGATCTTTTTGACCCTGGGCGTCCTGGCGATCGTCTTCCGCCTCGACGGCGGCACCGTCTTTTGGGGAGCGCTGATCTACCTGATCGCGCGCGTGATCTACATCCCGCTTTTCATCAGCGGCGTCTCGAACTTCCGCTCGATCGCCTACCTGGTCTCGCTCCTTGGCCTCGCCATGATGGCCTACGCCGTGCTCACGGCCGCACCGCTGCCCTGAGGGCCGATAGGGAGGATGTAAGGGAAGTGGTGCCGCTTAGGTGACTCGAACACCTGACCCCATCATTACGAATGATGTGCTCTACCAACTGAGCTAAAGCGGCAACGCGGGTCTTTTACTGGGCGTTTTCGGCCGGCGCAAGGGGCAGAATCGCTTCGCTTTGTGCCGGCAGCGCGGCCTGCTCCGGCGCCGCCGGGGGCAGAGCCGCGGGGCGGGTGTTGCTGGCGACCGGCACTTTCCATTCGAAGGCATCGAGACGCCCGGTCACCGGCGAAAGCGGCTCCCATTCGTCGCTGATGATGCCGTCGGCGGTCCAGGCGGGATCGCGCGGCGCGCGCATGGCGCGGGCCAGCCATTCGCGGGCCTTGCCCTGGTCGCCGCTCTGGCCTTCCTCGATTTCCGCCATCAGGCTGCCGACGCCCTGCGTTGCGTCCGGGCCGGCAAAGGGTTCGAGCGCCGCGCGCGCGAGGGGCCAGTCATAGGCATCGATGGCGGCGCGGGCGAGGGCCATGCCGGCGGCGCGATGGGGCGGCGGCATGTCGATAATTTCGCGCAGGCGCTTGAGCCGCTCTACCGCCGAGGCGCCGGGGTGGGAATGGGCATAAAGCGCTGCAACATCGGGATGACCGGTGGCGCGCCAGATGCGGCGCAGGAGGCTTTGCGCGCGCCGCGCTTCACCGCGATTGATGTAGATGCGCGATGCGATCAGCGCTGCCGGGACGAAATCCGGCAGCAGCTTGAGCGCGGTCAGCGCGTGGTCCAGCGCTGCATTGGGTTGGCCGACTTCGCTTTCGCGGGCCCGTGCGGTTTCGATCACCGCCTGCTTGCGGCGCTTTTTGGCCTTGTCCTCGCGGCTCGGCGCCTGCTCGGTATTGACCATGGCTACCGCTTCCGCCCATTGGCCGCGCGCGGTGAGGTCGTCGAACACGGCCTGCGAGGCCCATGGGGTTTGCGGCGCCAGCGCCAGCGTCTTTTTGGCAAAGGTGATGGCGACGTCTTCGCGGTTTTGCGCCCGCGCCTGGTCGTAAAGCCCGGTGAGGGCGGCGACGGCGGTGCGTTCATTGTCGATCAGGGCGCGATAATGCTCGCGCGCCGCCGGCATGTCGCCGAGCGCCAGGTCGGCGCGGGCTTCGAGCAGCTTTGCGGCGCCGCTGCCGGGGAGGCGGGCCTGGGCTTCGCGCGCCATGAGGCGGGCACGGGCAGGGTCGCCGGATTGCAGCGCGATGACCGCGTCGGAAAGCGCCTGCACGCCCTGCTCGCGCCGGCGCTTGGCACTGCGCCGTGCCATGGCACGGGGGGCGCCGAGCACGCGGCGGACCACGGACCACACGATGATGATCAGCGCCGCCGATACCAGCAGCAGCACGACCGCCGTGCCCAGCCGCGGCTGCATGCGCCAGCCGGCAACTTCAAGGGTCAGGGTGCCGGGCAGCGAGATGACCCATGCGGCGATGGCCGCGATGACAAGGCTCGAAACGATCCAGGATGCGAGGCGAATCATGCGCCGCCCTCCGCGCCCAGCGCAGTGCTGCGCAACTCGGTCATCAGCGTTGCGGCGGCGGCAAGGGCGGCGATGTCGTCGCCCAATGTGCCAGCTGCGGCCTGCATGGTCTGGGGCAGGGCGGTGAACTCGGCCTCGGCGGCGACGAAATCGCGCCGGGCCACGGCCGCTTCGAGGCGGGCAATCATGGCATCGGGGCTGTCGCCGTCCACATCGCCTGCAGGGCGCATGGCGATGACGCCGCGGAACCAGTCGGCGGTGGCATCCTGCCAGCCGGCATCGGCGGAAACGGGGCGGCCGGCAAGCATGTCGGGCAGGGCGGCATCGAGCCGGCGCGCCACATCGTCAGGACGCGGCAGGCCGCTGGCGGCATTGTCGGAGAGGGCGCGCGGCACGGTGGCGTCCGGTTGCGCGGTTTCAAGCGCCGCTAATTCGGTCTCGAAGGGACGGCCGGTGGCAAAGGCGCTTTCCAGCCCCGAAAAGATCAGCGGCAGCCGGGCGGCGCCGGTTCCGGTGGCCGTTTGCGTGGCGGCACTGGCCTCGAGAGCGGCGATGTCACCCTGCGTTGCCGCGACATCGGCTTGCGCCTGTTCGACTGTTTCGCTGAGGGCCGCAAGCTCGGTGCGAAGCGCATCGAGGGCACCGGTATCGGTGGCCGCCGGCTGCGCCGCCCCGGCCAGTTGCTCCACCCGGGCGGCGAGATCCGCGATGGCCTCGGAATAATCTTCCGATGGGGCCGGTGCAGCAGCCGGAGCGGGGAGTTCGGCAAGCGAGGTTTCAAGCCCGGAAACGCGGCCGTTGAGCGTCGACAGCTCATCCTGCACCGTGTTGGTCACGGTCTGGAGTTCCGGAATCGCAGTCGCAAATTGTGCGACGCGCGGATCGGCCGGCGCCGGGGCCTGCGGCGTCGTCGGCCATAGCCCGGCATAGGCCAGGCCATAGGCTGCACCGAGGCCCACAATGCCGCCAAGCAGGCCCGCGATCCAGGGCGAGCCGCCGTTCTCCTCGCGGTCGCGCTTCACCACGGGCTTGGGCGTTGGCATTGACGCGGCCTTTCCCAAATCCGGTTTTGAGGCAGGCTTTGGCGCTTCGGTTTTTGGCGCAGGCTTGTCCTCTGCCTTGGCCGGGCGCGCCGTGCCTTCGAGCACCGGTGGCTTGACCGGACCGGTGGGGCCCACCGCCTTGGGATCGGGCTGGGAATCTTTGCCGGGCGTGTCAGCCATGAGATGTCCTCTTCATTGTTCCGATCATGATCGAGATTGCTCCCGGGAAAAAGCCAAAGCCAGCGCCATCATCGCTTCTTCGCTCGGATGATCGGCCAGATGAACGCGGCTGAAATGGGCCGACAGGAGCGGCGCCGCGACATTTTCCGAAAGGCACAGCATCGGCAGATGCCGCCGCTCTTCCGGGACAATGTGCGGGGCAGCAAGCTCGGCAAAGATTTCAGCGGTGCGCCTTGAGTAAATGAGTGCCGCATCGAACTGCGTGAGGTCCGATGCCGCTTCCGGCAGGCGGGTTTCCGCCACCATGTCGTAGACGGCAACGGTTGCAACCATCAGTCCGTGCGGGGCCAGCGCATGGGCAAGGTCGCCGCTCAAATGCCGGCCGCAGGGATAAAAGACCGGACCTTCAAGCCGCGCCAGGGCAATGGCCGTCACCAGCGAGTCGAGCGTGCCATCGGCGGCCATGACCTCGGTAAAGCCCAGCATCCGCGCCTCATGCGCCGTGCGGTCGCCGACCGCAAAGACGGGCTTGTGGCGGAAGGGTTCGAGCGCATCCTGGTCGTCGAGCGAACGCAAGGCATTGGTGCTGGTCAGCGCCATGGCGGCAAAGCCATCGGGACCCGGCAGGTGCGCATGAATGTTCTGCCGCGTCAGCAAGGGCGCGGCGACATAATCGATGCCGAGCGCCTGCAGCCGCTCGCCCGTGGCCTGCGCATCGGGCTCCGGCCGTGTCACCAGCATGCGCATCACTGGTGCCATTGCCTGAACCATTCGGGGCCCGCCTGCCGAACCAGCTCGCGGCCGACCTGTTCGCCCAGCGCACTGGGGTCGGTTCCGGCGGCTTCGGCATGGAACGAGGTCTGGCCATCAAGGCTGAGGATTTCGCCCTTGAGCCGGAGTTGGCCATTTTCGACGCGGCTCAAGGCACCCACCGGGGTGCGGCAGGAGCCGTCGAGAATGGCGAGCATGGTCCGTTCGGCCAAGATCGCGGCATGGGTTGGGGCATGGTCGAGGGGTGCCACCGCATCAGCGAACCGCTCGTCATCGGCGCGGATGGCAATGCCGATGGCGCCCTGCGCCGGAGCGGGCATGAAATGGCTGGTGTCGAGCAGTGCCGTGGCGCGATGCGCTTCGCCCAGCCGATTAAGACCGGCAACGGCCAGAAGCGTGGCATCGGCGACGCCATCGAGCAGCTTTTGCAGCCGCGTATGCACATTGCCGCGAAACGGCACGATCCGTAGGTCTGGCCGCAAGCGCCGGGCCTGGGCGGCGCGGCGAATGGAGGAAGTGCCGAAGCGCGCCCCCTCGGGGAGATTGTCGATGCCCTTGGCTGTGACCGACAAAAAGGCGTCGCGGACGTCCTCGCGCTCCAGGAATGCGGCCATGCGCATGCCCTCGGGCAGGGCGGTGGCGACATCCTTGCTGGAATGAACGCCGATATCGATGCGCCCGTCGAGCAGCGCTTCGTCGATTTCCTTGGTGAAGATGCCCTTGCCGCCGATGGTCGACACCGGCGCATTGCCGGCCTGGCTGCGATCGCCGCCGGTCGAGAAGACCTCGATCTCGATCTCGTCCTCGGCCACGCCATGGGCCTTGCTCAGAAGCGTGCGCACCAGTTTCGCCTGGGTCAGGGCAAGCGGGCTTCCGCGCGTTCCGATCCGGGCAAAGGGGGTGGGCGATTGCATTGGCAAGGGGTCCTATAGTAGGCGATAGGCCTTACGGGAGTAGACAGTTCGTCGTGACCGGGCAAGCATCAACCACCATTCTCGGGATCGAGACCAGCTGCGACGAAACCGCCGCCTCGGTCGTCGTGCGAGATGAATCCGGACGCGGGCGCATTCGTTCCAATGTGGTGCGTTCGCAGCTCGATGAACATGCGGCATTCGGCGGCGTGGTGCCCGAGCTTGCGGCGCGGGCGCATGTGGAGTGGCTGGACCACATCATCGCCCAGGCCATGGACGAGGCAGGGCTGGCGCTCGACGAGGTCGATGCCATCGCCGCAACCGCCGGACCAGGGCTGATCGGCGGCGTTCTGGTCGGTCTCACCACCGCTAAGGCGCTGGCGGCGTCGCTCGGCAAGCCGCTCCTCGCCGTTAACCATCTCGAAGGCCATGCGCTGACGGCGCGGCTGACCGATGGGGTCGCGTTCCCCTATCTGATGCTGCTGGTATCGGGCGGGCATAGCCAGTTTGTCCTCGTGCGTGGCGTCGGCGATTACGAGCGCTGGGGCGGCACAATCGACGATGCGCTGGGCGAGGCTTTCGACAAGGTCGCCAAGCTCCTCAGCCTTGGCCATCCTGGCGGCCCTGCCGTGGAGCGTATCGCCAGGTCCGGCGACCCGAAGCGCTTCAAGTTCCCGCGCCCGCTCTTGCGCGAAGAGCGGCTCGATTTTTCCTTTTCCGGTCTCAAGACCGCCGTGCGCCTCCAGGCGGAAGCCCTGGCGCCGCTGAGCGACCAAGACGTTGCCGATATAGCGGCAAGTTTTCAGGCCGCGGTCACCGATATCGTCGCCACCCGCTCGCGCCAGGCACTCGAGCGCTTCAAGGCCGAGTTCGGGGGCGCGCCGGCACAGCTCGTCGTCGCCGGTGGGGTTGCGGCCAATCAGGAAATATCCGCAGCTTTGCGCGCGGTCGTCGCCGAGATCGGCGCGCGCCTCGTCGTGCCGCCGATCGCGCTTTGCACCGATAATGGCGCCATGATCGCCTGGGCTGGCGCGGAACGGCTAGCGCTCGGGGCGCATGACAAGCTCGACGTCGCGGCGCGGCCGCGCTGGCCGCTCGATACGCCGGACATGAAGGTGAACAGCGATGCAGCTTGAAACGGTTTCGGTGATCGGCGGCGGCGCCTGGGGCACGGCATTGGCGCAAGCGTCTGCCATGGCGGGTCGCGCCGTGACGCTGGTCCTGCGCAATGAGGCGCAGGCCGAGGCGGTGAACTCGTCCCGCCGCAACGATGCGGCGCTGCCCGGGCAGGAGCTTCACCCCGAGCTTGAGGCCGCTGGCGCCTTTTCAGGCGCAGATATCGTCATTCTTGCCGTGCCGGCACAGGCGACGCGCACGCTTCTTTCCACCATAGACCCGGCCCTGTTGGCCGGTCGCCCCGTCGTGCTCTCTGCCAAGGGGCTCGAAACCGGCACGCTGGCGCGGCAGAGCGAAGTGCTTTTGGCCATGGCGCCAGACGCCATCCCCTATGTCCTTTCCGGCCCGAGCTTTGCCGCCGATGTCGCCGCGGGTCGGCCTACTGCCGTCACCCTTGCCGGTGACGATGCCGACAACACATCCGAGCTCGCCGTTGCCTTGGCTGGGCCGACCTTCCGCCCCTATGCCGCCGATGATCGCATCGGCGTCGAGATCGCCGGTGCGCTCAAGAATGTCTATGCCCTGGCCTGTGGCGCCGTCGATGGCGCCCAGCTCGGCGCTTCGGCGCGCGCGGCGCTGATCGCCCGCGGCTATGCCGAAATGGCACGCATGGTCACCGCCATGGGCGGCTCCGCCCATACGCTGACCGGCCTTGCCGGGCTGGGCGACCTGACGCTGACCTGCACCTCGACGCAGTCGCGCAATTACCAGTTCGGCATGGCGCTGGGCGCGGGGCGCCCTACCGCCGAAATCCTCCAGTCCGGCGCCAAGCTGGCCGAAGGCGTCGCCACCGCGCCCGTCGCCGCCGCGCTGGCCAGGAGTTTTGGCGTCGATGCACCGCTGATCGACGCCGTCGATGCGGTGGTCGCCGGCCAATCCGATATCGCTACGATTGTTGCGGGCCTCATGTCCCGCCCTCTTAAAAGGGAACACTGACTATGCTTTTCGCCATGATCGCCAAGGACGCGCCCGATGCCCTGCAGAAGCGCCTCGACACCCGCCTGGTGCATCTCGATCACCTCAATTCCTTGGGCAAGAAGCTCGTCTTTGCCGGTGCGCTGCTCAGCCCCGAAGAGCAGCCCGAAGGCTCGATCGTGGTGTTCGATGCCGAAACGCTCGCCGAGGCGCAGGCCATGGCCGATGCCGACCCCTTCGTTTCCGCCGGGGTGTTCGCCTCCCACGAGGTCAAGCGCTGGCGCGTCGCCATCAACACAACCGGCGTGGAGTTCTAGAACCGTGGCCTATTGGCTGATGAAGTCGGAGCCGGACGTTTTTTCCTTCGACGATCTCGTCGCCAAGACCGAGCGCGGCGAAGTGGAAGAATGGCACGGCGTCCGCAACTATGCGGCGCGCAACAACATGAAGGCCATGGCGGTCGGCGACGAGGCCTTTTTCTACCACTCCAATATCGGCAAGGAGATCGCCGGCATCATGCGCGTGGTCGCCGCCGCGCATCCGGACTCTACCGCCGAGCTCAACGCCAAGGGCGAAGTGGTCTGGGAATGCGTCGACACCCAAGCCGTCAAACCCCTGCCGCGCCCGGTGACCCTGGCCGAAATCAAGGCTACGCCGGAACTCAGCGAGCTTGAATTGGTCAAGCTCTCCCGGCTGTCGGTCAGCAAGGTGTCCGAGGCCGAATGGACGTTGCTGTGCAATATGGGCGGGCTGTAGCACCCCCACCCAACTTCCCCCGTAAGGCGGGGGAGGAGCTCCATCGTGCCAAGTGCAACAGCCGTACTCCTCCCCCTACTTAAGGGGGAGGCGGGGTGGGGGTACTCGGCTACGCTTATTCCCCTTATCCCCACCCCCAAAACCTTGGGCTAATCTCCCCCCATCCCCGCCACACACGCGGTGCCGACGAAGCATCGGGCAGGGAGACGGGTCTTTCGGGGTCGCCTGAGAGAGTGCGTGGATGCCGACGCCGGTCAGGTGAGCGTGCGGATTTGGGGAAATGGGAACTCGCGCACCCGCCTCAGAACCAAACAATTACCGCCACCGATGGGTGGACTGCCCGAGGCGTGCGCAAAAAATCCCGATCGTGCGAAGCGGCTTTCGCCTCTTCCTTATACAACCATTTCGGGACGAAAGCCGCTTCTCACCGTGTAACCGCGACGCCGCAAGGCCGGGCGGCGCTGGTGCTCGCCTCAGGTTTCGACGACGACGGGCGGCGTTTGCGGCGCAGTTTCAGTCGGCGCGTATTTTTGCAGGAGCGGCAGCTGGCTCATCGAGAACAGAACCGTCAGCGGCATCACGCCCCACACCTTGAAGGCCACCCAGAAGTCGGTATCGAAATTGCGCCACACGACTTCATTGGCGACGGCGAGCACGACAAAGAACAGGCCCCAGTTCAGCGTCATCTTCCACCAGCCCTCGGGCCGGAGCTTATAAACGTCGCCGAAGACGTGCTTGAGCAGCGAGTGGCGGAAGAGGAGCCCGCCCAGCAGCACCGCGGCAAAGAGCGAATTGGTGATGGTGGGCTTCATCTTGATGAAGGTATCGTCCTGGAGCCAGAGCGTCAGGCCGCCGAAAACGAGGACGACGACGCCAGTCACCAGCGGCATCACGGCGATCTTCTTGAGCAGGATCCAGCTCAGCGCCAGCGAAATGACCATCGCCGCCATGAACCAGGCCGTGGCGACAAAGATGTCGGCGCGGCCATTCATGATGAAGAACACGACCAAGGGACCAAGCTCGAGCGCCAGCTTGATGATCTGGGGACGCAGTTCGTCCCAGTTGACGTCCTGTACGGCGGTTTTGTCGGTCATGTTTTTGTCCATTGGCCCAATCTGATGGGGCGCGCGATCCGATGCAAGCTGCCTGTAAGGATAAAGCGTGGTGAGATTTGGGCTAAGGCCCCCACCCAGCCTCCCCCGTCAGTCGGGGGAGGAGCCGCATCGAGTTCAGCCCCGGATCGAGCTCCTCCCCCTCCTAAGGGGGAGGTTGGGTGGGGGTTGCGCGGATGCAATCAGTCGAAGCCAGCAATGGCCCGGGCAAAGTCGCGGGCCTCGAACGGCTCGAGATCCTCGACCCCCTCGCCGACACCGATGAAATGGACCGGCAGGCCGAATTTTTGCGCAATGGCAACGAGGATGCCGCCCCGCGCCGTGCCATCGAGCTTGGTCATCACCAGCCCCGTCACCCCGGCGCGCTGGCCAAAGATCTCGACCTGCTTGAGCGCATTCTGCCCGGTCGTGGCATCGAGGGTAAGAAGCGTTGCGTGCGGGGCGGTCGGCTCAACCTTCTTGATGACGCGGATGACCTTTTCGAGCTCGTTCATCAGCTCGTCGCGGTTCTGCAGGCGCCCGGCCGTGTCGATGATCAGAACATCGCGGTCCTCGGCCTTGGCTTGGGTCACGGCATCGAAAGCGAGGCCGGAGGCATCGGAGCCAGCCGGCCGGGTGATGACCGGAGCGCCGGTGCGCTGGCCCCAGACCTGCAGCTGCTCGATCGCCGCGGCGCGAAAGGTATCACCGGCCGCCAGCATCACAGACTTGCCGTCGCGGGCAAATTTTTGCGCCAGTTTGCCGATGGTCGTGGTCTTGCCCGAGCCGTTGACGCCGATCATCAGGATCACGAAAGGCTTGTGCAGCGTGTCGACGGCGAGCGGCCGCGCTACGGGTACCAGGACCTTTTCGACTTCGGACGCCAGAACGGTGCGCACGTCATCGCCCGATACGTCGCGGTCAAAACGGTCGCGGCGCAGCGTATCGGTAATGGCGGTGGCCGTATCGATGCCAAGATCGGCCTGGATCAAGACGTCTTCGAGTTCGTCCAGCGTGGCCGCATCGAGCTTGCGCTTGGTGAATACCGAAGTGATCGAGGTCGAAAGATTGTCCGATGAGCGCTTGAGGCCGGAAGCGAGCCGCTGGAACCAGCCTTGCGGCTCTGCGGCCGCCGTTGCCGGTGCCGGGATGATCGGCACGCTGTCGAGCCGGGCCGCAGCTAGATCCTCAATATCTTCGACATAGTCAGGTGTCGTCTCCGGCGGGCCGGGCGGCGGCAGCTCGTCCGGCTGGTGCGGGGGAGCCGGGACGATGTCCGGCTCCCGCGCAGGCGGCACCTTTTCGGGAACGGGCGGGATGGGAGCGAGCGGCGCATCCGGCAAGGCTTCGGGCGGCGGCGGCGCCGGACGCGGCTCGTCCGTCATCGCATCGTAGAGCCGCCTGAAAAAGCCCGGCTTTTTGTCGCTCATTCAAATGCCTTCCGTGACACGACCTCGTCCTTCGACAAGCTCAGGATGAGGTCTACTGCTTGGCTCGATAGAAAAGTAGCCCTCATGGTGAGCCTGTCGAACCACGAGGGCGTGGCGCAATCACGCCGCTACACGCAGCGCTTCGCCCAGGAGCCCTCTGGCGTCCATACCGGTGATGCGCATCGCCAGCAAATCGCCCGCCGGCTCATCCGGAACGCGCACCGGCACAAATTGTTCGGTTCGCCCGATGCCGCCACGTTCGACCAGAACGCTTTCGATCTTGCCGATCCGGGAGGCACAGAGTTTTGCGACCTGCCGCTCCCCCGCGTCGCGTAACTTCGCCGCCCGCAACTTACTCACGGCGCTGTTGACTTGTGGCATTCTCGCTGCCGGGGTGCCCGGGCGCGGCGAATAGGGAAAGGCGTGGATATAGGTGAGGTCGGCCTCGGCGATAAAGCGCAGCGAGTTTTCGAACATGGCGTCGGTTTCGGTCGGAAAGCCGGCGATGATGTCGGCGCCGAACACCATGTCCGGCCGGTTTGCCCGCAGCTTTTCCACCACCGCCAAGGCGTCATCGCGCAGATGCCGCCGCTTCATGCGCTTGAGGATCATGTCGTCGCCGGACTGGAGCGAGAGATGCAGGTGCGGCATCAATCTCTTTTCTCTTACCGCTTCATAGAGCGCCGGGTCGGCCTCGATGGAATCGATCGAGGAAATGCGAAGTCGCGGCAGGTCGGGCACGTGGCGGAGAATGGCCTGCGTCAGCATGCCCAAGGTGGGACTGCCCGGCAGGTCGGGCCCATAGGAGGTGATGTCGACGCCGGTCAGCACCACTTCGCGGCAGCCATTGCCGACGAGTTTTTTAATCTGTTCGACGACAACCCCCATCGGCACCGAACGGCTGGGGCCGCGGCCGAAGGGAATGATGCAGAAGGTGCAGCGATGGTCGCAGCCGTTTTGCACCTGGACGAAGGCGCGCGTCTTGCCGTCCATGCCCTCGATCAGGTGGCCTGCGGTTTCCCGCACGCTCATGATGTCGTTGACCTGGCACTTGTCGTTAAGCGCGGTGCCGAAGACGATCGGGCTATAGCTCTCGGCCCGGAGCTTGTCGGCATTGCCGATCACGAGATCGACCTCAGCCATGTTGCCGAAGGTGCGCGCTTCGGTTTGCGCAGCGCAGCCGGTGACGATGATGCGGGCCGCTGGATTGTCGCGCTTTGCCCGCCGCACCGCCTGCTTGGCCTGCGTCACCGCCGATTGGGTGACAGCGCAGGTGTTGATGATGATGGCGTTATCGAGCCCGGCCTTTTCGGCCTCGGCCTTCATCACCTCGCCTTCATAGGCGTTGAGCCGGCAGCCAAAGGTCAGCGTTTGCACGCTCATCAGGCGGCCTCGCTGCGCGTCCAAGCGCCGGTCGCAGGATCGAGATCGCCGCGCCATTCGAATTCGGCAGGACCGGTCAGCGTCACATGGTCGTTGTCGAGCCATTCGACGACGAGGTCGCCGCCAGGCACGGTCACCGTCGCCTTGCGGGCAGTGCGGCGGGTGCGGGCGCCATTGACCAGGGCAGCACAAGCCGCCGTGCCACAGGCCTCGGTCAGTCCCGCGCCACGCTCCCAGGTGCGCAGGATGATGCGGTCGGGCGCCAACACATTGGCGATCGAGATATTGGCGCGCTCGGGAAACAGCGGATGATTTTCGAGCAGCGGTCCGAAGCGATCGAGCGCATAGCTCCAGACGTCGTCCTTGACCCAGAAGGTCGCGTGTGGATTGCCCATGGAAGCGACCGATGGCGAATGCAGCACCGGCGCATCGATCGGTCCGATTTGCAGTTCCACCTGGCGGGTGTCGGCAAATTCCTCATTGAGCGGAATGTCGTACCAGGCAAACTTTGGCGTGCCCATGTCGACGGTGATCTGCCCGTCCGCGGCCTCTTCGCCGAAAAGAATGCCGGCCAGGGTTTCGAAGGTAAACCGTCTCCGGCCCTCTTCAGCGCCCAGCGCCTGTACGACGCAGCGCATGCCATTGCCGCAGGCCTGGGCGCGCGAACCATCGGAATTTATGATCTCGATGTAATAGTCGGTGCCAGGCGTGCGCGCGTCATGGATAGCCATGATCTGGTCGAACTTGGTTTGCGGCTGCGCATTGATGGCGATCGCCGCATCCGGCGTGACGCGGGCCTTGCTGCCGCGCATGTCGGCGACGACGATCTGGTTGCCCAGCCCATTCATCTTGAGAAACGGCACCCTGCTCACGCCGGAGCCTCGCATGCTGGAGAAAATCGTACGCCCTATATGGCGCAAGGTGGCCCCGATTGCCAGCGGCGGGCGAAATCGGATGCATCGATAAAGTTTTATGCAATTTGGCGCCAGTCTCGCAACAGCCTGTCCCTATTGTGCAATTGGCTGCTTAACCACTTTGGCAGCCAGGACACCGCATCACGCCGAGTGCCACTAGAATGGGCCACGTCATGACCACCGAGACCGTTCTCGCTGCTGCGCCTGCCCGCTCGCTGCGTCCTGCCTCAGCGGCTGGCCGTTTGCCGCTTGGCGCCGTGCCGGTTGCGGACTGGTCTGCCTTGGTCGAGACCGCCATCGAAGCCAATGCGTTTTTCGATCCGGCCTATGCACTTCCGGTCGCCCGCTTCACCCGTGGCGGAGACGCGACTGTGGCTTTGTGTGCCTATGACGGCAAGCAGCTGAGCGGCCTCGTGCCGGTGCGGAGTGCCTGGCAGGTTTATCGCCTGCCGATCCCTGCGCTGGTCTCGCATCAGCCCTATACCGTGCTTGGCTCGCCTCTGCTCTCGAATGAGGACTCTGACACGGCGATGCTGGACAATGCCGCGCAGAGCGGCGCGCATCTTCTGGTTTTGCATATGGCCGACCTGGATGGCCCCGCCATGATGGCATTGCGCGCAGCGGCTGAGCGTCGTGGTCTCACCATCACTATCCAGGACGAGCATGAACGCGCTGCGCTGCGCGTACCCGCGGATGCCGAAGCTTATCTTCGCGCCGGCATGGGCGCCAAAAAGCTCAAGGAGCTGCGGCGCCTCAGGCATCGGCTCGATGAAGAGGGCGAAGTGGTTTTCACCGTCGCTCGAGACGAGGCCACGATCCTGCCTGCGCTCGAACGCTTCCTGACGCTTGAGGCTGCCGGCTGGAAAGGCGAGCGCGGCACCGGTCTCGCCCAGGATCAGGGCGACACACGCTACATCACCGAAGCGGCGCTCGGACTTGCGCCCAAATCGGGCATCGAGATCGTGGAACTCAGCGTCGCTGGCAAGACCATCGCCGCCGGTCTCGTCCTGCGCCAGCAGCGCACGGCCATGTTCTTCAAGATCGCCTTCGATGAGGCCTATGCCCGCTATTCGCCCGGCGTGCAGCTCACTGTCGAGTTGACCCGCCACTTCGCCGAAGATCCTGCCATCGACTTTGCCGACTCCTGCGCCCTGCCGGGTCATCCGATGATCGACCATGTGTGGCGCGAGCGCCGCCGCGTCGGCAATGTCCTGATCACCACCCGACCAGGTCCGGTCGCCGCGCTCTGCGCCCGGCTCATCCTCCTCCGCGGCGAGGCCCGCGAGACCGCCAAAAGCCTTTTGCATCGAACCCGAAACGCCCTCAAAACCCGAGAGATCCGCAAATGACTGCGACGCTGATGGCCGACGAGGCCGCCTTCGAAAACCTTTTTCCCAACAAGTCCTTCCGCATCCAGCACAAGCTGGTGGGCGATCAGCGGCTGACGCTTCCGGCCATTTTAGAACTGGTCAAGCAGATGCCGCGCGACCGGATCGAATACAATTCGGGCAAGGCCAATGTCAGCCAGGATCCGACCACGACGCCATTGGTCGATCTCGACCCGCAGGAAGTCGTGCGCCAGATCGAGACCGCCGGCGCCTGGATGGTGCTGAAGCGCATCGAGATCGTCCCGGCCTATAAGGAATTGCTGGAAACCGCCTTACAGTCGGTCGCTACTGCCCAAGGCTTCAAGAGCCTCGACGCCGCCGGTTTCACCGATGTGCAGGGCTTCCTCTTCGTTTCCTCGCCGGGCTCGACCACGCCCTTCCACCTCGACAGCGAAGACAATTTCTTTGTCCAGGTTCATGGCGACAAGCAGTTTGCCGTGTTCGACAACACCGACCATTCGATTGTCAGCGAAGAGCAGATCGAGCATGCGATCACCAAGCATCGCAACATCAAGTACGAAGATCGCTTTGCCGCACGCGGCACGGTTAACGAACTTAAGCCCGGCGAGGGCGTCTTCGTGCCCTATATCTGGCCGCACTGGGTCAAGACCAAGGACACCTATTCCATCTCGGTCGCCATCACCTGGAAGACCAAGGAAGTGAAGCGCCGTAACGACCTCTACGTGGTCAATTCCATGCTGCGTGACCGCGGCCTGCCTCAGTCGGCTCCCGGCGTCAAACCGGCCCTTGATGCCGTCAAACTGGGCGCCTTCCGCGTGGCCGCCGGGGTCGCTGCACCATTGCGCAAGTCCGAAGGCCTTCGCCGCCTGATCCGTCAGGTCGTCTTGGGCAAGGACGCCAACTACTATTACGGCGAAAAGAAAAAATCCGGCCAGGTCGGGATGTAAGCAAAAGGGCCGCGGCGCAAATCGCGGCCTTTTTATTTGCCCGGTCGCAGGTGGTGCAGCACGCGGCGAACGCCGCTTGCCGCCTGCCAGAGTTTTGGATTTTGCTTGATGGTGCGCTTGAGTTCCGACCGACCCGTCAGCGCCAGTGCCGCCAACCGTCCTGCGGCCGTTAGCGGCAAAAGGCTGTTGTAGACCGGCTGCGGCTCGGTCCAGCGCGCCTTGTAGTGAAAGTCGCCGAGGCCGATGTCGAAACTGGTGATGCCCATGTC
The DNA here is from genome assembly GCF_016698665.1 of Devosia rhizoryzae. Taxonomy (NCBI): domain Bacteria; kingdom Pseudomonadati; phylum Pseudomonadota; class Alphaproteobacteria; order Hyphomicrobiales; family Devosiaceae; genus Devosia; species Devosia rhizoryzae. Next base: position 3,235,785 of record NZ_CP068046.1, read on the forward strand.
GATGAGATCATCCATGAGGTCGGCGATCAGGATGCTCATGAGGCTGAAGCGGCTGGCGTCACCGCTTTCGGTCGAGTTGATGTAGAGCGAATAATGGTCGCCCGCCGTGGTGCCCCAACTCGTGGCGGTGACGGCGCCATTGGCCATGAGGCTATGGACGAGAAGGGCAGGGCGCTCCTGGCCGAAGCCGGCGAGTGCCGCCTCATGGAAGAAGGCGCGGAATACCGGTTCTTCGAAGACATTGTCGACGCCCATCTCGTCGAACCGCTCACGCCGTTGTTCGAGGAACCGCTGATGCACATGCTCGAGCATTGCGGCGTCCTCAACGCGGATGAGCTCTACCTTGCCCATCGCTTCTTCCATGCGGCGGCGGCTGCGCTGGAGGTCGCCGCGGCGCTTCGGGGTCAGGCGGGTGGTGATGAACGGCTTTTGCACGCCGGCGATGGAGGTAAAGTAGAAGTTGGACGGAGCCAGCGTATGCGGCAGCTGCAGCAGCGGATTGGCCATGCCGTTCCAGCTTGCTGGAAGGTTCTGGAGGCTCAAGATGTCGATGCCGCCGACCTGTTGCGCGATTTCGGTGACGATGGCGTGCAATTGCTCGGCGTCGGCAGTAAAGCCGGGAGCTGCGATCATCCAGTCGACATTGGAATAATCGGTGCCGAGAAGGCGCGCGGTCCTGAGGCCAAAACGGGTATGAATGGCCAGGGGCAGGATCGCCTGGACCTGGCCGTCACGGGAAATCACCGCGATTGCCACCCGGCTCTTGCTCTCGGCGCCAGCGGCGATCAGCTGGCTCAGCCAATCCAGCCGCTGATAGGGGGTGAATACCCCCACAGCCTCAAGCCCACGCCAAACCGCTTCCGCCGCTTCGATGCTGTAGAGCACCGAAACGTCGAAGACGCTGCTTGCCGGCGTGGTCGTGGTCATGGAGCCAGGAGGTTGATTGCAATCGGCTGACAAACTAGCTGCCAATCCACAGCCTAATGTTAATATGGCGCAGTTTTTCTCGCCGGTAGGGAGCAAGGCCGATGACCCAAGCTGCATCCTCACGGATAGCGGAATATGTTGCCGCCCTGCCGCTGCGGCCGGACATGGCCGTGCTGGAGATCGGTTGCGGTCCGGGCGTTGCGGCACGGTTGGTGTGCCGCCTGCTCGAGCAAGGCCATATTCTGGCGATCGACCGTTCTGCCAAAGCCATCGAGCAGGCGCGGGCCGGATCGGCAGCGGAGCTGAAAACGGGACGCATCGCGTTTCGGCAGGTGGCGATCGAAGATTTCGTGCTCGACCCGAACGACGGCTTGTTCGACCTGGCCTTCGCCATGCGGGTTGGCGCGCTGGACGGAAGACATCCCGAGTTGCAGGAGCTGGCCATGAGGAGGATCAAGGTGGCGCTAAAGCCAGATGGGCTGCTGTTTATTGACGATGCACCAGCGGTTCGGGGCAAGGACATTGCCGCCCAATCTTGACTCGCCGGAGCTCTTCCCCTAAACGCTGGCCCATTCATCAGGCTTTTGCCCGAGACCAGCCGACCGGGACCCCGCCAGGGTTCGACGATCCCGGAGGCTAACATCCGCCAGCGCGTTGCGCCCGCGGGTGGGTTTTGCATTTGCCCAAAGGAACACCACATCTCGGCGGATTTCCCGAACGAGTAGGACCAAAAATGTTCGAGAGCCTTTCCGACCGGCTTGGCAAAATTTTTGACGGGCTTCGTGGACGCGGCGCGCTGAACGCGGCCGATGTCGATGCCGCCATGCGCGAAATTCGCCGGGCGCTGATCGAAGCCGACGTGTCGCTCGAAGTGGTCCGGGCCTTTGTCGAGCAGGTGCGCGAGCGCGCCGTTGGTGCCGAAGTCACCCGTTCGGTGACGCCCGGCCAGCAGGTGGTCAAGATCGTCAATGACGAACTGGTCCAGGTGCTGGGTTCGGACGCCGTCACCATCGATCTCAATGCCCCGGCGCCCGTGACCCTCTTGATGGTCGGTCTCCAGGGTTCGGGCAAGACCACGACGACCGCGAAGATCGCCAAGCGTCTCAAGGACCGGCAGAAGAAAAAGGTCCTTCTCGCTTCGCTCGATACCCGCCGCCCCGCTGCCATGGAGCAACTGCGTGTGCTCGGCGAACAGGTCGGCGTCGATACCTTGCCGATCGTTTCGACCGAAACCCCGGTCGAAATCGCCCGCCGCGCCGAGCGCGAGGGGCGTCTCGGTGGCTATGACGTCCTGATCCTCGACACCGCCGGCCGCACCCATGTCGATGAAGAGCTGATGGTTGAAACCGTCAGCATCAAGGACATTGCCCATCCGCATGAAATTTTGCTGGTGGTCGACGCGCTGACTGGCCAGGACGCCATCAACGTCGCCCGCTCCTTCGATACGCGCCTCGATGTCACCGGCATCGTCATGACCCGCGTCGATGGCGACGGCCGCGGTGGTGCGGCGCTTTCGATGCGTGCAGCCACCGGCAAGCCGATCAAGCTGATCGGTGTCGGCGAAAAGATGGACGCGCTGGAAGATTTTCATCCCTCGCGCATCGCCGACCGCATCCTTGGCATGGGCGACATCGTCAGCCTGGTCGAAAAGGCGGCCGAGCACGTCACGGCCGAAGACGCGGCCAAGATGGCCAAGAAGCTCAAGAAGGGCTCCTTCGATTTCGACGACCTGCGCAGCCAGCTGACGCAGATGAAGAAGATGGGCGGCATGGGCGGGCTCATGTCGATGATGCCGGGCGCAGGCCAGCTCAAGAAAGCCATGGCCGGTGCCAATATCGACGAAAAGGTCTTCGACCGGCAGATCGCCATCATCAATTCGATGACCAAGAAGGAGCGGGCCGAGCCCGATCTTCTCAATGCCAGCCGACGCAAGCGTATTGCTGCCGGTGCCGGTGTCGAGGTCAGCGAAATCAACAAGCTTGCCAAGCAGCACCGCCAGATGGCGGACATGATGAAGAAGGTTTCCAAGGGCGGCATGGGCGCGCTTGGTGGCATGTTCGGCGGCAAGATGGGCGGCATGCTCGGTGGCATGCCGGACCTCGGCAAGATGGACCCCAAGCAGCTCGAGCAGATGGCGCGCCAGGCCGGGATCAATCCCGAGCAGCTCAAGGGCCTGCCTTCGGCCGACCTGCCCATGACCGACAAGCTGCCGACCGATGTCGGCTCGCTTCTGAAATCTTCCGGCGGACCGGCCTTGCCTGGTCTTGGCGGAGCGCCCCGTTTCCCAGGCCTTCCCGGCCTGGGCAAGAAAAAGTAATCCTTTCAACCTTTTAGGAACCAAGATGTCCCTCAAGATCCGCCTTGCCCGCGCTGGCACCAAGAAGCGCCCCTTCTACCACATCGTCATTGCCGACGCCCGTTCGCCGCGCGATGGCCGCTTCATCGAGAAGCTGGGCACCTTCAACCCGCTCCTCGCCAAGGACGCCGAAAATCGCGTCGTGCTCGACACCGAACGCGCCAAGCACTGGGTTTCCGTCGGCGCCCAGCCGACCGACCGCGTGCTGCGTTTCCTCGACGCTGCCGGCCTCATGAAGCGCGAAGCCCGCAACAACCCCAAGAGCGGCGAGCCGGGCGCCAAGGCCAAGGAACGCGCTGAAGAACGCGCCGCCAAGGCTGCTGCCGGTTCGGAAGAAGCTGCTGCAGAGTAAGTTTCTGTCCAGCCTGAATGACCAGAGCCCCGGTGGAGACACCGGGGCTTTTTGCTGCCATTTGCAATCGGTGCATATGATGGCAATATACATTCATGATCGACTGGAGCCGCATAGCTGGATTTGAATGGGATGCCGGTAATGCCCGCAAGAGCGTCGACAAGCATCACGTCAGTCAGGGCGAAGCCGAGCAGGCGTTCTTCAACCAGCCGCTTCTGCTGGTTGCCGATCAACAGCATAGCCAGCATGAAGCGCGGGTTCACGCGCTCGGTCACACGGATCAAAACCGTCTGTTGCACATCACTTTCACGCTGAGGCAAGACGGCACCAGAATTCGAGTGATCTCCGCAAGAGACATGAACCGCGAGGAGCGGAAGGATTATGAGCAAGGCCCTTAAGCCCATTCCGGAATTTGCCAGCGAAGGGGAAGAACGCCTGTTTTGGGAAAGCCACGACTCCGCCGAATATGTAGATTGGAGCCAGGCGCAGCGAGTGGTGCTGCCAAACCTTAAACCCAGTTCGACATCGATCTCCCTGCGCCTGCCGCAGGGATTGCTCGACCAGATCAAGATGACCGCTAACAAGCTGGACGTTCCTTACCAGTCGCTGATTAAAACGTGGCTGGCCGAGAAGGTCGATCAACGCCGCTGAGACAAAATATCCCCGGCCGTGAGGCCGGGGATATTTTTTGGAAACAAAGGTTCCCCTCATCCGGCGCTGCGCGCCACCTTCTCCCGCAAGGGGAGAAGGGGTCCCGACTGAGGGGTTGGAGGGTGGCCTTCTCCCCTTGCGGGAGAAGGTGCCCGAAGGGCGGATGAGGGGCGCTTTTAAGCCTTGAGCTTTGCCAGGATCGCTGCGCCCATTTCTTCCGTCCCGACGGTCTTGCGATTGTCCTGGGCGATGTCGCCGGTGCGCAGGCCATCGCTCAGCACGGCCGAGATGGCGTTTTCGATGCGGGTGGCGAGTTCGATCATGTTGAACGAATAGCGCAGGGCCATGGCGACGGAGGCGATCATGGCGATGGGGTTGGCGATGCCTTTGCCGGCGATGTCCGGCGCCGAGCCGTGCACGGGCTCGTAAAAGGCTTTGCGCTTACCGGTCACCGGATCGGGCGCCCCTAGCGAAGCGGAGGGCAGCATGCCGAGCGAGCCGGTGAGCATGGCGGCGACGTCGGAGAGGATGTCGCCGAAGAGGTTGTCGGTGACCATGACGTCGAACTGCTTGGGATTGCGCACCAACTGCATGGCGGCGTTGTCGGCCAGGATGTGGTGCAGTTCGACATCGGCGTAGTCCTTGCCGACGCCCTTGACCACTTCGTCCCAGAGCACGCCCGACTTCATGACGTTCTTCTTGTCGGCCGAGTGCACCTTGTTGTTGCGGGTGCGGGCGAGGTCGAAGGCGACGCGGGCGATGCGATCGATTTCGTAGGTCTCGTAGACCTGGGTGTCGATGGCGCGCTTCTGGCCGTTTTCGAGATCGGTGATGGTCTTGGGTTCACCGAAATAAACGCCGCCGGTCAGCTCGCGAACGATCAGGATGTCGAGGCCTTCCACGAGTTCGCGCTTGAGCGAAGAGGCATCGGCCAGCGCCGGATAGCAGATGGCGGGGCGCAGGTTGGCGAAGACGGCGAGTTCCTTGCGGAGGCGCAGCAGCGCGGCTTCCGGGCGGTGCCCATAGGGGACATTATCCCACTTGGGGCCACCGACGGCGCCAAAGATCACGGCGTCTGCAGCCTTGGCCTTTTCGGTGTCCTCGTCGGTGATGGCGACCTGGTGCTTGTCATAAGCGGCGCCGCCGGCAAGGCCGCTGTCCGTTGAAAAATCGGTCAGCTGTTCGCTGTTGGTCCAGTCGATCAGCTTTTCGGCCTCGACCATGATTTCGGTGCCGATGCCGTCGCCGGGCAGAAGGAAAAGGGAATGGGTGGCCATGACGATTTCCTTTTAGGAGTTGGCGGCGCCGATGCGGGCGGTGACTTCGATTTCGATCTTCATGCCGGCTTCGATCATCTGGACGATCAGCATGGAGGCGGCGGGGCGGATGTCCTTGAACACGGGACCGACGGCGGCAACCACCTCGTCGACCAGGGACCGGTCGCCGACATAGTAGACGACGCGGACGGTGTCCTCGATGGACGAGCCGGCTTCGCGCAGAGCCTTGTCGATGGTGGCGAGGGCGTTTTTGGCCTGCTCGCCGACCGACTCCGGCATGGTCATGGTGGCATAGTCATAGCCGGTGGTGCCGGAGACATAGACGGTGTCGTCGTGGCGCACAGCGCGGGAATAGCCGAAAGTGGCTTCGAACGGGGAGCCGGTGGAAACGCGCTGGACCATGTGGGTTCCTTAGAGCCAGGGACGCTGGGACGACATTGTCGTCTCGAACGAGGTGATGGCGGGATCGGACTTAAGCGTGCCGGCGATGTCGTCGAGCCCTTCGAGCAGGATGTGCTTGCGGGCCGGGTCGATATCGAAGTGGAGCGTGCCGCCGTCCGGACCCTTGATGGTCTGGGCTTCGAGGTCGACGGTCAGCGTCGCATTGGCGCCGCGCTCGGCGTCGTCGAGCAGCAGTTTGAGCTGATCGGGGGTGACGACCAGCGGCAGGATGCCGTTCTTGAAGCAGTTGTTGTAGAAAATGTCGGCAAAGCTCGTCGAGATGACGCAGCGGATGCCAAAGTCGGCCAGGGCCCATGGCGCGTGCTCGCGGGAGGAGCCGCAGCCGAAGTTATCACCGGCGATGACGATCTTGGCCTGGCGATAGGCGGGCTGGTTGAGGACGAAATCGGGGTTTTCCGAGCCGTCCTCGTTGTAGCGCATTTCGCTGAACAGCGCGACGCCGAGGCCGGTGCGCTTGATGGTCTTCAGGTACTGCTTGGGGATGATCATATCGGTGTCGATATTGATGATCGGCAGGGGCGCCGCGACGCCGGTCAGGGTGGTGAACTTTTCCATGGGGCAAGGGACCTCGCTGTTGCCAGCGTCATGCCGTGAAGCGGGATGGTGGTCAAGCGGAAACCGTACGCGTGGGTACGGTTGCGGCGCAAGACGATGCGCCGGGCTACATTTCTGCTCCCCGGGCCGGTGAATGATGGAGCCCCGAGACGGCTTTCGCCTCGTGAGTAGTTAAGTTTGTGAGACGCAAGACGTCTCGGGGCGCCGGGCTTTCTGGCAGGCAGCGTCTTAGGGCAGGATTTCGCCTCCCCGTCCGCGGACCCAGGATCCTCAACGATAAAGACCCCTCCCGACTGTCGCCGGGCGGTTGATCGTTGCAACCCCATCTCCACCCGGCTGATGGGGGGAGAATAGCGCGAGATGGAAGGATGGGGACAAGCGGGATAGATTGAGTTTGTGGGAGGGAGAAGACACCCCCTCCCTACCTGCGCTACGGCCTTGCGGCCTAGCTTCGGTACCCTCCCCTCTGAGGGGGAGGGTGGGGCGCGGTAGGTGTGCAAACCAGGTGCCTACCTTCCCCCTCAGAGGGGAAGGCAAGCAGAGCTTGGCGACGAAGGAGCCTAGCGGCGCTCGGAAGGGGGTGGCTTAAGCCGCCAGGCTATCCTTTGGGTCGACGCCCAGCATTATGTTCAGATTCTGCACCGCAGCCCCGGACGCGCCCTTGCCGAGGTTGTCGTAGACGGCGGCGATCACGGCCTGGTTGATCTCGTCATTGGCGAAGACGTGGAGGGTCAGCGTGTTGGTGCCGTTGTGGACCTGCGGGTCGAGCGCAGGGGTCTTGCCGAGCTTTTCGTCATAGGGCGCGACGCGGACGAAGCTGTCGGGGATCGACGCGTAGTGGTCGGACAGCACTTCGTGGAGGCGCTTGCCGGTGGGGATGTCGGCGACCATGTCGAGATGGAGCGGCACCGAGGTGTGCATGCCTTGCGCGAAATTGCCGACCACCGGCTCGAAGAGCGGCGAGCGGTTGAGGTGGGCGTATTGGCTCATTTCGGGCAGGTGCTTGTGCACGAAGGTCAAGGCATAGGGCGCGAACTGGCTCATCACGGCGCCGGGCGCTTCATATTCTTCCATCATCTGGCGGCCGCCACCGGAATAGCCTGAAATGCCGTGGTAGGAGACGGGGTAATCGCCCGGCACGATGCGTGCTTCGACCAGCGGGCGAAGGCCGGCGATGAGGCCCTGGGGCCAGCAGCCGGGATTGGCGACATAGCGGGCATTGCGGATTTCCTCGGTCTGCCCGACATCCATTTCGGCAAAGCCATAGGCCCAGCCCTCGGCGACGCGATGAGCCGTCGAGGCGTCGATGACGCGGGTCGTGTCGTTTTCAATGAGCCGCACGCTTTCCTTGGCCGCCTCATCGGGGAGGCATAGGATGGCGACGTCTGCCAGGTTAAGGAGGCGCTTGCGTTCGTCCTGATCCTTGCGCTTTTCAGGCGCGATGGAGAGCACTTCGAGGTCGCGACGGTTGGCGAGGCGCTCACGGATCTGCAGACCCGTCGTGCCGGCTTCGCCATCGATGAAGATTTTTGCGACCATTTTTCTATCTCTCCCAGTGCGATTGCGTAGATGGACCTGACATGTGTCGAGGTCAAGACATCGGCCTTTCTCACCTCTCCCTCTGGGGGAGAGGTCGACGCGCAGCGGCGGGTGAGGGGGCCTATCCGAGCTCTCTCAAGGCCCCCTCACCCGACCCGAAGATGGGTCGACCTCTCCCCCAAGGGAGAGGTAAGAAAGGGCACCCATTGCAAACGAGGACGCACTATGACGCCGCACAACCATGCCAAGCCGGGCGACTATGCCGAAGCGGTGTTGCTGCCGGGGGACCCGTTGCGGGCCAAGTGGATCGCCGAGACGTTTTTCGAGGCGCCGCGGCTGGTCAATTCAGTGCGCAATTGCCTCGGCTATACCGGCACGTGGAAGGGCAAGCCGGTGTCGGTGCAGGCCTCGGGCATTGGGCAGCCGTCGCTGGGCATTTATGTGCACGAGTTGATCAATGTTTTTGGGGTCAAATCGCTGATCCGCGTCGGCACTTGTGGCGGGCTCAACGCCAAGGTCAAGGTGCGCGACGTGATCCTGGCGCAGGGGGCGACGACGGACTCTTCGATCGTCAAGGGCCGGTTCGGGCCCTATAATTATGCGCCGATCGCCGACTTTGGGCTGTTGCGCTCGGCGGCTGACAAGGCAGATGCCAAGGGGCTCAAATTTCACGCCGGCAACATGCTGAGTTCGGACATTTTTTATCACCAGGACGGGTTTGCCGGTTATGACAAGCTGCCCGAGCACGGGGTAATTGGCGTGGAGATGGAAGCGGCGACGCTTTATACGCTGGCGGCGCGGTTCGATGTGAAGGCGCTGACCATTTGCACGATGACCGATTGCCTCGTGACGCATGAGGAGATCAGCGCCGAGGAGCGGCAATCGTCGCTGTCGGAAATGGTGGAACTGGCACTGGATGTGGCGGTGGACGCATGAGCGACGCTCTTGCTTTCGTGATCATCGCCTTGGTGGCGCTGATCCACATCTATATCGTCCTGCTCGAAATGGTGTGGTGGGACAGCCCGCGCGGGCAGAAGGCGTTCGGGATGACGCCGGAGTTTTCGCGTCAGACCAAGGTGCTGGCGGCGAACCAAGGGCTTTATAACGGGTTCCTGGCGGCGGGGCTGATCTGGAGCCTCGTCCATCCCGATCCGGCGACGCGCTGGCAGATCGCGCTGTTTTTTCTGGCTTGTGTGGCGGTGGCGGGGATTTTTGGGGCCATGACGACGAAGAGCCGGCGGATTTTGCTGGTGCAGGCGGTGCCGGCGGTGTTGGGGATCTTGGCACTGGCGGTGTTTTAGGAGAGAGACCCCCACCCGGCCTCCCCCTGCAGAAGGGGGAGGAGTTTGGCCGGTGGGTTGAACTCGATCAAGCTCCTCCCCCGACTTGCGGGGGAGGTTGGGTGGGGGGCCTTACTGCGCCAAAGCACCCAGCACCCTTACCCAGCTCCTGATGCCGCGGTGGAAGCTTTCCAAGTCGTACTTCTCATTGGGCGAGTGGATCTGGTCGTCCACGTGGGCGAAGCCGATGAGGAGGGTGTCGAGGCCCAGAATTTTCTTGAAGTCGCCGACGACGGGGATCGAGCCGCCCGAGCCGGTGATCACGGCCTGCTTGCCCCATTCGCTGGTCAGCCCTTCGAGCGCCTGGCGCAGGAATGGGCCTTCGGCGGGGACGGTGATGGCGGGGGAGTTGCCGTGGGGGGTGAATTTGACCGTGCAGTCGGGGGGCAGCATCTTTTCGACATGGGCGCGGAAGGCGGCGCGGATCTTGTCGGGCTGCATGCCGGAGACGAGGCGGAAGGAGATTTTGGCGCTGGCCTTGGAGGGAATGACGGTCTTGAAGCCGTCGCCGGTATAGCCGCCGATCATGCCGTTAATCTCGCAGGTCGGGCGGGCCCAGAGCATTTCAAGCACCGAGCGGGATTGTTCGCCGGCCGGGGTGGCGAGGTTAACGCTACCGAGGAAGGCCTTTTCGTCAAAGCCGAGACCGGCCCATTGCGCCTTGAGCTCGGGGGAGATTTCGGCGACGTCGTCGTAAAAGCCGGGGAGGGTCACCGATCCATCGGGGGCGCGGAGGCTGGCGATAATTTCGGCGAGGACTTGGTTGGGGTTGCGCGCGGCATTGCCGAACATGCCGGAATGAAGGTCCTTGTCGGCGGCGGTGATCTCGATCTCGTCGGCCACGAGGCCGCGCAGCATGGTGGTGATCGAGGGGGTTTCGCGGTCCCACATATCGGTGTCGCAGACGAGCGCGATATCGGCGCGGAGCTCTTCGGCATTGTCGCGCATGAAGGGCGGCAGGTTCTTGCCGCCGGATTCTTCCTCGCCTTCGAGCATCAGAGAGACGCGGATCGGCAGGGAGCCGGTTGCCGCCTTCCAGGCGCGGCAGGCTTCGATAAAGGTGAGCATTTGGCCTTTGTCGTCGGATGCGCCGCGGGCGACGATGATCTTGCGGCCGTCGCGCTCGACGATTTGCGGATCGAAGGGGTCGGTGTGCCAGAGATTGAGCGGGTCGACCGGCTGGACATCATAGTGGGCATAGAAGAGGACATGCGGGCCGGCTTGCTCAGGGCCATGCGCGACGACGACCGGGTGGCCGGGGGTCGGGCGCGCGGCGGCATCGAAGCCCAGATTCTGGAGTTCGGCGGCGATCCAGTCGGCGGCCTTCTGGCATTCGGCGGCAAAGGCCGGGTCGGTCGAAATGGATTTGATGCGCAGGAGCGCGAACAGCCGCTCGAGGCTCGCATCTAGCCCGCCATCCACCGCTTGGAGAACCTGGTCGATCGTGGCGGGGCTGGTCATGGGCATATCCTTTAATAACGAAACGGCTGAGACCATGGCGCGGCGAAGCGCCCAATGTCTAGCCGCGTGTTATTGTCATACTTATGGGCCTGTGATTAGGTCGCGCGGCATGAGGGAGGCGATGGCATGGACAGGTCCGCAGGACGCGCGCGGCATTCGGGCGACTTGATCGCCGCGCTCTCCGGCCGCAATCCGGCGCGCAACCTCCATACCGACGTTCTCTGGCAGATGGGCTTTGCCATCGTCTCTGGGCACTATGCGGAAGGCTCGATCCTGCCGGCCGACACCGAGCTCTTAGAGCGGTTCGGCGTGTCGCGCACCGTCTTGCGCGAGGCGCTGAAGACGCTGGCGGCCAAGGGCCTGATCGAGGCACGGGCGCGGATCGGCACGCGTGTCTTGCCGCGCAACCGCTGGAACCTCTTCGATGCCGATGTGCTCGCCTGGTTCTTCGAGCTCGGGCCCGATGTCAGCTTTTTGCGCAGTCTGGCGGAAGTGCGGATCGGCATCGAAATCGAGGCAGCGGCGCTGGCGGCGGAACGCGCCGATGAAAGCCAAGCCAAGGCGCTGGTCGCCTGCGTGGGAAATATGGCGGGGGCGGAAACGCCGGCCGACTTCGCGCGTTACGATCTCGAATTCCACCGTGTCGTGGCCGAGGCTTCGGGAAATCCGTTCATGGCTTCGATCAGTGCCCTGGTGGAAATGGCTTTGACGGCGGCGTTTACGATTTCGTCTCCCGTCAACCAGCCGTCGGCCCTCGCGGTGACCGTCGATGTGCATCGGCGCATAGCCGAGGCCATCGGGCAGGGTGACCCGGCGGCTGCCCGGCAGGCTATGCGCGAAGCCATCGCGCAGGGGTTCGACCGGGCCGCGGGACGGATGGAACAGCCAGCCGAGGCCTGAGGCAAAAGCCTGTTAAGCATTTGAGAAAACGGGTTTTTGTCATGCCCCCAGCGCAAGGGAGCTATGCGTCAACTTTTTGATCTAGTCGCCGTTGCGCAGTTGCCGAAGAACAGGGCGAGTACCAAACACAGGCAACGATGTGACGCGTTTTCAGTCCCCCCAGCCCAATCGCCGGAGCGTTCTGGCAGGCCTGGGCTTTTCGCTGCTGCTTATGTCCTCGACCGCGCTTAGCCGTCCGGCTTTTGCGCAGGGCGATGATAGCTTTGCCTTCGACTTCGACAATTTTTCCGCCCGCATGAAGGATCTGGCTGCCGGGCCGCATGCACCGGTCATTCCGGAAATTGCGCCGGCCTTTCAAAGCCTCGATTACGACGCTTATCGGCTGATCCAGTATCGCGCCGAACGCAGCAAGTGGGCTGACGATCCGGCCGGCTATCGCCTCCAGGCCTTTCATCCCGGCTGGCTTTATACCGAGCCAGTCAAGGTGTTCGAAATCGAGGGCGGCACGGCAAACCTGGTGCATTTCGGCGCCGACGACTTCCTCTATCACGACGTCGCTGTCGGCGACGCCGCACAGGGCGAGTTCGCCGGAGTGGCGGGCCTGCGCGTCAACTATCCGCTCAACAGCCCCGATGCGCCGCTCGACGAGCTGGTGTCGTTCCTGGGCGCCAGCTATTTCCGCGCCCTGGGTCGCGGCAACATTTATGGCGCGAGCGCACGCGGGCTGGTGGTCAATTCCTGGATCGACCTGCCGGAAGAATTTCCGCATTTTTCCGAGTTCTATGTCGAAAAGCCCGAGGCCGGCGGACCGCTGACGGTCTACGCAGCAATGGAATCGCCCAGCGTTACCGGCGCTTATCGCTTCGTGATCCAGCCGGCCCATGACGGGGCGCAGGAAACCACGATGGACGTTACGGCGCGGCTTTATTTCCGCACCGACCTCAAGGAAGTGGGCGTGGCGCCACTGACCTCGATGTTCCTCTACGCCGAAGCCAATCGCGGTGGCTTCGACGACTATCGGCCGCAAGTGCATGACAGCAATGGCCTTTTGGTCGAGCGCGAGAGCGGCGAGATCATGTGGCGGGCCCTCAACAATTCCGCCTGGCTCGGCAATTCCTATTTCGCCGAAACCAATCCCAAGGCTTTCGGGCTCTATCAGCGTGGCCGCGATTTCGAGACCTACCAGGATGCGGGCGCCCATTACGAGCGCCGTCCGTCGGTGCGTATCGAGCCGCAGGGCGCCTGGGGCACCGGCATGGTGCGGCTTATCGAAATTCCGGCGAAGCTAGAGGCAGACGACAATATCGTTGCCTTCTGGATCCCTGCCGAACCGGCGCTGGCTGGCGAAAGCCGCGAATATAGCTATCGCGTCGTCTGGGGCGACCTCGATCCCGAAGACAACCCGGCCATGGCCTATGTCGCGGAAACGCGTGGCGGCGTCGGCGGCGTTTCAGGTGTCGAAAACGCGGCAAGCCTCCGCAAATTCGTGGTCGACTTCAAGGGCGGCGAGCTCGATGCACTGCCGCCCGGGACCCCGCTCGATGTGCTGGCGACGGTCGGCGGTGGGGTGATGCGCAATTCGGTGCTGTCGCGCGTAGATGCCAATGGCGCCTGGCGCCTGGTCATGGACGTCGAGACCGAGCCGGGCGCGACTGTCGAACTCAAGGCCTATCTCGTCGGTCTTGGCCGCAAGCTTACCGAAACCTGGCTCTACCAGTGGAGACCCAACGCATGAAACATTCTGGCGAATTCCCCTTCTTCGCTGGCCTGCCCGATGCGCCGCTGGACATGCCCAAGCAACAGCTCGAGCCGCGCCGCTCGTTGATGCAGACGCTGCGCGCCACACTTTGGCCGTTCGCGGGTCGTTAACGAAGCGTTGATGATCAGACCGTCCCTTTTTCGCTGTGGTGCCTTGCTGCTGGCCTTGGGCCTCAGCCTTTATGGCACGTGGCTCTTCTTGAGCTTTACGGGCGTCGGGGGACTGACGGCACTGGACCTGGTTCGTGCCGCGCTGGTCGCCTTCAGCGGCTTCTGGCTCGTGTGGGGCAGCGCGGCTGCCGTCTTGGGGGTTTTCGCGCCTTCGCGGCGAAAGCCGATGCGGGGTGGGCCGCTCAAGAGCCGCACCGCCATTCTTGTGCCGATCTACAACGAAGACCCGATCGCCACCTTTTCGCGCATCGCTGCGATGAACCGGAGCTTGCTTAAGCTCGGCGTGGCGGAGCATTTCCATTTTGCGGTCCTCTCCGACACACAGGCGATCGAGGCTGCGGCGCAGGAGCTAGTGCAGTTCGAACGGCTCCTGCTCGAACGGGACAGCGCCAGCCGCATGTTTTACCGGCGCCGCGAGCGCAATATCGGCCGCAAGGCCGGCAACATCGAGGACTTCGTTTCGCGCTCCGGCGCGGCCTATGATTTCGCGCTGATCCTTGATGCCGATAGCCTCATGGAAGGCGAGACCATCCTCGAGATGACGCGGCGCATGGAGGCCGATCCCGAGCTCGGGCTGCTGCAGACCGTGCCGCATATCGTCCATGCCAAGACGTTGTTCGGCCGCTCGATCCAGTTTTCGGCGGCTTACCTGTCCCCCACCTTTGCGCGCGGCGCGGCGCTGATGCAGGGCAAGGAAGGTCCTTATTGGGGGCATAACGCCATGGTGCGGGTGCGGGCCTTTGCCGCCTCCTGCGGGCTGCCGGAACTTTCCGGCACTCCTCCCTTTGGCGGTCATATCCTCAGCCACGACTATGTCGAGGCGGCACTGCTGTCGCGTGCCGGCTGGAAGGTCGAGGTCGATCCGGCGCTCAAGGGCTCCTATGAGGAAGCCCCAGATAACCTCATCGAGTATGCCAAACGCGACCGCCGCTGGTGCCAAGGCAATATCCAGCATGGCCGCTTGATCGGCGCGCCTGGATTGAAATTCTGGAGCCGCTTCACCTTCATCCAGGGCATTATGGCCTATCTCGCCTCGCCCCTGTGGCTGGCGCTGTTGGCGACCAGCATGGCGGCGGCGCTGTTCCCCGACCAGCCCGTGGTCGTGGCGGATTTCGGTGAGGTGACGCTGTCGCCCTGGCTGCTGGGCCTAGCCGTGGCCGCGATCCTCGTGCTGCCCAAGATCCTGATCCTTGTGCGCGGCATGGTCGATGGCCAGAACCGCCGCTTTGGCCGTACGCCGATGGTGACGCTGTCGGTGATCGGCGAGATTGTGCTGTCGACCGTGCTCGCTCCAACCATGCTGCTGATGCAGAGCCGCGCCGTGGCGCAGGTGCTGCTGGGCCTCGATGGCGGTTGGCCGGCAACGCAGCGCGGGCAGAACTTCGTGAGTTTTAGGACTGCGCTGCGCGCCAGCTGGTGGATGGTGCTGGTGGCTTTCGCCGCTCTGGCCAGTACCCTGGTTTTTGCGCCTGACACTGCCCTTTGGGTTGCGCCTGCAACCGTGCCGGCCTTGGCGGCGCCGTTTCTGATCTCACTGACCTCGCGGCCGACGCGGCGGAAATTGCCCTGGCTGTTCCGAACGGAGATGGAAGCCTCGCCTTCTCCCGTGATAAGGGAGCAGCAGGCGATCGTGGCCCAATGGGCCGCGACCGAGCCGATGATCGCGAACAGTCCGCCTCTTAAAACGGCGGTGCCGAGGACCGCCCATGTCGCTGCCTAGCGCGGCGCCCCGCTCTGCGGGGCTTTTTTCTGCCTTCCGCAATGCCTGGTTGCTTGCCTCCTCAAGGGACACGAGCGGCCTGCCGGTAGGCCGCGATCCGCGCCTCGACATGTTCCGCGGCATAGCCTTGGTGATGATCTTCATCAACCACGTGCCGGGCACGCTCTACGAGAACTATACCAACCGCAATTTCGGCTTTTCCGACGCAGCGGAAGCCTTTGTGTTCATGTCGGGCGTGGCGGCGGGCCTTGCCTATTCCAACAGTTTTCGGTCGGGCAGCCTGTGGTCGGCGATCGCGCGGGTGTGGGCACGGGCACGGCAGCTTTATTTCGTGCATCTCTCCATCACCATGATTTGCCTCGCAATCTTTGCGGCGGCGGCCCTATGGTTCGACCTGCCGGAAGTTCTGGCCAGGAACAACATCGCGCCGCTCTTCAGCCAGCCACTCAGCAGCTTGATCGGCATTCCCTTGCTGACGCACCAGCTGGGATATCTCAACATCCTGCCGCTTTATGCGACGCTGCTGCTGATGACGCCAGTCTTCATGATGGTCGGGCTCAAGCGGCCATGGCTGATGTTCGGCCTCTCGATCGCGCTTTGGGCGCTGGCTGGGCAGTTCCGCCTCAACCTGCCCAATTTTCCAACCGCTGGCGGCTGGTTCTTCAATCCGTTTTCCTGGCAGCTGTTGTTCGTGACCGGGCTTTTGTCGGGTGCGGCGATGAAGACGGGGCAGCGGTTCATTCCCTATCATCCGGCGCTCTTTGCCTTGGCCGCGGCTTTGGTGATCTTCATCCTGCTCTGGATGAAGATACCGGCAGTCGGGGATGCCGGGCGCGATGTCCTCGCCCACCTCGCAGACGCGGGGGCGCCGTTCTACATCACCTGGTTCGACAAGTCGTATCTGGCGCTGCCGCGGCTACTGCATGCGCTGGCGCTATTTTATGTCCTGGGTCATCTGCCGCTGATGATGACCTTTGCGCAATCTCGCTTTGCGGCGCCGCTGCGCGCCATGGGGCGGCAGGGTCTTGCGGTCTTTGCCACCGGGACCGTGCTCAGCATGGTGCTGCAGGTGGTCAAAACCCCTCGGCAACCAGATCCTTTGTTCGATGGCGTCATTCTGGGCGCCGGCATCCTGTTTCTGGTGGGGCTCGCCTATATGCTCAACCACACGGCGTCGCTAAAATCCGTTCAGGCTGCCAAGCCGCGCGCCTGACCGGCACACGAAAAAGTCACCACACCGCGTTGGGTCCGGAACCGGCTGTCCCAAAGCTCGTTTGATGTTCACCAAAAGGAGAGTGAGCATGGGCATTATCTGGACCATCATCATCGGCTTCATCGCCGGCGTTATCGCAAAGTTCATCGTACCGGGTCGCAACGAGCCGTCTGGTTTTATTCTGACGACGATCCTGGGCATCGTCGGTGCATTCCTCGCAACCTTCCTCGGCCAGGCGCTCGGCTGGTATGGTCCTGACGACGGCGCAGGTTTTATCGGCGCGATCGTTGGTGCCGTGATCATCCTGGTCATCTGGGGCTTCATCGCCGGCCGCCGCCGCGTTTAATCACCATCAAGGAGACCGCAAATGGCACGCGGAACACCATCCATGGTCGCATTGCTTGGGCTGCTGGCCGTTGCCGGCTACCAGCATCGCGACAAGCTGGGCGAATTGCTCAACGGTGCCGGCAACCAGACCCGCAATCCCAATGACCCCAACCCGTCGCAGGGCGGCTTTGGCGACATCCTAGGCAATCTCGGCGGCGCCTTGGGCGGCCTCGCCGGTGGCGCAGGCCTTGGCGGTCTCCTCGGCGGCCAGGGTGGCGCGGCTTCGGGCAACGGGCTTGGCGACCTGCTCGACAGCTTCCGCCAGGGCGGTCGCACCGATAAGGTCGACAGCTGGGTGGGTACCGGCGCAAATTCGCCGGTCGAGGCGCGCGATCTTGAGGATGTGCTGGGCGAGGATACGATTGCCGAACTTACGCAAAAGACCGGGCTCAGCCGCAGCGAACTGCTGGATCGGTTGTCGGTGACCTTGCCGGAAGCGGTGGACAAACTGACGCCGGACGGGCGTTTGCCGGCCTACTAAGGGCTATAGGTCAAAAATTACACCCCGGCGCGGCCAATGGCTTCGCTGGGGTTCTTGTTTTTGGGAAGGGAATGGTGGAGCTGAGCGGGGCGTCCACCACCGTCTGAGAAGTCCGGATTGCTGCGGTTCTGTAGGGTGGCTGGTGGAACAAATGTCCCACCTTCTTTGCTCACTGTCGCAAGTAGCATCCGGAATTCCAAGCTATTTCCACCGGGTTTGCAGCTTGCCGCGACTAGCGCCCTAGACATCCATGCCATCTTGAGGCCAGGTAACAAGCCTAATGCGAGAGCCAGACAGCAGGCTCACTTGATAGCTTCGTGCCCACGAGCACAACGAAAGGTAGGGAGGTTAGTATCCCAATATCTATCTCGTTCGCTCCCCGTTGGTAGCCACCAATTTCCAGTTCCCAAGCTCAAGGGACCAATAACGCGGACGCTTCCCCTTAGCCTTCTCCCACTCAAAGAGAACGGTGGGGAAGCTAGCTTTCATGTCAAATTCTTGATCGAAACCGAAGAAGCGCTCTGGGACGTTAGCGAAGGGTTTGTATTTAGAGGTAATTCCAGTCGAGACCCATTCACGACCTAAGTGCGAGATCACGTTAAGCATCAACACAGCTTGATCGTAGTTGGATAGCTTCGCTCTGATGACTTTTCCGAGTTCTAATTTTCTTTGATCACTCAGTCGAGACTGATCCAGTAGCGTGTACATAGCAAACAAGTTTCGCACATAGTGAGAGTACGTTGCTTGATGTCCCGCGAACCAGCCCTTGTGTTTTGTAACACGGTCTCTTAGCCGTGCCACCTCATCTTGCACGACCTTGATTTCACTAGCGCCATACATCTCCAGAGAGCTAAGCGCCTGGGTGTTTATGCCGTAGAATGTATAGGTGAATGCGATATCGATACGATCCTCTACCGTCCAAGGACCTATAGGAAACAGGCGCTTCGCAATTTTGTAGATCGCGCTAAACTCTCGTAGAAACTGAGAAGCACCAGCGGCGTCGGAGACACTTTGATGGGTGTTCAGCATTTGCGCGAGTACACCTAGAACTGCGTTAAACGCCTCAGCCCGTCTTGCAGAGCGCCATGTCAAGAAAACTACTGTGAGGGTGATCGCAGCGACTATGGTGCCCCATACCCCGCCTATATAATCTCCGAGTAATCCCGAGTTCTGCAGCTGGTTAACCGTAGATGGCCATAGGAGTTTGAAGTCCATACCTGATCAGATGCCCCGAGTA
Source organism: Devosia rhizoryzae (assembly GCF_016698665.1). NCBI lineage: Bacteria > Pseudomonadati > Pseudomonadota > Alphaproteobacteria > Hyphomicrobiales > Devosiaceae > Devosia > Devosia rhizoryzae. Next base: position 3,254,572 of record NZ_CP068046.1, read on the forward strand.
TGTAGCAATGTAGTTTATGGTTTTCTTGTCGATCGTCTAAGACTGCTAGGTAGAAGGAGGTCTAACTCATCCTCTGCGAATGTTAGGTCCTCGTTGTATTTCAAAGCAGCTTGAGCTTTGCCGTATGCTTTGCCGTCGGTGTGAGGGGCGCCGTGATATATTTTGTGAAGGGCGAGCTGTAAGGCATCCCGTCTATTGCGCAGCGCATCCAAACCTGTTTGCTGATCCACGACGTCGGTGATCAGGCTGAGATAAGCCTCCCGAATGTTCCATATGTCGGAGGCGGCCTCTCTATGACGTTGCGCTAATGCCCCTGGGTCCAGATCTTTCAGATAAGCGTTGAATATCAAGCTCATTATCGACAGCGCCGCCGTAGCATATCCAGCATACAGCTCGTAGGCGGAGCCTTTCGAAAAGATTATTCCAACTGCACCACCCGTAATCAGTGCGGACAGTATGATGTTAGCCCATTTTGCTCGCTTATGTCGGCTATGCAGCCGCTCTGCCATCTTCTCGTGCGTTTTATGGGTGTACGCACAGCGCCCATAGCACTCTCGGATCTGGCTCTCTAAGGCATATCGCTCCGTATCAGGCTAGAAACTTTGGGCCAAAGACGGACCTCCATTTTGCGCGACGCTGAGGGCCTTCGCTATCTTGTTGCAGTGAGCATGCGGCTAAGCTGATATTGTAATCAGTAAGAGCTTTGGATTGAAAGTTTCCTTTAGTCGCCACGTAGGAACCGCTCCCCGGCATTCGCCAGTAAGTTTGAGCCCTAGATTGGTCTGACATATATTTTAGAAAGTCTCGTGCCATGTAGTCATGGTACAGGAAAGCCTTGTCCCTATACTCCCAGTTCTCGATAAACTGGTACGCCAATGTATCGATCAAAGCCCCCGACATTGGTACGTCGTTGTAGTCCCGCCAGACGCGCATCATTCGACAAAGATGCTTCAAATTACGGTTAGTAGCCAAGCTCCGTAGGCGGATCGCTTCAATTTCAGCGCGCGGGTTACATGCTTTCCAGCTGCCACCATTATTCGAGTTTGGATAAGTCCAGGTATCAATGGTGTTCACAAAGGCCGGAAGTATTTCAAATTTAACTCCGTCTTGAAAATTGATTACGACTACCTGTCCATCGCCTGAAATCTCTGACGTTGGATAAGTGTTCCGTACAGAATTTCTAACCGCTTGTAATAGTGCGGACTGTCCATTTGTCGCGTAGGCATTGAACTTTGCATAAAGAGCAGGGGGGAGTAGGTACCCAACATCCAAGTCGCTCACGCCTTGTGCGGCGGTGTCTCGTCCATACGATCCGACGTAAAGACTATTCGCAGTTTCACTGTCGATCCCCCGGAAGTCCTTGTTTAGCTGCCTTGTGATGCGCTTGTACCGGCGGGAAATGGAGGTCATCATCTCCTGGTCGATATTGTATTGGTCCTTAAACCTACTAAAATCGTCCGCGACGCCCATTGCTCATCCTCTGCCGAAAGCCTGTATTATCCTTCGCAGCAATCCAGAGCAGCAGGCTTCTAGGTTGTTGGTGCATCCGCTTGTGGAAAGCGCCCCAATGCATAGAGAACAGCTGCCTACCTTGCGTTGTGTAGATAAAATCGGTCGCTTGGTTGAGGGCTTCTATTCGTCTTGAGGGTGTCGCTTCTTGTCGGGCTATATTCATCCGACTGTCGGGAGAGAAGATTAATGGGTCGAAAGCGTAGGCATCACTTTGTACCTCGCCTTATGCTGAACAGGTTTGCGTCCCGATCGTACCCAGAGCGCAAGGTGTACCTGACCTGGATGTACAGCCTTAATCAAGAACCGATCGAAGTCAGCACCAAAGATACTGGTCTTGAGAAAGACTTTCACGGTGAGAACGATCACCTGGAAGATATGTTTATGCAGGTAGAAGGCAATGATGCCGCTCTATTAAGGCGCGCACATGAGGATGGCGCCGACCTTCTGAGTATCTCCGGTGCACTGGCCGATCTTGCCTGGGTCATGGCTTTCCGAACAAAGACCTTAAGAGAGCACCTCACAACTGCGGTCCAGTCGGGTCTTAGCGAGATGTCGAGACAGGCTACGTCGGAAGACGCTGCTGCTTACTATCGGCGGCAAATCGAGACAACTCTGCAAGAGCGCTTCGGGGAGTTGCTTAACTCGCTTCCTGAACACGAGCGAGAAGCTTTTAAGCTCAGCCCGCAATTTAAGATTGTGAGGCAACAGGCAGCACAAATGGCTGAGGCGTTGATATCTTCGGGGGTGATGGGGCAGTTTGTAAGTGAGGGCTTTAGTTTCGTTAGCAAGCAGGCCGAGGAAACGACTGTTGTACGTTCCAGCCACAACGATGGACTTGAAAAACTCCTATTGTCGGAAAAACGCTGCCCCGAAAACAGGAAGCCAGACAAATGGCTGGTAGTTGAAAGTGCTAAGGGAGAGTTCGTCCTTGGTGACAGTGTTGTTTTTGCGACGGACAGGGAAGGTGTACCTCGTTCATTGGTTGGGGCCAGTGCAGACACAACAGATATTTATCTACCCATCAGTCCGTCGAAAGTTCTGGTTGGGCTAATGCCCGGCGTTGAGCAGCCTGCTCTTAAAGCTGCCCAAATTGTTGACCTAGCGGTCTCGACGTCCAGGCAAAGTTTCTTTGCAAACTGCTTTAGCCCTCACCTAGTGGAATTGCACAGGCTGAGGCTTGGCAGGGACGCTCATTTGATGGACACGGATCTAATCAAGGCTGCTGTAGCAGGAGTATGGTCCAGGAATTTATCCGCCGGGCGGACTGAGTAATAGCGGATCGGAGTTTCCGGCAGATTTTTTTGCGAGGGTATATAGACGCAATCAGGAGCTGCAACTCCCCCGTACCCCCTTGCAAGTGGGCCGCGCCAGCGCACTTGAAGGAATAGCATACAGCATGACAAGTGCCGTCGTGCCCTCTTTAGAAGCGATTAAGAGGGGTGGGTGCAGGTGCCGGACTTAAATCAATTCAACTGCCTTAGTCCGCCAGCGGGTGCGAGCGCCCCTAATCCTCCGTATATGGAATAAAACAGGCTCTACAATCACCGCTCAGTGCGTCTCTCAGGTAATGCTGATTGCTTCGACTGAATACCAGATCCTCAGGTTAAAGGGTCTGTGCCGGTATCAGTTTCAATTGGTCCAGCATGGGGAATAAAACAGGATACATACCGCTAGTGTTCTCTAGGTAATACTAGTCACAATAGTCATTGATCATCGCTCCTACCGTTGCCCACTTGGGTATACCTGAGCGAGACAGCAGCATGAGACACCCAGATTGTATCAATAGGGTTGACTTGGTACAAATGATACAGTAGCGATCTAGGGTATAGACCCTATTGAGACATATGAGATCGCTATGGGACACCTCTACGGCTACGCTCGCGTATCCAGCACTGACCAGAGCCTAGACGTTCAGCATGCTGCCCTGACACTAGCGGGATGTAGTATCATCCGGTCAGAGAAGAAATCCGGCACTACCACTGAAGGCCGGCCTGAGCTTCAAACGCTCATCGACTTCGCTCATCAAGGCGACACAATCGTAGTCACACGGATTGATCGCCTCGCACGGTCTATCGCGGATTTGGCGGGGATAGTGCAGGTGCTTGAAGCCAAAGGGGTCGCGCTAAAGGCAACTGAACAACCTATCGACACCAGCTCGGCCGCAGGCAGGGCGTTCCTGCAGATGCTGGGCGTGTTTGCAGAATTTGAGACTGCAATCCGTCGAGAGCGGCAGATGGAGGGAATTGCCAAGGCTAAAGAGGCGGGTGTCTACAAGGGTCGTCCACCGTCAATTGATGCGGCAAAGGTGCTGGAGTTGAAGGCAGATGGCCTAGGGCCCAGCGCAATAGCCAAGCAGTTGAGTATTGGTCGAGCCTCAGTCTACCGGGTTCTGCAGAGTGATGTGGGTCAAACCGTTGAGTGAGTCAGAAGCGTCAAAATCATATGGCAGGTGTCGGTACATCTAGTGCCTGGGGGGCTCGTCGGACAAAGACGGGCCCTAGAACGGCCAGAGATGGCCTTGGAGAGGTGAACGCCGTTGCCCTGGCGGCGATGTAGCGTGTGAGTTGCCTAGCCCGGCAGCGGGCCTCCTATCGAGCAGGCTCATTCAGTTAAATTATTGGTATTTATTACTTTCTGTACATATCCTCTGCAGTCGGTACCGTGACCTATTCTGCAGCTCCAAGGTATGCCGCTGCCTCGATCTCCCTTAGTACCGATTGTACCTTAGGGCTCGTTCGCATGTCTGAGCTTGCAAGCCAGACTTGGACGTCCAACTCGCCTTCAGCAGCTGTAACATGTCGGCCTAGTGCGAACCTCAGTTCAAGCAACCAGGGAAGTGCGTGAGTGCTTAGAAGAAAGGCAGCAATGGTTGGGTCGTCACCGTAGTACCCTCTCAGTGCTTTTATCAGCACACCTACTTGGCGCTGGCCAGCTTCGCCCTCGGGTAGATCGCCGCGAGCTACGGCCTGCTGATAGTCTACGGGTTGCGACCTCAACCACTGCAGCGCGGTTCCACTGCGAACTTGGGCCTTGCTGGCTTCCTCTAGTGCTAACCATGAAAGGCGAGGCGCGGGGAACGTGCTACCGGGCAAGTTTCTGCCCGTATCTGTCTCCCTGCTCTCGGCACCCATCGCCAACTGCTGAGCATAAGGTGAGGCGCCTGCAAAGGTGATCGGGATAACAATTAGGACTAAAGCTGCCCAACGAGACAAGCTTAGCTTTCCAGATAATCGAGTAGCATGGCCCGTAGACAGGGGAAGGCGCCTGATAGGCAATTCCATGCTGAACCTCCTACGTACCGCCAGCTAGCCATCACAGGCTATAGGCTAATGAGAATATACGATTTTCTTATATTGCAGAAGGTCCGCTTACGCGACTGTCGAACCGAGTGTCAACAGCGCATGCCGAAGTCCCTTTATACAGAGCGGCACAAGGCGATTGCGGCAGCAATTGCTCAGCAACGCCGTGTCAGTGGACTCACCCAAGTGGATGTTGCAAAGGCGATGGGCGGGAATTGGAGCCAGCCGATTATAGCGAACATCGAGAGTGGTGGACGAAGGGTAGACCTCGTGGAATTGCTCAGGATGGCGGACATCATAGGGCTGGATGCAGAAGCTCTGATCCGAACCTTGAGACAAGTGCCTGATGAGTGACCCTAGAAGGCACTCTCCATCGCGGCCAAGAGAAGCTTGGGCGGGAAGCCCTTGCGGTTGTAGGTGTCTAGTGTTGTCGTCCCTTGCTCGTGACCAACGATTGCCATGATGTGTGGCTGCGACACGTTGGCGGCAACCAACTTGCGTACCATGGTATGCCGTAGACTATGGAACGTCAGTTGATCGGACTTGATTTCGAGCTCGGGCAGCAGGCTCTCATTTACCCATCGGCCTAGGTTGCGCCCATAGCCGTCGGACTTGTTGTGGGGCAAGTCAGGGAATAGCCTCTCGTTTCCCCGTCGAGCCTTCATCTGCTCAAAATAGTCGAGGAAGCCGAATCCGATTAGTCGGGGATGAATCGGCACAATCCGCTTGGAAGCAGCGTTCTTGAGCTTCTTCAGTGTGCCCGGCTTTCGATTGATGTCGAAACACCAAACGCCATCCACCTGTAAGATGTCGTCTAGATGGAGCTGTGCGATCTCGTTGAGCCGAGCTCCTGTATGGATCGCAATAAGCGTTCCCCATTTGTGATGGTCCTTCTGACCAACTCGCCCGAACAGAACTGCATCTTGGATCAGCTTAAGCTGAGCATCTGTAAACGGCAGGCGGGGTGCATCATCATCGGATTTATTGGTGCGCAGCGATAGGCCACTAAATGGATTAGCCTCGCAGTGCCCGTTCTGGACGGCCCAGTTGAACATCCCGTTGTACGTGTGCAGGTATTTATTGATGGATAGATTATGGAGCTTTGGGACGTTGGGCATATCGAGGACTTCCACCAAAGGCTTGCCCCGTGTCACTCTGCCTTTGTTCCGATTAGCTGGATAGACTAGTAGCGTGTCGCGCATTAGGTGGGCCTGCTTGCGACCAACCTCACGAGCCGGAAAGTCTCGCCCGAGACGCTCGTATAGCAACTCAATGTGCTCGTCCTTGGCAGCCTCGGTCTTGCTCGTCCAGCGACCTTCGCGCTTGGCATACTTCCAAAACTCACTGACCAGTTCTGCAATGGTCAGGGGTGTCAACTCCAGCTGTTGAGCCTTCTGGTCCACCGAAACCGGACCAGGCGAAAAATCAATGGTTTCGGCCTTGCTACTGTAGTTAAGGGCTGCCTCCAGATAGGCTTGGCGCCCCTTAAAAATCAGTGTGCCAAGCTTATCAGTAAGCTCGTCCGTATGTTCGATCTGTAATTCGTATTGCTGCAAGAACTCGGCAACTTCTTGCTTAGCCCACTCGACGCTAAGAAAACCATCGGCAACTTGATCCTGCGTCAATCGGATGGTCTCATTGCATTGACGCTGCATGATCTTTGACAGCGGCCCGTCAGCATCGATGCGAGCTTCGGCTCTGGCTACCATTTTGGCGAAGTGCGAATGCACCAATTCGCGCAGCTGTTTATGGTCCATCAGCCTGTGCACACCACGTTGAATTAGCATTTGGGTGAGATAGCGCAGGGGCGATGCAAGCTGCAACGCTTGTCTAGGCTCGCGGGTGCGAAGAGATATTTTGATGCTGTAAGCTTTGCTAGAAGCCTCAGGCTCCCCAGGCACGGTCCAGCGAAAATAGAATATGCCGTGCCGGGAGCGCTGTAGATAGGTCGGATTGAACAAGCCGATGTCCCACTTGGTTGTCCCACCAAGCAAAACCAGTAGCTAAGTCCTTGATCTGTATCGGAATGGTGGAGCTGAGCGGGATCGAACCGCTGACCTCGTCATTGCGAACGACGCGCTCTCCCAACTGAGCTACAGCCCCTCACCGGCACCATATATGGCGAAACTCGGCGGAGCCGACAAGGCCCGTTGCTAGACGAGGCGGTGCTCGACGAGGCTTCTTGCGGTGGCGAGAATGGCCTCTTCGGACGGGATGAGCGGGCGGCCGAGGAGTTGGGTGGCAGCGCTCGGGTCGAGGCGCTTGGCGTAGCCGAGTTCGCCGATATTGTCGCGCACGTCGCGATCAAAGAGGGCGTAGAGCCGAACGGCCCAATCGGGGAGTTCGACGCGCGGGATGCGCCGGTCGGGATAGTGCTGGCGGAGGAGGCGCGCCGCATCGATGAAAAAGAGCGCGCTGTCGCCCATGGGAAAGCGCCGGCCGCCGGCTTCGGGGCTGGTCATAGCGGCGACATGGGCTGCGGCGACGTCGCGCACGTCGACGGCGGTGATCGGGATTTTGGGCGCGACCGGCACGGAGCCATCCATCAGGCGCTTGACGAGGGTAGCCGAGGTTCCGGGGTCATCGTCGAGCAGCGGGCCGAAGATGGCGCTCGGATTTATGGTGGCGAGGGCGTCGTGGCGGCCGGCGGCGTCCATGATTTCCCAGGCGCGGCGTTCGGCGCGGGTCTTGGACTCGATATAGGCGTTGAGCGGCCGGTCGCCGAGCACGGTCCAGTCGTTGGGGCCGAAGGGCGTGGTGCGGGTCTTGTCGTGGCCATAGGCGATGGCGGCCATGGAAGAGGTCAGCACCACGCGCTCGACATGGGCCGAAAGTGCAGCATTGAGCGCGCGTTCGGTGCCAGCGACGGCCGGGCCGATCAGTTCGTTGCGATCCTTGGGCATGGTCAGGGTGAAGGGCGAGGCGGTGTGCTGGAGATAGCGCACGCCTTCCATCGCTTCGGCCCAGTTTCGATCGGCGCTGAGATCGAGTTCGATAAACTCTAGCCGTGAAATGTCGGCCACGGCCTGGCTCAGGGTTTGCCGGACTTTTTCGGCCTTGCTCAGCTTGCGGACGCTGCCGCGCACCTCAAAACCGCTATTGAGGAGCGCCAGGGCGATGTGACCGCCCAGGAAGCCCGAAATGCCGGTGAGGAGGACCCGGTCGGCCATTAACGGGCGACGTCCGCCCAGCCGCCGCTGCGCTCGCTTTCGAAGATCGCGTCGATCACCCGCATCGAGGCGATGGCGTCTTCGGTGTCCCAGGGCAGGGGCTTGTTGCCAAGGACAGCCTGGGCGAAGGCTTCGGCCTGTTCGGTATATTGATCGACGGCGGGCAGGATTTCGCGGCGGGCGAGCGAGCCGTCGAAGGGCGCGCCGACGTCGATGGTGATGGCGGTGCGTTCGTCGGGCGGGGCGTTGAAGGGGATGACGATTTCGAGCTTGGCCTTGGAGCCAAAAACCTGGACGCGCTGATGGCCGGCGGTCTGGGTGGAACAGGTGAAGTTGAGCTGCCGTCCGCCGCCGAAATCGGCCATGACGCTGGCCAGGCGATCGGTGCCGAAATTCTCGTCGCGATCGACCAGCGAAACGACGCGCCTGGGCTCAGCCTCGAACAGGTAGCGCCCGGCGGTGATCGGGTAGCAGCCGATATCCATGATGCCGCCACCGCCGATATCGGCCATATTGCGCACATTGTTGGGGTCGGCATTGAAGTAGGTGAAGACGGCGTTGATGGAGCGGATATCGCCGAGCTCGCCGGAGCGGATGATCTCGCGGGCGCGGGCCCATTGCGGGTGGAAGCGCACCATGAAGGCTTCGAGCACGATGATGCCCTTGGGCACCTCACCCAGTTGTTCGGCCTCGGCCGCGGAAAGGGCAATCGGCTTTTCGCAAAGCACATGCTTGCCGGCGCGGGCTGCCGCCAGCGTCATCGGGATGTGGAGGTGATTGGGCAGGGGATTGTAGATGGCGTCGATTTCGGGATCGGCGAAGAGCTCTTCGTAGGAGCCATATGCTTTCTCAATCCCCAGCTGGTCGGCTGCGGAACGAGCCTTTGCGCCATCGCGCGAGGCGATGGCGACGACCTCGGAGCTGGGCGACTTCTGGATGGCAGGCGTGACCTTCTGCATGCCGATATTGGCGGTGGACAGAATGCCCCAGCGGACTTTGTTCGACATGTAGAGGTCTCCTCGTTGCGGGTGCTTGGGTAGGCTTTCGCTCACCGAACTGTCAACGCCGCGCGATTAACCATGGTCCGTTCTGCCACCGTTCCGCCGGGTTGGTTGTGTTAACGTCCTCTTAAGGCCCTGGGGAGGGCCACAGCGTCGGGGCTTTCATGCAGCTTAAACCCAATGCCTACCGTCTCAGCGAAACCGTGCGCGGCGTCGAGACGATGAGCCGCTTTGCCTTGGCGGTGCTGGCGCTCGCCTCGGGCGTCTATACCTATCTGGGCGTGCGCGGGCTCTTGGACGGCTCGGCGACCTTCGTCTTTTTCGCGGCCATCATTTATTCGGCGGCGGTGTCCGTTGCGATCTACGCCTTCTGGACCTTCATGATGCGCTTCGTGCCGCTGGTGACGGGGGGCGTGCAGCGCGTGGCGCTTTTCATCACCATGGCTATCGGGTGCCTCATGATCATGGCGATGAGCTCCTGGCTCAATGCCGCGGCGCTGGCCGGGTCGGCGGCGACCGAACAGCATATGGCGGTAACACTTCAGGGTTACGCCGAGGACCTCGACCGTGCCCATGCCAATGCGCTGGCGGCGCAGTCGCTGCTGCCGGACGTGCAGCGTGCGGCAGAGCGGTTTTCCGGCCTTGCTGCAGATGAACGGGAATCCGGTGCGCTGACCGGCACGACGGGTTCGGGAAGCGTCGTGCAGTTGCTGCAGCAGATGGGCACGCAGATGAACCAGCTGGCCACCACGATTACCAGCTCGCGTGACGAGGTCGCCTTGCAGTTCGAGCAAGGATCGGCGCGGCTGGCCACGATGCGCGAATTGGTTTCGACGCCAGGCGCCATCGAGCCGCGTACCGATGCCTTCCAGGCCGAAGCGGTGCAGCTCACTGCTGTGATTGCTGCGCTGCAGCAGACCGGCGTTGCGTCGTCAGTGCGGCGCGCTGCCGAGGATCTGTCGGCAGGCTTTATTGCCCCAGTTGCCGATGGCACCGTGGGTGATCTGGCCACACGGCAGAACCAGGTGATCGAAACGGTTCGTGCCTCGGTTGCCGCACAGTCGGCAGCATTGTCGACGGCAGCGGACGAAATCCTCGCGACCGAAGAAGTGCCGCAGCGGCGCTATGTTCCGCTGTCGAGTGCCGAGGCCGTGTTGCGCTATTGGCAGGATTTTATTCCGAGCTGGGCCGGCGCGATCTCGATCGACCTCCTGCCCGTGGTGCTGGTCCTGGTGCTGATGATCGTCAATGACGCGATGCGTAAGGATTCCCAGTCGCTCGAAGAAGCCGAGAACATCACCGCGGCGGAAATGCTGCGGGCCATGTCGATCTACCGGCAGATGGAGACCGCCGGGATCGATGTGGCGACAGGTAGGCCCAAGGAAGAGCCTGAGGAGCCCGTGCCGCCCGCCGAGGTGGTCGCCATTGAACCGGATACGACGGTGACCCCGATCGAAACGGCGCAGCGCAAGCGGGGTGACGGGCCGCGTCCGGCATGACAACCTTGGCGCCAAAAACGAATGGCGGGCTTCGCGGCTGGCTGAGCGGGCTCGAAGACGGCGCGGTTTTGCGCTTTGCTTTTTATGCCTTGCTCGCCGGCACGGTTGGCGTGCTCTATGTCGACTTCCGCGAGATGGCTTCGGTTGCCCCGCCACCGGCCTTGACGCAGATGCCGCAGCCGATCCTGCCGCCAGCAACGACGCCGAGCGGCGGCGGGCAGGAGCGTCCGCCGGTCACCAGCAGTCCCGAGCTCTTGGAAGCGCCGCTCGAGATCGCGCTTGCCAGCGGCGGCAAGCTGACCTTGACCGGGACGATCGATCCGGGGTCGTCGGCGAGGTTCCTGGCCGAGATCGAGGCGCGCGGGGAATATGTGTCAACCGTGCTGCTGGATTCGCCTGGCGGCTCGGTGGACGATGCCCTTAGCATTGGCCGGCTGATTCGAGAGCGGGACCTCTCCACCGAAGTCGCCAATGGCGGATTGTGTGCTTCGTCCTGCCCGCTGATCTTTGCGGGTGGCACGGAGCGGATCGCCGGGCGCGAGGCAGCTGTGGGCGTTCATCAGATTTATGCGGCGGCACTCAGCGCCACCCCTATCGACGCGCTCAGCGTAGCGGGCGTCGCCATGGCCGATGCGCAAGCGGTGACCGCCGACATCACCCGCTATCTGGGCGATGGCGGGGTTGATCCGGCGCTGTGGCTCCATGCGCTCGAAACGCCGCCAAGCCAGCTTTATTATTTTTCTCCGGAGGAAATGGAAGCGCTCAAGCTCGTGACCCGATGGAGTGAATAAAGATCAACGCTGACGGAACCGGAGGAGGACCGGGCCGTTTCGCGGGGAAATAACAAAAACGGAGGAGGAGGCTAGAATGACACAAGCCCATATGCTGACGCGGCATCGGGATATCCAGAACTGGGTAAGTGACCGCAAGGGCACCCCGGCGATCGCGCGTGTGCGCAATAGTTTGGGCGAGATGCGGGCGCAGCTCAAGCTGCGGTTCGCGCAGGGCCCCAAGCCGGCAAGCCTTAGCGTTGAGGACGGAATGAGCCCGTGTTCGTGGACGGCGTGGCTGGCAGAGCTTGATCGCCAGCAGCTGGCCCTGAAGGTGGAGCCGACGGGGCAGTGCGAGCTGGTTTCGCGGCAGGCGATGAATTAGGGGGGTAGCTGCGAAGGCCGGCCCCCACCCGGCCTCCCCCGTAAGGCGGGGGAGGAGTCTCATCGAGATTGAAGCTGTGTTTGTGGTCTTGCACGGAACAGCTCCTCCCCCGACTAACGGGGGAGGTTGGGTGGGGGTCCTTGCGGTTACCGCGGCGTGACGCCCAGGGATTCGGCGAGCAGGGCATAGGAGCGGCGGCGCAGGTCGTAGGAGTGGATGGTCGTCGTGACCATGACTTCGTCGGCTCCGGCGGCCTTGGCCTTTTCGGTGATGGCTTCCGCCATTTGTTCGGGGCTGCCGACCAGCCAGAGCGTCGATTGCTGATCGATGACGGCCTGTTGCTGTGGCGTTAGCTTGTGGTTCATGGCTTCTTCGGGCGAGGTGAGCTGGCGCTGCTCGCCGGTGACGAAGCGGGCCCAGTTGACCGCCTGGGAAATGCCCAGGTGCCTGGCTTCTTCCTCCGTCGGCGCGCAGATCACCGAGAGGCAGAGAATGGTGCGGGGCTCCGGAAAATCCCCGGAGGGCTGGAAGGCTTCACGGTAGGCGGCGAAGGCTGGGGCCGCCGGGGTGTGGCTGAAATGGGCGGCAAAGGCATAACCAAAGCCGAGCTGGCCGGCGGCCTGGGCGCTGGCACCGGACGATCCGAGCAGCCATTTGGGCGGCAGCGACACGCCGCCGGGCGAGACCGGGACGCGCGAGAACGGGTGATCGGGTGGAAAATTGTCTTCGTCGAAGGCCATGAGCTCGGCGAGGTAGGCCGAGAATTCCTCGCCGCCGCCGGAGCGCAAGGCGCGCATGGCATAGCCGTCGCCCCCGGGGGCGCGGCCGAGGCCGAGGTCGATGCGGTCCGGATGGAGCGCTTCGAGCGTGCGATAGGCCTCGGCAATGCGCAGGGGCGCATGGTTGAGCAGCATGACGCCGCCCGAACCAACGCGAATGTTTTTGGTCGCCGCGGCGGCGCTGCCGATCAGGATTTCAGGGACCGAGGAGGCGATGGAAGGCATGCCATGATGCTCGGCATACCAGAGGCGGTTGTAGCCCAGCCCATCTGCCGCCTGCGCTAATTTCACCGTTTCGGCCATGGCTTCCACTGTGCTGGAGCCAAAGGCGATGGGGGCTAGATCCTGGAGCGAAAGGGCGAATTGTGCGGGCATGATCGAAACAATCTGTGCTGAAAATCTTGATCGTTAGATCACGATGGAAGGCCCTAAGGTCAAGGCCGGATCGGGATTTTGTGACACAGCGGGCGCCATTTGCGCAGGGCAGGGCCGAAATACGCTTGACCGGGGCGGCTTGTGGGCCCCTTAGATAGGCCAATCTGTGGCAAGGATGGCCGGCGATGAAGCGTGTCTTGAGTGCAGTTGCGACCCTTGCGATCCTGGCGGCAAGTCCGGCCCTGGCCCAGGATGCGGCGCCCGGTTCTTTTTCGGCTGGCGTTCTCGACATCGTCGATGAGGTTCGTATCGGCGGGCATTTCCACGAAATCTACTGGACCATGCTGCCGCAGAACCCGCAGGACTGGTACTGGAAGCGGCTCGAGGATGTGAGCTTCGACGTCTTGTTCACGACGCCCGACGCCGATTTTTTCCGCTGGATCGGTGCGCCGCGCCCAGAACTTGGTGCCACCATCAACACCAAGGGCCAGGACAGCCTTTTCCATCTGGGCCTCACCTGGCAGCTGCCGATCTTTGAGACCCCGCTCTACCTCGAAGGCACCTTTGGCGCGGCCGCTCATACCGGCTATCTGACGAATGCGCCGGCTGGTTATCGCAATTTCGGCTGCCAGGTGAATTTCTACGAACGCTTCGGCATCGGCGCAAACCTTAGCGACAACGTCACGGCGACGGTGACCTACGAGCACACGTCCAATGCTGGTCTGTGCCAGGCCAATGCCGGGCTCTCCAACTTTGGCGTGCGGCTGGGCTGGAAGTTCTAGGCTGCCTGCCCGGCGGCATAGCCCGAGGCCCAGGCCCACTGGAAATTGTAGCCGCCCAGCCAGCCGGTGACGTCCACCGCTTCGCCGACAAAGAAGAGGCCGGGGACGGTGCGCGCCATCAGCGTCTTGGCGTCGAGTCCTTCCGTGTCGATGCCGCCCAGGGTCACTTCAGCGGTGCGATAGCCTTCCGAGCCGACGGGTTTGAGCGTCCAGCGGTTGACCGCGTCGGCAGCAGTGGTGAGTTTCTTGTCGGAAAAGTCGCCGATCATGCCGGGCTGGTTGATGTTGTCGCCGACGAGCTGCGCTAGCCGCTTGGGCAGGCGTTCGGCGAGCGCGGTCTGGAGGTGCTGCTTGGGGGCCGACTGGCGGGCCGCGCGAAAGAAATCGAGCGCGTCCTCGCCGGGCAGGAGGTCGACGGTGATGGGCTCGCCTTCGCGCCAATAGGACGAGATCTGAAGGATTGCCGGGCCGGAAAGGCCACGATGGGTGAAAAGGAGGGCTTCCTCGAATTTCGTCTTGCCGCGGCTGACCACGGCATTGGTGGAGACGCCGGCCAGTGGGGTCAGCTTTTCGAGGGCGCCGGGCTCGAAAGTGAGCGGCACGAGGGCGGGGCGGGTGTCGGTGAGTTTGAGGCCGAATTGACGGGCGACGTCATAGGCAAAGCCGGTGGCGCCCATCTTGGGGATGGACTTGCCGCCCGTGGCGACGACCAGGCTCGTGGTGGTGACGCGGCCATCTCCGACCATGACGTCAAAGCCATCGCTGATCTTTTCGATGCTCCCGACGGAGCGGCCGGTCCAGATGGTGGCACCGGCTTGGCGCAGTTCGTCGGTGAGCATGGAAACGATCTGCGTTGCCGGCCCGTCGCAAAAGAGCTGGCCCAGGGTCTTTTCGTGGAACTTGATGCCGCGCTTCTTGACCTTGTCGATGAACATCTCGGGCGTGTAGCGCGAGAGGGCGGAGAGGGCGAAGCGCGGGTTTTGGCTCAGGAAGCGTTCGCGGCCGGCGGTGTGGGTGGCGTTCACATTGGTGAAGTTGCAGCGGCCGCCGCCGGAAATGCGGATCTTTTCGCCTGGGTCGCGGGCATGGTCGACGACGAGGACCTTGCGGCCGCGACGGCCTGCTTCGATGCCCGCCATCATGCCGGCAGCGCCGGCACCGAGAATGATTACATCGTAGTCGGGCATATCTGGTCCTCTTCAAGGTCGGAGCCCTAGCCCCCAAGGCGGCGGCAAGCAAGGCAATTGACTATTTCCTATTTCGGCGTATGAGAAATCCTGCTCTTTGATAGGAAGCAACATCGTCATGGTCAGCATCGGCCCTATCGCCGCCTCTGCCACCACCCGGTTCACCGCCGGGGGCATGTTCGCCATGACCAAAACCACCAAAACCGCCTGACGCTTTTCCCCGGGTCGCACTCCCGACGGGGAGAGGCGCAGAACCAGGACCGCGGTCGAGATGATCGCGCGGGGGCGGAATGGTAAGGGACCGGAGTTCCAAAATGGGTTATCGCGTCGCTGTCGTCGGTGCCACGGGCAATGTGGGCCGCGAAGTTCTCAACATCCTGGCCGAACGCAAGTTTCCGGCCGACGAGGTTTATGCGCTGGCCTCGTCCAAGTCGATCGGCCGCGAGATTTCGTTCGGCGACAAGATCCTCAAGGCGCGCGACCTGCAGCATTTCGACTTTTCCGAAGTCGACTTCGCCATCATGTCGGCGGGCGGCTCGATCGCCAAGGAATGGGGCCCCAGGATTGCAGCGGCCGGCGCCATCGTCATCGATAATTCGAGCTATTGGCGCTACCATTCGGACGTGCCACTGATCGTGCCGGAAGTGAACGGGCACCAGCTCGACCGCTGGCTGGCCGACGCCAACCGCACTGGCATCATCGCCAACCCCAATTGCTCGACGGCGCAGCTGGTCGTGGCGCTCAAGCCCTTGCATGACGCGGCGACCATCAAGCGCGTCGTGGTCTCGACCTACCAGTCGGTCTCGGGCGCCGGCAAGGAAGGCGTCGACGAGCTCTGGAACCAGACCAAGGGCATTTTCGTCAATGACAGCCCCGGTCCGGGCAACAAGTTCCCTAAGCAGATCGCCTTCAACGTCATCCCGCATATCGATGTGTTCATGGAAGACGGCTACACTAAGGAAGAGTGGAAGGTGCTGGCCGAAACCAAGAAGATCCTCGATCCCAAGATCAAGGTCTCCTGCACCGCCGTGCGCGTGCCGGTTTTCGTGGGGCACTCGGAAGCGGTCAATATCGAGTTTGCCGACCCGATCTCCGCCGACGAAGCCCGCGATTTGCTGCGCGAGGCACCGGGCATTTCGGTGCTCGATAAGCGCGAACCGGGCGGCTATGCGACCCCGGTCGAAGCTGTCGGTGAATACGACACCTATGTGTCGCGCATCCGCGAAGACACCACGGTCGAGAACGGCATTGCCATGTGGGTGGTTTCCGACAACCTCCGCAAGGGCGCCGCGCTCAACACGATCCAGATCGCCGAAACGCTGATCGAAAAGGGTTATGCGGCGCGCAAGAAGGCTGCGTAGGTGACACAAGCGAGGGTGGCGCCGCAGGGCGTCACCTTTCGTGCCGCAAATGCTGAAGATGTCGATGCGATCGTCGATATCTTCGGCCGTTCGCGCGCCGTGGCTCTGCCGTTTTTGCCGAAACTGCACACGGCCGAAGAAGATCGGGCCTTTCTTGCAGGCGCTGTCAAAGAGGCACGGGTGACGCTTGCGTCTTTGGACCGGCCAATCGGGTTCATGGCGGAGACCGAGGGCTGGATCGATCACCTTTATCTCCATCCGGACTGTCGCGGCCGCGGCATCGGCGAGGCACTGGTGCGCCAAGCCATGTCGCGGCAGGAGCGGTTGCAGCTCTGGTGCTTTGCGGACAACCATCCGGCGCGGCGCTTTTACGAACGCTTAGGTTTTGCCATCGAGCGTCAAACCAGCGGCGACAACGAAGAAGGGCTTCCGGACATTCTTTATGTGTGGCAACGAGAGCCGGCTTAACCGCCTCTTTGGTGCCCATGCCCATCCGCCACGTCCTTCTTGCCCTTCTGGTCGTTGCGATCTGGGGCTTCAACTTCGTCGTTATCAAGCTCAGCGTCGAGGCTTTGCCGCCTATTCTGGCGGCGGCGCTGCGGTTTGCAGCGGCGGCGCTTCCGGCAGCCTTGTTCGTGCGACCGCCCAAGACGCAGTGGTGGATCGTCGTTCTTTACGGGTTGAGCTTCGGCTTTGCGCTTTACGCCTTTTTGAACCTCTCCATCGCCTGGGGCATGCCGGCGGGGTTGAGTTCGATCGTACTGCAGACGCAGGCCTTCTTTACCATGCTGATGGCCTTCCTGATCCTGGGGGAGCGGCCAAGCCGCTTTCAGATTATGGGGGCAGCCATCGCCTTTGGCGGCATTGCGGTGATCGCCAGCGAGCGCATCGAAGGTGCAGGGCTTCTGCCGCTCTCATTGACCATCGTGGCCGCCGTGAGCTGGGGGCTGGCCAATGTGCTGACGAAGAAGGCGGGGCGGGTGAATGCCGTGTCGTTCACCGTTTGGGGAGCGCTGGTGTCGCCGATCCCGCTGCTGGCCTTGTCGCTTCTGGTCGAGGGACCGGCACAGGTGGCTGACGCCCTGGCCAATTTCGGCTGGGACGATGCGGGGCTTATCGCCTTTTTGGCCTATCCAGCAACCTTGCTCGGCGGCGGCATCTGGGCCTGGCTTTTGTCTCGGCATCCGGCGTCCACAGTCGCGCCCTTTACGCTTCTGGTGCCGATCACGGGGCTGGCTTCGGGATATCTGGTGCTGGGGGAGATGGTGACGCTGTTGGAAGTGGCGGGCGCAGCGCTGGTGATCGTGGGGCTCCTGGTCACCCTGCGCAAGGCTCGGGCTTAGGGGAAGGGCCGCCCGAAGGCGGCCCACCTGTTCCGGCCTTATTGCGCCGGGGCAGCGCTTGCAAGAAGCGCGTTATATTCCTCAACGGAGAGTTCGCCATTGCCGTCCGTGTCGGCAGCGGTGAACGCTTCCTGGGTCAGATCCGGCCAGGCCACCTGCGCTTCGGCAAAGGTCACGCCACCGCTGATATCCGCATCCACCGTTGCGAAATCGGTGGCGGCTTGCGCGAAGGCGGCGCCCGAAAGGCCGAGGGCGAACAGGGAGGTCAGGACGATCTTCTTCATGGGATTTCTCCATGTGAGTTGGGAAAAGCAGCGAATGATTTCGCCGACGGATGCTCTCCGGCGATCCGTGAGAAGAAGATTGCCGGTCCAATGTGGCCCGTGCTGGCCCGGCAAAGGGCGAGGGCTGACAAAAGTCTGGGCCATTTGCGGGCGAGAAAAAAGGCCCGGAAAGCGGGCCTCTTCAAGTGATCACGGCAGCGTGAGCAAGCTTATCTCGGGTGCGCCGAACTAGTTTGGCCAGCCAAGTTTGGCGCGGCAAGTGCAATGCCGTGACCACATTGGGGCAGGCAAAAGCTCAGAGTGCGGGGCGAATGAAATCGCCGTTGTGATCCATGATCCAAAGCTCGCCCGTCGAAATATCGAACCAGGCGCCATGCACGGCCAACTTTTCTTCCGCCTCGAGCGCGGCCACATAGGGGAAGGTGCGCAGGTTGCGGATCGAGTTGCGGATGGAGATGCGTTCAAGCGCCGTCTGCTGCTCGGTTGCCGTCATCATCGTGTTGGTGCCGAGCTGGCTCGGCAATTCGCCCAGCATGCTCATCCACTTGCCGATGAAGTCTCCTTCATCGAGCGGGCTGTAATCGGGGTTGAGCGCCGCCTTGATGCCGCCGCAGCGGCCGTGGCCCATGATGACGATATTGGCGATGCCGAGGCCCTTGATGGCGAATTCGATCGCTGCCGACGTGCCGTGCTGGCCCCCATCGGGCTGATAGGTGGGCACGAGGTTGGCGACGTTGCGCAGGACAAAGGCTTCGCCCGGGCCGGTATCGAAGATCATTTCGGGCGCTGCGCGGCTGTCGCAGCAGGCGATGATCATGGTGGTCGGCTTCTGGCCGACCTCGGCCAGATCGCGAATGCGTTCTTTCTCGCGGGAATAGCGTCCCGACATGAAATTGGCGTGGCCGTCGAGCAGGTGCTGAGGAAAGCTGTGCATAGGCTTTCGATTAGCGCTAAGAGGCGACAAGATCAATTGCCGGCGGAGGGCGCCGGTCGGGGGAGACGTGCATGCTGATCTATCGGTTTTTGTCCGGTGAAGACGATTCCGCTTTTTGCCACAAGGTGACCAAGGCGCTGTCGGAGGGCTGGCAGCTGCATGGCGGGCCGACCTATGCCTATGACCAGGTGAGTAAGAAGATGCGCTGCGGCCAGGCGGTGACCCGGGTGGCCAAGGATCAGCCTTATGATCCGGAGAAGAAGCTGGTGGACTTTTAGGGCGGCGGCGCTGCGCCCAATCCAGAAAGTCACCCCACCCCAGCGTCGCTAGGCCTGCGGCAAGCTTTGCTACCCTCCCCATCTAGGGGAGGGAGCACCCCCACCCGGCCTCCCCCTTTAGGAGGGGGAGGAGTTGGGCCGGTGCGATGCTGATATCGAGCCGCATACCCGATCGTCTCCTCCCCGAATTACGGGGGAGGCTGGGTGGGGGCGTTTCTAAGCCCGGGCCACCACGGTTTTGAGCTTTTCCATAAAACCCTTCCAGCCGGCGTGGGCGCCGCCATAGGCGGCTTTCTGGTCGGGGCGGAAGCCGGTTTGCTCAACGCTCAGATGCGTGCCGGTGACGGAGGGGGTGAGCGTGAAGGTGACGACGCTTTCGAGGGCGTAGGCGGGATCGTCGTTGGCAAAGTTCCAGCTATAGACGAGCCTGGTGATCGGCTCGAGCGCCAGCACTTCGCAATCGAGGACGCCGCCCCAGTCGCCGCGAAGGGTGAATTTGTGGCCGAGTTCGGGGACGAAGTCGTTGCGCATCAGCCAGTCTTCGATCAACGCCGGCTGGGTGAGGGCGCGCCAGAGTTTTTCCGGCGCATGGGCGAAGTCGCGCTCGATGACGACGGTTCTGGTTTCGCTCATGGCTTCTTGCTCTTGTTGAAGGCGATGGCAGCGCGGATGAGGCCGATGAAAGCGGCTTCGTCAATCGGGGCGCCTTCCTTGAAATCGATGGCGCGGCGGGTGGCGCCTTCGAGGCTCGAGTTGAAGAGAGCGGTGGGATCGGGCAGCGCGGCGCCATGCGGGAAGGTGGTCTTGACGGCGGCCTTATAGACCTCGCCGGTGCAGATGATGCCGTCGAGCGCCCAGACTGGGACGTTCCATTTCCATTCCTCGACCACGCCAGGATCGGCCTCGTGGATCAGGGCGCGGAGGCGCGTGAGGGTTTCGGCGCGCCAGCCGCCGGCATCGGCGATGCGCTTGTCGATATGCTGGGGGGCAAGGCTTTGGTCCATATGCGCTGTGGCTTTTGGCATGATGATCCTCAGTACTTTTCGCCAGGCATAGCGCTGGCTTGCTTGACCCAGGAGATGAATTGTTCGGCGTCGAAGGGCGCGTCCTCGTAGATGTCGAGATAGCGGACGCGGGGCTGTTTGGAGGTGCCGGGCGGCACGGGATCGAGTTCGGTGCCGGCGGGGAAGGCGACTTTGACGTATTTGGTGAGGCAGTGGAAACTGACGAACCAGTGCCGGTCATCGAGCCCATAGAAGGGCGTGTTCCACTTCACGGCTTTGGAGAGGTTGGGCACGGCGTCAGAGATCAAGCCATCGAGCTGGCGACAGACCGCCTGTTTCCAGCCCGGCACCGCAGCGATGTAATCGGCGACTTTTTCGTCACCAAAACCCTTGGTGATCTGCGGATTGCCGCCGGAAAGGAGAACGGGCTCGCTGGTCATTGATCCATCCTCTTGAGAAGATCATCGAGGTGATCGAGGCGGTTTTCCCAAAAGCTCGACATTTCCGTGGTCCAGTCGGCCAGGGGGCGGAGGGCCTGGAGGTCGGCGCGGTAATGGGTCTGCCGCCCGTCGGGGCGATGCTGGACGAGACCGGCGTCGCGGAGGACGCCAAGATGCTTGGAAACGACGGGCTGGGAAACGTTGGCGGTCTTGGTGAGGGTGCCGACGGTCGCTTCGCCCTCGCGGCAGAGGCGTTCGAACAGCGCCCGTCTTGTCGGGTCGGCGAGGGCGCGGAACAGGACGTCGGGTGCAGACATGGGGAAAACCATAGCTGGTTGGCTATGGTTTTGATTTATAGCTACATGGCTATGGGTTCGTCAAGCGGTGAGGGCGAGATGCTGCAGCAGGAGGACGGTCTTGGCGTCCATGATGCGGCCATCGCCGATCATGGCCAGGGCTTCGGCGAGCGGCAGTTCCACCACTTCAATGTCTTCGCCCTCATCGGCAAGGCCGCCGCCTTCGTGCTGGCGGGTGCTGGCGTGGTAGTGGCCGATAAAGAGGCTGACTTTTTCGGTGACGGAGCCTGGGCTGACATAGACGTCGCAGACATGGCGGAGGTCGGTCGGCGCGTGGCCGCTTTCCTCGGTGGCTTCGCGGATGGCGCAGGTTTTTGGATCGTCGCCATCGAGCATGCCGGCGCAAACTTCGAGCATGTCGGCATGGTCGCCATTGAGCATGACGGCAAAACGGAACTGGCGGACCAGGAGCACGGTCTTCCGATCCGGATCGTAGAGGAGAATGGCGGCGGCGCTGCCATGGTCATAGGCTTCGCGCTTGAGGCGCTGCACGGTGCCGTCCTGGCGGCGGTAATCCATGGTGTAGCTGGTGAGGCTCCCCCAGGATTTGGCCAGCACCTGCTTGCTGATGATCTTTGCGCGCTCGTTCATGGCAGAGGCTCCGTTGCTGGCTTCGGCTTAGCGGCGCCTCGACCAAAATGCCAGAGGCCGGGCAGCGAACAGCTCGTGCGCCAAGCGAACAAAGTGCGGATTGCGCCGGAATGTGATGGTGTCATGGCGCTGAAGCTTTGATTTTGTAGGGATTGGGCGCTACACACTCGAACAATTCCAAACTGAAGGCGCCCGTCTTCAGCTTCAGCCTCTTGGAACATTCATGTCGGTCAGAGCCCGCCCTACGTCTCCCCACCTGCAGATTTATCGCTGGACCATCACCATGGCCATGTCGATCCTGCATCGCGCCACCGGCATTGCCAACTATGCAGGCATGTCGCTGTTCGTGATCTGGCTCGTGGCGGCGGCCTTTGGGCAGGCGCCGCTGGACCAGGTCAATGCCCTTTACGGCAGCTGGTTCGGGCAGCTGGTGCTGTTCGGCTTCACCTGGAGCCTCGTGCATCATATGTGCGGGGGCATTCGCCATTTCGTCTGGGATTTTGCGGTGATGATGGAGCCGGGGCAGCGCTCCACCATGGCCTGGGCGACGCTTGCCGCCTCGATCACCATCACGCTGCTTGTCTGGACCGTTTTCGTGTGGGTGAAGTAAGATGCGCGAACGTATCACCAAGGACATGATCGCCAATCCGCGCACCCATTATGGCAGTGCCAGTGCCTCGACCCGGCGCTTCATCACCCAGCGCACGACCGGGGCGATCAATATCGCCTTCTTGGGCATGCTGCTGTTCCTGGTTATTCGCCTTGCCGGCGAAGAGCGCATGGATGTGGTGGCGCTGGTCGGCAATCCGTGGATCGGTCTGCCACTGGCTTTCCTGATCGGCATCGTGGCGACGCATATGCGCAACGGCATGCGCGATACGCTCGAGGATTACCTGCATGGCCGCATGTATAGCCTCGTGATGATGCTGAACTCGCTTTTCTGTCTCCTGATCGCGATGGCCGGTATCGGCGCCGTGCTCAAGCTCGTCTTCTGGGGTTAATCGATGGCCGCTTACGAACTGATCGACCACGAATTCGACGTGGTGGTGGTGGGCGCTGGTGGCGCAGGCCTGCGCGCGACGCTGGGGATGGCCGAGCAGGGGTTCAATACCGCCTGCATCACCAAGGTTTTCCCCACCCGCTCGCATACCGTTGCCGCGCAAGGCGGCATTGCAGCCTCGCTGCAGAACATGGGGCCCGACTCTTGGCAGTGGCACATGTATGACACCGTCAAGGGGTCGGACTGGCTGGGCGACAACGACGCCATGGAATATCTGGCGCGTGAAGCGCCGGCGGCGATCTATGAGCTCGAGCACTATGGCGTGCCGTTTTCGCGTACGCAGGACGGCAAGATCTACCAGCGGCCGTTCGGCGGTCACATGACCGAATTCGGCGATGGCCCGCCGGTGCAGCGCACCTGCGCCGCCGCCGACCGCACCGGCCACGCGATCCTCCACACGCTTTATGGTCAGTCGGTCAAGAACGACGCGCAGTTCTTTATCGAGTATTTCGCGCTCGACCTGATCATGGGCGAGAACGGTGAATGCCAGGGCGTCATTGCCTGGAAGCTCGACGACGGCACGCTGCATCGCTTCCGCGCCAAGATGGTGGTGTTGGCGACCGGCGGCTATGGCCGCTCCTATTTCTCGGCGACCTCGGCCCATACCTGCACCGGCGACGGCAATGGCATGGTGGCGCGCGCCGGATTGCCGCTGCAGGACATGGAATTCGTGCAGTTCCACCCGACCGGCATTTATGGCGCGGGCGTCTTGATTACCGAAGGTGCGCGTGGCGAAGGCGGCTATCTCACCAATTCCGAAGGCGAGCGCTTCATGGAGCGCTATGCCCCCAATGCCAAGGACCTGGCGTCGCGCGACGTCGTGAGCCGCTGCATGACGCTGGAGATCCGCGAAGGCCGTGGCGTGGGTCCCAAGAAGGACCACATCTACCTTCACCTCGATCATCTCGACCCAAAGGTGCTGCATGAGCGGCTGCCGGGGATCACCGAGTCGGCTAAGATCTTTGCCGGCGTCGATCTCACGCGCGAACCGATCCCGGTGCTGCCGACGGTGCATTATAATATGGGCGGCATTCCCGCGAATTATCATGGCGAAGTGCTGAACCCGACGGCGGAAGACCCCAACCGCATTGTGCCGGGCCTGATGGCGGTGGGCGAAGCGGCCTGCGCTTCGGTGCATGGCGCCAACCGGCTGGGCTCGAATTCGCTGACCGACCTCGTTGTCTTCGGCCGTGCCGCCGCCATCCGGGCCGGCAAGGTGATCGATCGTGCCGCGCCGGTGCCGGGCATCAACCAGGCTGAGGATGCCAAGATCCTGGCGCGCCTCGATCGCTTGCGCAACGCCAATGGATCGCAGCCGACGGCGAAGCTGCGCGACGAGATGCAGCGCACCATGCAGGCCGATGCCGCCGTGTTCCGCACCGACGCCTCGCTCAAGAATGGCGTCCAGGCGATGAGCGAAATCTATGGGCGCCTCGCCGACATCAAGGTTTCGGACCGCTCGCTGATCTGGAATTCGGACCTGGTGGAAACGCTGGAACTCGAAAATCTCATGGCCTGCGCCATGGCGACGGTGGTCTCGGCCGAGGCGCGGCACGAGTCGCGCGGCGCCCATGCGCATGAGGATTTTCCGAACCGCGACGACGTTGAATGGCGCAAGCACACGCTGGCGAGTGTCGACATCGCCACCGGCGCAGTGGAGCTTTCCTACCGTCCGGTGATCACCGATCCGCTGACGCCTTATGACCAAGGCGGCATCGATCTCAAGAAAATTGCGCCCAAGGCACGCGTCTACTGATGCGCTTCGTTCTCGCTACTGCCGCCATTATGATTCTGGCTTTGCCTGCTGTTGCCGCGCCGACGGCTGCGCAAAAGGATGAGTTTTACACGACCTGCATGGGCATCGCGCAGGACCAGACGCTGTGCGCCTGCAAGGCCGACGCGGCGATGACGTTGATCGACGAGCGCTTCATGGGCGTGGTGATCGCCTCAATGAAGGGCCGCCCGACGGCGCCGGAGGATGCGGTGCCCTACAATACCTACGTCGCCAAATCGAACCAGATCTGCAAGCCGAACTACTGATTTTCCGGGCGACCCCAAGCGTCCGTTGAGAAGGAATACAAGATGGCCGAACTCACGCTTCGCAAGGCCGACCAGCCGCAAAAGGGCAAGACCTGGCCCAAGCCTGCCAATGCGACGCGCCTGCGCGAATTCCATATCTATCGCTATGATCCGGACACGGAAGCCAATCCCCGCATCGACACCTATTTCGTCGATCTCGACAATTGCGGGCCGATGATCCTCGACGCGCTGCTCTACATCAAGAACAACGTGGATGCGACCCTGACGCTGCGCCGCTCCTGCCGCGAAGGCATTTGCGGCTCGTGCTCGATGAATATCAACGGGCTCAATACGCTAGCCTGCACCAAGGGCATGGACGACAGTTCCGGTCCGATCAAGATCTACCCGCTGCCGCATATGCCGGTGGTCAAGGATCTGGTGCCCGACCTTTCCAATTTTTACGCGCAGCACCGCGCCATTGAGCCCTGGCTCAAGACCACCTCGCCCACGCCGCAAAAGGAATGGACGCAGTCGGTCGAGAACCGGGCCAAGCTCGACGGGCTCTACGAGTGCATTCTTTGCGCCTGCTGCTCGACCTCGTGCCCGAGCTATTGGTGGAATGGCGAAAAGTATCTGGGCCCCGCGGCGCTGTTGCAGGCCTATCGCTGGCTGATCGACTCGCGTGACGAGACGACGCCGGAGCGCCTCGACAATCTCGAAGACCCGTTCAAGCTCTACCGCTGCCACACGATCATGAACTGCGCCCAGGTGTGTCCGAAGGGTCTGAACCCGGCCAAGGCCAT
The DNA here is from genome assembly GCF_016698665.1 of Devosia rhizoryzae. NCBI lineage: Bacteria > Pseudomonadati > Pseudomonadota > Alphaproteobacteria > Hyphomicrobiales > Devosiaceae > Devosia > Devosia rhizoryzae. The sequence continues at coordinate 3,279,804 of NZ_CP068046.1, forward strand.
TGCGCAGATCAAGAAGATGATGGTGGACCGCAAGGCGGCTTAGTTAGGCAAGGAAGGCGCCCCCTTCCGAGCTGCGCTAAGGCGCTGCGCACCTAAGCTACGCTTGCCTTCCCCTCTGAGGGGGAAGGTGGGCACCGAGCTTGTTCACCCACTGTGCATACCCTCCCCCTCCGAGGGGAGGGTACCGGAGCTTAGCCGCAGGCTTAGCGCAGGTAGGGAGGGGGTGCCTTCGCTGGTTCACCAAACACAGAAGGCGGGGACCAACCCCGCCTTTGGCATTTGCCCCGAACCTTCACCCCTGGCCTTCGCGCAGATCAACCGTTCCTGCCTCATAGGCCGTGCGGCAATCGTCGGCATCGGCCATGCGATCGCTGTCGAGCAGGGTCACGGCTGTGCCGGGGCCTTCAAAGCGCGGGTCGTCGCACAGATTGTCATTGGCGTAGGTCGATGAATTGTTGCCAAAGTCGATGTTCGAGCTGTCATAGGGACCGTTTTCGGCATAGCCCGGCTGATAAACGCGCTTGATCGCGATGGCGCCGGACTGTTCCAGGGCCTGGCAATCGCTGGCATCGCCCAAGACATCTTCGGAGAAAAGCTTCTTGGACATGGCCGATCCGGCGAAACGCCAGTCGTCGCATTCGCCGTCATTGGCATAGGCGGACGTATCGGAGCCGTAGTCGAAGGCAGCTGGCTGGGTCGCTGCACCTCTCAGCGAAACGGTGCCGGCGATAAAGGCCGCGCGGCAGTCGGTCGCGTCACCCAGGCGTTCGTTTTCGACCGGCTCCAGCGCCATGGCCGAGCCGACAAAGTCGGGATCGTCGCATTCGCCGTCATTGGGGTAGTCCCCGGAGTCGTCGCCAAAATCGATGCGGCCGGCAATGGCAGTCAAGAGGGCGGTGTTGTCGCCGCTGTTTCCGGTGTCGTTGGGCGCGTTCTCGGCGAGGGTAACGGTGCCGGCATTGAAGGCGGCCTCGCAGTCCGTGGCGTCCTTGCCGATATTGACGTCGTTAAGCGTACCGGCCATGGCGGAGCCGGCAAAGCGCGGGTCGTCGCATTCCTCGTCCCGTGCCCATTCGGAGCTGTCGTCGCCGAAGTCGATCGCGGCAGTGTCGGTGGTGGCCGCCGGAATATCACCAGTCTCGGCGATGCTGATCGTGCCCGCCTCGAAAGCCGTGCGGCAGTCGGTGGCGTCTTTGAGGATATCGGCATCTTCAAGTTCGACGGCCATGCCGGTGCCGCTGAAGCGGGGATCGTCACACTCGCCATCATTGGCCCAGCTCGATGTGTCGTCGCCAAAATCGACATCCGCGGCAGCTGTGGTGGCGACGGGCGGCGCGACGGTTTCGGCGACAGGGGCCTCGACCGGCGTGTCGGCGTGGGCGATATTGCCCGCCTCGAAAGCGGCGCGGCAATCGGTGGCGTCCTTGAGGATGTCGGCGTCCTCGAGTTCCGCTGCCATGCCGGAACCGGCAAAGCGGGGATCGTCGCATTCGCCGTCATTGGCCCATTCGGAGCTGTCATCGCCGAAATCGACATCGGTGGCCTGCGCCCAGGCGGGCGACGCAAAGCCCGCAGCTAGCGTCAGCGCCAGCAAAGCTCCGGCTAGCGCTCTCGGTTTCATACGCATTCGCAGTCCCTCCTGATCGAAGCCGGCACGTTCCGGTGCCGATGCTCGCAAGCCTGTTTCGGGAACACGGTCCCGTGAATTCCCATCTGCTCAGCACTTTATAGCGGGATTACGGCAGCCGGGCGAACACGCATTTAGGTGGGATTGCGCCGGCTTTGGCTTTCGAGCCGGGCAAAGAGCCATGAGCCGAGGAGGACCAGCGCCGTGCCCAGGGCATGGATCCAGGTGAAGGCTTCACCCAGCACCAGTACGGCGAGGGCAATGGTGATCACCGGGCCGAAGGAGGCGGTCGAGGAGGTTGCCTGCGGGCCGATGCGGCTGATGGCGGTGTTGAGCAGGAAGGAGGGCAGCACGGTGCCGAAAATGCCCAGCATCAGGCCGAGCGACCAGACATAGGGCGTAAAGCTTGCATAGGTGGCGGGGCCGTCGACGACGAGGCTCTGGGTGATGGCGAGCACAGCGGCGGTGGACATGCCGATGCAGGTGAAAAGCCCCGAGCCGATCAGCTTCATCTGCCGCCTGGCGAGGTGCTGGTAGAAGGCGAAGGTCAAAGCCGAGCCCAGAACCAGGATGGTGCCGATCATGAGGCCATCGGGGTTGACGGCGAGGTTCCAGGCAAAGATCACCAGCAGCCCGCCATAGGTGATGAGCATGGGCGGCACGAGGCGCCACACCATGCGCTCGCCAAAGAACCAAACGCCGAACAGCAGCACGAAGAAGGGGTAGGTGAAGAGCACCAGCCGTTCGTATTGCGCGGAGACAAAGGCGAGACCGGCAAAATCGAGGTAGCTCGACAGGTAATAGCCGAGCGCGCCAACGGCCATGCTGGAGCCGACCAGCCGTGGCGTGAGGCTTGCGCGCAAAGCGGGGTTGCGGCGCAGGATTGTGACGAGGATCGCGACATAGACCGGAAGGGCGACCAGCATGCGCAGGGCGAGGGCGGCTTCGGTCGATACGCCCTGGGAGAAGGCGAGCTTGATGAAGATGCCCTTGGTGGAAAACAAGGCGGCGCCGCCGATGGCGAGGGCATAGCCGAAGGTGTCGATTTTGGGGGTGGAGGAGGGAGGCATGGGCGTCTTCTTTCGAAGAACGGGTCTACGCCTCGTCTCCCCAAGGGCAAAGCCGGGTTCAGCCAAATCCGTCCAGCTCAGCCGCGCGGGTGGGCGGCGGCGTAGCTTTCGAGCAGGCGCTCGGTGTCGACGGCAGTATAGATCTGCGTCGAGGAGAGGCTGGCATGGCCCAGCAATTCCTGGATGGCGCGCAGATCGCCGCCACGGCCGAGAAGATGGGTGGCAAAGGAGTGGCGCAGGGCGTGGGGCGTGGCCGAGGGTGGCAGGCCCAGGGCGGAGCGAAGCTGTTCCATGCGCTTCTGGATCAGGCGAGGCGAGAGAACGCCGCCCTTGACGCCGCGAAAAAGCTTGTCGTCGGGCCAGAGCTTGAACGGGGCGAGGCCGAGATAGGTCTCGATTGACTGCCGGACCGGGGCGATCAGGGGCACCATGCGCACCTTGCCACCCTTGCCGGTGACGCGCAAGGTTGCCGCTTCAAGATCGCCGGAGGTCAGCGCCAGGGCTTCGGAAATGCGGAGGCCGGCACCGTAGCACAGCGAAATTACCGCCATATCGCGGGCGGCGATCCAGGGGATGTCTTCCATCTCGTTGGTGGTTGCGATGGTTTGTTTGGCCTCGATCACTGTCAGCGCCTTGGGCAGGGAGCGCCCGATCTTTGGGGTACGAATGACGTTGAGGGCTTCGGTCGCCAGCGTTCCCTCGCGCTCCAGAAAGCCGAAAAAGCTCTTGAGGGCAGAAAGCACGCGAGCCAGGGAGCGGGAGCCGAGGCTTTCGCTGCGGCGCTGGGCCATGAAGGCGCGAATATCAGCGCCGCGCAGTTCCTTGAGGGCGGCGAGCGAGACGGGGCCGCCCATATGGCCGGCGAGAAAGCTCATGAACTGGCCGATGTCGCGGCTATAAGCTTCGAGCGTTTTTGCCGCTAGCCGCCGCACCGAGCCCAGGTCGCGCAGCCAATCGGCGATGCGGGAGCGGATGAAATCGTCGGTGGCAAAGGCGCTGTCGGTCATCGGGTCAGTCTCGGCCGGCTTGGTAAAGGCCACATTAATGGGAGCGTCTGGCAAGAATCACGCAAGCTTCCTATTTAGGGCAAAAGAGAACGGAACGCGCACAAACTTGATGTATGGAGCAGGCGACATCGTGGCGGTGCTGGTGGGGGTCGCCGTCGAGGGCCCCTATAGCTATCGCGTGCCCGACGGCATGACGGTCAGCCGCGGCTCGATCGTGGCCGTGCCGCTGGGGCCACGGCTGATCCAGGGCGTGGTCTGGGGACCGCCCAAGGACATGGTGGCGCATAATCGGCTGCGTGATATCGCCCATGTCTACCAGACGCAGCCATTATCGGAAGAGCTGCTGCGTCTCATCGAATGGGTGGCGCGCTATACGCTGGCGGCGCCGGGGCAGGTGCTGCGCGGCGTCTTGCGCTCGCCGGAAGCGCTGGATGCACCAAAGCCGGTGACGGCCTTTCGCCGCACGGGGCATGAGCCGGAGAAACTGACGCCGGCGCGGCTTCGGGTGCTGGACACGCTGATGGACGATCAGGCCTGGCCCAAGGCGGCACTGGTGGGTGCCACCGGCGTATCGTTTTCCGTAATCGAGGGATTGGAACGCGCCGGGGCGCTGGAGCGGATCGAAATGGCGCCGCCGCCCGTGGTGCTGCCGCCCGATCCGGAGGCCAATCCGGCACAGCTCAGTGACGGGCAGCGCGCGGCGCTTGGCAATATTTTGTCACTCGATGCCGGCGAGTTCGGCGTGGCACTGCTCGATGGCGTGACCGGCGGCGGCAAGACCGAGGTGTTCTTCGAGGCGGTGGCGGATACGCTGCGGGCCGGGCGGCAGGCACTGGTGTTGCTGCCGGAAATTGCGCTCACCAATACATTCATCGACCGCTTCACCAAGCGCTTTGACGCGCGGCCGGCCGAATGGCATTCCGACATGACGCCGCTGCAGCGCTCAAAGGTGTGGCGCGGTGTGCTTGACGGCACGGTGCGAGCGGTGGTCGGGGCGCGTTCGGCGCTGTTTCTGCCGTTTCGGGAGCTGGGCCTCCTGGTGCTCGATGAGGAGCATGACGGCGCCTATAAGCAGGCCGAGGGTTTTACCTATCATGCGCGCGACATGGCGATCGTGCGGGCGCAGTTTTCGAAGGCCCGGGTTGTGTTGTCCTCGGCGACGCCATCGGTCGAATCGCGCAACAATGCCAATCAGGGCCGCTATGCGCATGTAAAACTCGAAAGCCGGTTCGCCGAGGCGGCGATGCCCGACATTACCGCCATCGACATGCGCATGGATGGACCGGAAAAGGGCGAGTGGATCGCGCCGAGCCTGGCGCGCGAGGTGTTCGGGGCGCTGGATCGCGGCGAGCAGGCGCTGTTGTTTCTCAATCGCCGTGGCTATGCGCCGCTGACCCTCTGCCGCTCCTGCGGGCATCAATATCAATGTCCGGATTGCTCGGCCTGGATGGTGGAGCATCGGTTTCGCGGTGTGCTGATGTGCCACCATTGCGGGCATGAGGTGCGTACGCCCAAGACGTGCAAGGAATGCGGGGATACCCAAAGCCTCGTGGCTGTCGGGCCAGGTATCGAGCGCGTTGCCGAGGAAGCCGCCGCGCGCTTTCCCAACGCACGACGCGTGCTGGTGTCCACCGACATGGGCAGCCATGCGCAGCTGCGCGAACGCTTTGCCGAGATCGAGCGGGGCGAGTATGACCTCATTATCGGCACGCAGCTCGTCTCCAAGGGGCATCACTTTGAAAAGCTCTCGGTGGTGGGCGTGCTCGATGCCGATCTCGGGCTTGCCCATGGCGATCCGCGGGCGGCCGAGCGAACCTTTCAGATCCTGACTCAGGTGGCCGGCCGCGCCGGGCGTGCCAGCAAGCACGGCAAGGCGTTCCTCCAGACCTATCACCCAGATCATCCGGTGATGCGCGCCATGGTCAATGGCGACCGCGAAGCATTTTACGCCCAGGAACTGCTCGCCCGAGAAGCTGGCGGCATGCCTCCCTTCGGGCGCCTCGCTGCGCTGATCGTTTCCGCCAATGAACAAAAGTCGGCGATGGATTATGCCAAGCTTTTGCTTTCGGCCGCGCCCATGGCCGAAGGCGTGCGGCTTTTCGGTCCGGCCGACGCTCCCATCAACATGATCCGCGGCCGCCACCGCGTGCGCCTCCTTGCCCAATCCGGCCGCGATTTCGATCTTTCGGGCTATATGCGGTTTTGGCTCAGCAGCGCCGAACGGGCGCGGGGCGATCTCAAGGTTCAGATCGACATCGATCCGATGAGCTTTATGTAGCGCTCAGGTCAGGTGACGGCGTGGATCCATGTTTTGGTGGAGGATACGCACCACGTCGATGACGTCTGGACGTTCCTGGTAGAAAATGGCGTGTGACCCTACCGGACAACGCAGGACGTCTACAAGATGTGGCACTACGCTGCCACGTCTGGTGCCGGAGGCTAACTCGTTCAGGGTTGCCAAGACTTGATCTGTGTAATTGTCGGCTTGATCCAATGACCACCGGTCCAATGAATAAAACCAAATGCCTTCGAGATCGGCATCAGCCTTCGGCCTAAGCTTATACTCACGAGCGAGAGACATATTTGTCGCGCATGCGCTGGAGAAACTCATCGCGATCGAATGGCATCGGAGGTCCGGAATCAAGGCCCTCCTGCAAAGCGGCCTGCAGTGCTTTTACCTTCGCATCGTGTTCTTCGAGCATATGCAGACCGGCGCGGAGTACTTCCGCAGCCGAAGCGTAGGTTCCATTGACGACCTGCCGCTCGACGAACTCGGCCTCGTGATCATTCAAAGCAAGGGATGCATGCTGAGTCATTGCTCGCTCCTGTTGCGGACAATCTAACAACCCAACGCCCGCATCACAAGTTCGCCTCCGCCTGCGACAACTTCGACACATTCGAATCCCGTGCCACAGCCTTGCATGGCGAGCTTTTGCCGTGTTAGAGCGTGCGCGACTTTCAAGGGGTCCGGCTCGAACCCCGTTTCCGAGCACGTCCAGGTAGTCCTGGACCATTCCGATGAACCGGAATGGCCACAATAGAGGGTGAAGCGGCATTGGCAGCGCAGAATTCGGTGCTTACCCAGATCGCACGGCCATATGCGTCGGCACTGTTTGATCTCGCGCGCAGCGAGAACCAGCTGGCTCAGGTGGAAACCGGGCTTTCCGATATTTCCCGGCTGATCGGCGAGAGCGAAGACTTCTCGCGCTATCTCCGCTCGCCAGTGATCGCCGCCGACGTCAAGGCTTCGGCGCTCGACGCCATTCTGGCGCGGTCCAATGGCAATGGCCTCGTGGCCAATTTCCTGCGCCTCGTCGCCAAGAATGGCCGTCTTTTTGCGCTGGACCAGATCATCGCATCGTTCCGCGAACTGGCCGCAACGGCGCGTGGCGAAACCACGGCGGAAGTCACTTCGGCCACCCCGCTCAGCGACGATCAGGCGCGGGCGCTGGCGGAAACGCTCAAGGGCAAACTCGGCAAGACCGTGACGCTCAATCAATTCGTCGATCCCTCGCTGATCGGTGGCCTTCAGGTGAAGGTCGGCAGCCAGATGATCGATAGCTCACTCAAGACAAAACTCGCTGCGATGAAAATCGCCATGAAAGAGGTCGGATAAATGGACATCAAAGCCGCGGAAATTTCTGCGATCCTCAAGGACCAGATCAAGAATTTCGGCCAGGAAGCCCAGGTTTCCGAAGTCGGCCAGGTGCTTTCCGTCGGTGACGGTATTGCCCGCGTCTACGGCCTCGACAATGTGCAGGCCGGTGAGCTCGTCGAGTTCCCGGGCGGCGTCAAGGGCATGGCCCTCAACCTTGAAACCGACAATGTCGGCGTCGTGATCTTCGGCTCCGACCGCGCCATCAAGGAAGGCGACGTCGTCAAGCGTACCGGCGCGATCGTGGACACCCCGGTTGGTCCGGGCCTTCTCGGCCGCGTGGTCGATGGCCTTGGCAACCCGATCGACGGCAAGGGCCCGATCGTTCACACCGAACGCCGCCGCGTCGACGTCAAGGCTCCCGGCATTCTGCCACGCAAGTCGGTGCACGAGCCGATGTCGACCGGGCTCAAGGCCATCGACGCGCTGATCCCGATCGGCCGCGGCCAGCGCGAGCTGATCATCGGCGACCGCCAGACCGGCAAGTCCGCCATCATTCTCGACACCTTCCTCAACCAAAAGCCCGCCCATGATGCCGGCGCATCGGACACCGATCGCCTCTACTGCATCTACGTGGCCGTTGGTCAGAAGCGATCCACCGTTGCCCAGTTCGTGCGCCAGCTCGAAGAATCGGGCGCGCTGCCCTATTCCATCGTGATCGCCGCGACCGCTTCGGATCCGGCTCCGCTCCAGTACATCGCGCCGTTCACCGGCTGCGCCATCGGCGAGTGGTTCCGCGACAATGGCAAGCATGCCGTGATCGCCTATGACGATTTGACCAAGCAGGCCGTTGCCTACCGTCAGATGTCGCTCCTGCTGCGCCGTCCGCCGGGCCGCGAAGCCTATCCGGGCGACGTGTTCTACCTGCACTCCCGCCTCCTCGAACGCGCTGCCAAGCTCAACGAAGACCACGGTCTTGGTTCGCTTACCGCGCTTCCGGTTATCGAAACCCAGGCCAACGACGTCTCGGCCTATATTCCGACCAACGTGATCTCGATCACCGACGGCCAGATCTTCCTTGAAACCAACCTCTTCTTCCAGGGCATCCGTCCGGCCGTGAACGTCGGTCTTTCGGTTTCTCGCGTGGGTGGTTCGGCCCAGATCAAGGCGATGAAGCAGGTTGCCGGTTCGCTTAAGGGTGAGCTGTCGCAGTATCGCGAAATGGCGGCCTTCGCGCAGTTCGGTTCTGACCTCGATGCGTCGACCCAGCGCCTCCTCAACCGTGGCGCCCGTCTCACCGAGCTTCTTAAGCAGCCGCAGTTCGCGCCGCTCAAGACCGAAGAGCAGGTTGCCGTGATCTTTGCCGGTGCCAATGGCTACCTGGACTCGATCCCGGTCAACAAGGTCGGCGATTTCGAAAAGACCGTGCTGTCGGCCCTGCGTGGCAAGCATGCCGCGCTGCTCAACACGATCGCGACCGAAAAGCAGCTGAGCGACGACACCCGTTCCAAGCTCAAGGCCGTTCTCGACGACGTCCAGAAGACCTACGCGGCCTAAAGCCTGAAGGAGACGACAGGCAATGCCGTCGCTAAAGGACCTAAAGAACCGGATCGACTCGGTCAAATCGACCCAGAAGATCACCAAGGCCATGCAGATGGTGGCGGCGGCAAAGCTTCGTCGCGCCCAGGAAGCGGCTGAAGCTGCGCGTCCCTATGCCGAGCGCATGGGCCGCGTGCTGGCCGCGCTTGGTGCCGTCTATGACGGTCAGGAAAACGCACCGGTGCTGCTCGGCGGCACCGGCAAGGACCAGGTTCACTTGCTGGTGGTTGCCACGGGCGAGCGTGGTCTGGCCGGCGGTTTCAACTCCTCGATTGCGCGTCTTGCTCGTGAGCATGCTGCGCGTCTCCTCAGCCAGGGCAAGACGGTCAAGATCCTGACGGTCGGCCGCAAGGGTCACGACATCCTTCGTCGCCAGTATCCGGAACTGATCGTCGACACCTTCAACTTCCGCGACGTCAAGCAGGTCGGGTTCGCCCAGGCTTCGCAGGTCGCCGAAAAGGTGCTGGCCATGTTCAATGCCGGCGAGTTCGATGTAGCGACGCTGTTCTTTGCCAAGTTCGGCTCGGTGATTTCGCAGGTGCCGACGGCGCAGCAGATCATCCCGGCCAAGCTCGAAAAGCCGGCGGGCGAAGGCGTGGTGGAAGCCAGCGCCGTCCCTTACGAATACGAGCCTAGCGAAGAAGCCATCGTCGAAGACTTGCTGCCGCGCAATATCAGCGTGCAGGTGCTTCGGGCGCTGCTTGAAAACTCCGCCTCGTTCTACGGTGCGCAGATGTCCGCCATGGACAATGCGACCCGAAACGCCGGCGAAATGATCGGCAAGCTGCAGCTGAGCTATAACCGCCAGCGCCAAGCGCAGATCACCAAAGAACTTATCGAAATCATCTCGGGCGCCGAAGCGCTCTAACCGCATAGCGAGGACGAACAAATGGCAGACTCAAAGGCCGGTCGCGTATCGCAGGTCATCGGCGCCGTCGTCGACGTCACGTTCGACGATCACCTGCCCGCCATTCTCAATGCCCTTGAGACCTACAACAACGGCCAGCGCCTGGTGCTGGAAGTGGCACAGCATCTCGGCGAAAACGCCGTGCGCACCATTGCCATGGACACGACCGAGGGCCTGGTTCGCGGCGCCGAAGTGACCGATCTGGGCACCGCCATCCGCGTGCCAGTCGGCGAAGCAACCCTCGGCCGCATCATGAACGTTATCGGCGAGCCGATCGACGAAGCTGGTCCGATCTCGGGTGACACGCTGCGCGAAATTCACCAGGATGCGCCCGAATTTGCCGAGCAGTCCCCGGAATCGCAGGTTCTGGTCACCGGCATCAAGGTCGTGGACCTCATCGCTCCTTACGCACGCGGCGGCAAGATCGGCCTCATGGGCGGCGCCGGCGTGGGCAAGACCGTTCTGATCCAGGAACTGATCAACAACGTCGCCAAGGCGCACGGTGGTTATTCGGTGTTCGCAGGCGTGGGTGAACGCACCCGCGAAGGCAACGACCTTTACCACGAAATGATCGAATCGGGTGTGAACAAGGATCCGCATGAGAATGGTGGCACCGCTGCCGGTTCCAAGTGCGCCCTCGTGTTCGGCCAGATGAACGAGCCCCCGGGCGCTCGTGCCCGCGTGGCGCTGACCGGTCTTACCGTCGCCGAGAACTTCCGCGACCAGGGTCAGGACGTGCTGTTCTTCGTGGACAACATCTTCCGCTTCACCCAGGCCGGCGCCGAAATGTCGGCACTCCTGGGCCGCATCCCCTCCGCCGTGGGTTACCAGCCGACGCTGGCGACCGACATGGGTGCGATGCAGGAACGCATCACCACCACCAACAAGGGCTCAATCACCTCGGTTCAGGCCGTGTACGTGCCCGCCGACGACTTGACCGACCCTGCGCCGGCCACCTCGTTCGCTCACTTCGACGCCGTGACGGTTCTCAACCGCGCGATCTCGGAAAAGGGCATCTATCCGGCCGTTGACCCGCTGGCCTCCAACTCGCGCATCCTCGACCCGCTGACCGTGGGCCAGGATCACTACGAAGTGGCCCGTCGCGTCCAGGAAGTGCTGCAGAAGTACAAGGCTCTGCAGGACATCATCGCCATCCTTGGCATGGACGAACTTTCCGAAGAGGACAAGCTCACCGTGGCCCGCGCCCGCAAGGTCGAACGCTTCATGAGCCAGCCCTTCGACGTGGCCGAAGTGTTCACCGGTTCGCCGGGCGTGTTCGTGCAGCTTGCCGACACGATCAAGGGCTTCAAGGGCCTCGTGAACGGCGAATACGATCACCTGCCGGAAGCGGCCTTCTACATGGTCGGCACGATCGAAGATGCCGTTGCCAAGGCCCAGAAGCTCGCCGCACAGGCTGCCTAATCGAGTCGGGCCGCCTGTCGGCCCGCCTTCTCGACATGAAGCCCGGATGAGAGTTCGGGCTTTAATGCCAAAGGACCGAAAGAATGGCTGAAGGCCTCAAGATCGAGATCGTTTCTCCCGAGCGTCTGGTGCTGTCCGAAACCGCGGTTTCGGTAACCGTGCCCGGCACCGAAGGCTATTTCACGGTCATGAATGACCACGCGCCGTTCATGACGACGCTGCGTCCCGGCTTCATCACCGTGACCAAGGATGCCGGCGCGTCCAGCATCTACTTCGTGCGCGGCGGCTTTGCTGATGTCTCGCCCGAGGGCCTGACCATCCTAGCCGAACAGTCGGTGCCGTTCAGCGAGTTCGACCATGCGGACCTGCAGACGCAGATCCAAAGCGCTCAGGAAGAACTGACCCGCGCTGAGTCGCCGGAAGACAAGTCTTACGCGCAGGAAGTTGTTTCAGGTCTTTTGAACCTGGCCGTGGAAGCGCAGCAGATCAACGGCGCGCACGTCCACTAAGCGCCAAATCTGCCAATGAAATATGCAGGCCGTCTCCTTCGGGAGGCGGCCTTTTTGCTTTTCGAATGGGCAAACTGCTTCGTCTCTAAGCAAGTCATTGCAGGATAACGATTTTCTTTATCCTGCAAGCTCCGCTTAACCAATAACGTGCAATCTGGCGACCAGGGAAGAGGGTGTCCGGCCGGGGGGTCGGGGAAAAGGGGACCACTCAATGGCTGCACTGCTTGCCAATATGCGCCTGACTTTTGCCATTTCGGCGATGACGATCGGCGCTATCTGCGTTTCCATTCTTGCCGTCCTGGCGAGCCTTTTTGTGACCTTGCAGAATTCGGCCGAGGGCGAGGCGCAGCAGGCGCTGCTCGACGGCACGCGAATTGCGGCGCAGATCTTCCAGGTCAACCTGCCGAGCCTTGAAGTCGGGTCGGACGAAGCGGGCAATGTGGTGAGCCTCTCCGCCCGCAGCATGCCGCGGTTTCGCAGCCATGACGTGATCGATGCCGTGGGTCGGGTCTCGGGCACACAGGCTTCGGTCTTCGTTTTCGATCCCGAGACCAGCCCCGACTTCGTTGTCGGCAGCACGACCTTTGTCGACGAGGCCGGCGAACGGTTGCTAGATACGCCGATCTCCGCGGACAGCCCGCTGTTCGCAACGCTTGCCGCGAACCAGCACGCCGACGTCGAAGCAACGATCGCCGGCAACACCTATCTCCTGCGCTACCAGCCGATCGCCACGGCCGATGGCACGGTGATCGGCGCACTGATGGTCGGTGTCGACCGTGCGCGCTTCGATGCCGTGCTTTACCAATCGATGATCGCCCTGGGTGCCAGCGGGCTCGTGGTCTTGCTGGTGATGTCGGTTGCCGCGCTGATCCTCGCGCGCCGCATGATGCGACCGATCCCGCAACTGGCCGATGTCATGAGCGTCATCGCCGAAGGTGAACTCGATGCCGAAGTGCCGCACAAGGCTGCCGGCAACGAGATCGGCGCCATGGCGCGGGCGGTCGAGATTTTCCGCGTCAACTCGCTCGAAAAGGCGGCGCTCGACGCGCAGGCGCGCCAGCACCTCGCAGAAGCGGCGGACCATACCGGCCAGCTGCAGGCGATTTCGCGATCGCAGATGGTTGTCGAGTTTAATCTCGATGGGACGGTAATCACCGCCAACGACAATTTTCTCTCGATGCTTGGCTATCGACTCGAGGAAATCATCGGGCGGCCGAATGCGCTTTTCCTGCCCGATGCCGATCCGACCAGCCAGGTTTATCGCCAGTTCTGGCAGGAGCTCGAGGACGGCGCGTTCAAGAGCGGCGAATATCGGCGCCGCACCAGTGCTGGCCAGGAAGTCTGGATTCAGAGCACTTTTACGCCGATCTTCGACACCGATGGCGCGCCCTACAAGGTCGTGCAGTTTGCCATCGACGTCACCGCGCGCAAGCAGTCGGTGGCGGCGATCGGTGCCGGTTTGAAGCGCCTCGCGGATGGCGATCTTTCGAGCACGATCATCCTTCCCTTTCCGCCGGAATTTGAAGACCTGCGCTTGGCGCTCAATGGCACGGTCGAGCGTTTCGCCGACGTGGTCGGCCAGCTGCGCCTCACCACAAAGTCGCTGCGGACCGCGAGCGGCGAGCTTCTCAGCGGCGCCAATGACCTCTCTGAGCGGACGACGCGCCAGGCGGCGACTATCGAAGAAACTTCGGCGGCCATGGAAGAGCTTGCGACCACCGTCGCCAGCAATGCGGGCATGGCCGAGGACGCGGCCAAAAAGGCTGAGACGGTGTCGCGGACGGCTGAAGAGTCCGGCAGCGTCATGGGCAAGGCCACCGACGCCATGGAGCGGATTACCCAGTCTTCGGCCAAGATTTCCAACATCATCGGCATGATCGACGACATCGCCTTCCAGACCAATCTTCTGGCGCTCAATGCCTCGGTGGAAGCGGCGCGGGCAGGGGATGCCGGCAAGGGCTTTGCCGTGGTGGCCGTCGAAGTGCGGCGCCTGGCGCAATCGGCGGCCCAAGCCTCGTCGGAGGTCAAGGCTCTGGTCGAGCGCAGCAATGGCGAGGTCAAGGAAGGCGCCGGGCTCGTCTCGGCGGCGGAAGACCGGTTGCGGGCCATGCTCGATGCGGTGCAGGAAAACAGCGCGCTCGTCCGCGCCATCGCCCGTGCGAGCCGCGAACAGGCGGCCTCAATCGAGGAAGTGAACACTGCCGTGCGCACGCTCGATCAGATGACGCAGCACAATGCGTCGCTGGTGGAAGAAACCAATGCGGTGATCGAGCAGACCGAGGGCCAGACGCATGCGCTCGATCAAATCGTCGATATTTTCAGGCTTGAGGCGGAGCCGGAGGTGAAGTCCTTCCGGAGCCCTCGTGGTGAGGTGCGGAGCGCAGCGTAGAATTGAACCAGCGGGGTGGGTACTCCAATGTTTGTGCCACGCCCTCGCCCTTCGAGACTTCGCTTTGCTGCGCACCTCAGGGTGGGGCTACTGGAGCATTGTGGTCTAGCTTAAGGCGGCGGCGACCAGGGCTTTGGCGTGGAGGTCGGTGGTGTCGTAGGTCGGCAGCGGGCTTACGCTGTCGTCGATCAGCATGCCGATCTCGGTGCAGCCCAGGATCACGGCCTGGGCGCCGCGTGCCTTGAGGCGCTCGATGGCGGTCACATAGACCTGGCGGGACTCGTCGCGGACGATGCCCTTGCAGAGCTCTTCGTAGATGATGCCGTGGAGGTTGGTGCGGTCGACTTCGGGCACCAGCGGCGTTAAACCACGCGCCATGAGCCTGTCCTTGTAGAAGGGCATTTCCATGGTGAAGCTTGTGCCTAAAAGGCCGACCGTGTCGAAGCCGTCGGCAAGCAGCGTCTCGGCGGTCGGGTCGGCGATATGCAAGAGCGGCACGTCGAGGCTTTGGGTGATGGCATCGGCGATCACATGCATGGTGTTGGTGGCGATGCCCAGCACCTCGGCGCCGGCCGAGACGAGCCCCCGCGCTACGGTGTTGAGCTCGCGCCCGGCGCGGTCCCAGTCACCTGCCGCCTGCATCTGGGCAATTGGGGCGAAATCCACCGAATGCATGATGACGGGGCAGGAGTGGAGCCCACCAAGAAGGCGAGCGGTTTCCTCGTTGAGGATGCGATAATAGTGGGCCGAGCTTTCCCAGCTCATGCCGCCGATCAGGCCGATGGTTTTCATGTCAATTCAGTTCAAGCAAAACGTTGCGGAATGTCGCCGAAGGCTTCGACGACCTTTTCGTAGGCCGGTCGCTTGAACGGTACGATGAGGGCTGGCGTGCGGGAAAGCTTTTCCCAGCGCCAGCCGTCGAACTCCGCCTTGTGCTTGCCGCCGCCGGGGGTGAGCACGTCGATTTCACTGTCATCGCCGTGAAAGGCGAAGGCAAACCAGCGCTGGCGCTGGCCGCGATATTTGCCCTTGAACGCCACCCCGAGTGTATCATCCGGCAGGTCGTAATAGATCCATTCGGGGGCCTCGGCGAGGAGACTGACCGAGGTCACGCTGGTTTCCTCATAGAGCTCGCGCATGGCGCAGCGGAGCGGATCCTCGCCCTCGTCAATGCCGCCCTGTGGCATTTGCCAGGCATGCTCGTCAGTGATGCCTTTGCGATGACCGACGAAGACCTCGCCGCGGCCGTTGAAAATGGCAAGGCCGACGCAATCGCGATAGGGCAGGCTTTCCCGATCAACCATGGTTTGGACCTACTTCATCAAGGCGCTGGCAGGCACCAGCGCGATGCCCTTGGCGTCCAGTTCACGCGCCCATTCGGAAACAGTCGACACCGAAATGGGCAAGGCGCTCACAATACCAATGGCGCTGCCGGTTTCCAGCGCCTGGGCTTCAAGGCTGGCCAGCGCCTCGAGAATGGATGCACGGGCAGGATTGGCGTCGATCATCTGACCGGCGCGGCCATAGGGCACCTTGTTGGCGCCGGCGAGCTGCGCCGCCACGGAGCGATTTGAGGAGCCATCATCGAGATAGCCGAGGCCCCGTGCGCCAAACTCTTCCATCACCGGCGCCATGTCGGCGGCCGAGGCGGTGAAGCGGGCGCCCATATTGTTGACGACGCCAAAATAGCCGCCAAAGCGCGCCATCAGCCAGAACAGCTTGTCCAGGTTAGCGCGCGGCGTTTCGCCGGTGAGGACGGTATGCGGGCCGGGGTCGTTCTGCGGATAATCAAAGGGCTCCATCGGCACTTCGAGCATCACTTCGTGGCCCGAAGTGCGAGCGGCGGAGACGGTATTTTCGAGCGAGCGGCCATAGGGGGCAAAGGCCAGGGTCACGTCGTCCGGCAATTGTTCGATGGCGTCGAGCGATCCTTGCTCGTTGATGCCGAGACCTGTGACCACGACGGCGACCATGGGCTTGCCGGCGGCGATGGCCGCGTCGGCGGGGCGGCGGTAGGCCACGAAGGGGCTGAGGCCGGTTCCCGAGATGCGGGGGATGGCGCCGTTGGCGGTTTCTTCGCTGAGGTCCGGCAGCGCACCATAGCGGTCCGGCACCTGGCCAGTGGCGGTCGCCGTTTCGCCGGGCGGGGCGACGCTGGTGAAACTGCTGCCGGCTGGAAATTGCTGGGGATCGGCGGTGATGGTCGCGGGGCCGCTGGCGACCTGGTTGGCGACCGTGTTGCCATCGCGTGTCGTGGTGATCGCGACTTCCTGGCTCGGGCGGCCGCCATTGGGTTCATCGACGAGGGCGATGCGCAGGACCACGGCGCCCACGGCGAGGGCGATGACGGCGAACAGGAGACGTGCCAGGGGAAAGTGGAAGCGGCCAGTCTTTTGCTGGTTGCGGCGCTTTCGTCCGGTCAGGGGGGTCGAAAGATCATTGGCCATCGGCGTTTCCGCTCATGCCCGCGCGGGGCTCCCAATACAAAGGGTGCGGCACGAATCACGCGCCGCACCCTGATTCTAGCACAGGCTCGACCGGCCTATTCCTGCGGTGGCGGGTAGGCCGGATCGGTTTCTTCGCCGTTGATCAGGCGCACCGCGTATTGCAGCTGCGTGTCATCAGCCGCTTCGGCCGGCACATAGACCGAGGAACCAACAGTCGATTCTTCCTGGCCTTCGATGACGATGTGGCCTTCAAGCCCGGCCTCGCCGATGATCTCGTCGCGGCCTTGGAACTCTTCGGGCACGACCTGCAGCACTTCGATATCGGGCGTGATGCCGAGCGCCTGAATCGAGCGATTGTTGGGCGTGTAGTAGCGCGCCGTGGTCAACCGCATGGCGCCATCGGGGCCAAGCGAGATGATCGACTGTACCGAGCCCTTGCCGAAGGAACGGGTGCCGACCAGCGTTGCGCGCTTGTGGTCCTGGAGCGCACCGGCGACGATTTCCGACGCAGAAGCCGAGCCACCATTGATCAACACGACGAGCGGCACGTCCTTGAGGCGGGCATCGAGCGGGTCGGGACCAGCGTCATAGCGGTCGCTGTCGCCATCGGTGCGGCCACGGGTCAGAACCACGGCGCCCCGATCGAGGAAGGCATCGCTTACCATCACGGACTGGTCGACAAGACCGCCCGGATTGTTGCGGAGGTCGAGGATGATGCCCTTGGGCGCGACGCCATCGCGCTCTTCATAGATGTCTTCGACGGCACGTTCGATGCCGACAAAGGCCTGTTCCGAGAAGCGGGCAAGGCGCAGCACGGCGACATCGCCTTCCATGGACCAGCGCACGGCGCGCATGGAAATGACGGCGCGGGTGAGTTCGAATTCGAGCGGCTTATCGACGCCTTCGCGAACCACCGAAATTTTCACCTTGGTGCCCACTTCGCCGCGCATCAGCTCCACGGCTTCGTCCTGGGTCATGCCCTGCACGGGTTTGCCGTCGATTTCGTAGATCAGGTCATTGGACAAGATGCCGGCGCGCGCAGCGGGCGTGTCGTCGATGGGGGAAACGACCTTGATGAGGTCGTCTTCCATCTGGATTTCGACGCCAAGACCGCCGAACTGACCGGACGTATCCTCGCGCATTTCGTCGTATTCGACAGGCGGCAGGTAGCCCGAATGAGGGTCAAGCGAGGTCAGCATGCCCTGGATGGCGGCGCGGATCAGCTCTTCTTCATCCGGCGGATCGACATATTCGGCGCGGATGCGATCAAAGATTTCGCCGAAGAGATTGAGGTCGGAATAGATCTCGAGCGGATCGCGGGCCTCCACGATCGCCTTTTCGGCTTCGGTGGGCTCGGGCTCTTCGCCGCTTGGATTGGGGGTTTCGTCGACGGGCACCTCTTCGCCGGGTGCGACTTCGGTGGGTGCCTCGGACGGCGTCTGGACCGGTGTCTGGTCTTGGGCAATCAATACGGTGGCCGGCACCAGCAATGCCGCGCAAACGGCGGCAGCGCGAAGGGTGGGTAAGCGCATGGGGTGTTTTATCCCGTCTGTCCGTTATTGGCCCACCACCCGGCTGGGTCGAAGGGCTCGTTGTTTTGTCTTAGCTCAATATAAAGGGTCGGTTGCTCGTTACCAGCACTGGTGGTGACCGTCCGTCCAATTGTGCGTGATCCCATGGTGCCGATCGGCATGCCCATTTGCACGAATTGTCCGATATCGACCGAGATGGTTTCAAGCCCCGCGAGAAGCGCCGTGTAGGTGCCGCCGGTATTGAGAATGACGATCTGGCCGTAATTGAGGTAAGGGCCCTTGTAGAGCACAAAACCATCGGCCGGCGCCAGGACCTGGGCTTCGGCGCGGGTGACGATGGACTGGCCCTGCGAGATGCCGCCCTGGCCGTCATTGGCGCCGAATTCGACGACGGTGACGCCGTTCGAGGGCTGGGTAAGGTAGCCGCGCGCCAGCTGGAACGGCACGGCGGGCTGGGTTCGCGACGTGTCGGCGAAGGCAAGCTGGATGGCTTCGGGAGAGAGCGTCGGTGCGTCCGGATCGGCAGCAGGTGTTGGGGTACCGGTAGCACTGGCGGCGGCACGCTCGGAAAGGGCGCCGATGAGTTCGCGCAGGGTGCTGGCGCGTTCGGCGAGGTCGACGGCGGCGGCTTCTTCTTCGCTCAGTTGCGCACTGATCTGGGTGATGCCCTGGCGGCGGGCGGCGATCAGCGTTGCGATGCGCAGCTGTTCTTCTTCCAGCACGTCGTGATTGGCCTTGAGCGTCGCTTCTTCGGCAAGGGCCGCGGTCTTGATGTCGGTGAGCGCCTTGAGGTCGGCCGCAACCGTATCGGCCTTGGTGCGCAGCTGGGGCAGGATGGCAGCGATCAGCATGGCGCCGCGCGCCGAGCCCAGCGCGTCATCGGGGTCGACGACAAGGGCCGGTGGCGGATTGAGCGAGATGCGCTGGAGGGCAGCAAGGACATTGGCAATCTCGGCATCGGCGCCATCAAGGCGGCCGCGCACTTCGAGTTCCCGCACGATCAGGTCCGAGAGGCGTTCCTCGACATCGGCCACCTCGATTTCGGCGAGCTTGACGCGCTGTCCGGCGGCGATCAGGGCGGCGTTCTGCTGGGCGGTGTCGCCTTCCATCGCCGCGATCTCGGCCTTGAGCGCATCGATGCGTTCGCGGCTGATGGTGAGCGAGGCTTCGACTTCCTCAAGGTCTGCGGCATTGCTGCTGGCGGCTGGAGGGGGAGCGGTTTCCGTGGGGGACGCTGTTGGTTCGGCTGCGGGTGACTCGGCAGGGGCAGGCGCGAGCAGCGGGGTTTCGGTGGTGGGAACGTCGGTCGCGGGTTCAGCCGGCGCCGGCACCAATGTCGGATCGGCCGGAATGCTGGGACGAAGATCGGCGTCGACCGCGTTTGTGGGCGTTTCGGTCTGCGCCCAAAGCGGCAGCACGGCTGTGCCCGCAAGCAGGCCGCTGACCAGCAACAGCGTAACGATGCGGGCCGGCCGCAAGCGCATGGCAACTCCCAATAAGGGCTCTCCGCCCCGAATCACTTGCCGCACCTTAGCAAGCAGCCGGCAAAGCGCTGGTTAACAATGCTTAACCATCCGGTGAGCTCAGTCACCGCGATGATAGGGATGCCCCGAAAGGATGGTGGTGGCGCGATAAAGCTGTTCAGCCAGCATGATGCGCACCAGCTGATGAGGCCAGACCATGGGGGAAAAGCTCAGGGTCAGGTCGGCGGATTTGACGAAATCGGGGTCGATGCCGTCGGCACCACCGATGACGAAGCCGACCGCCTGACGTCCATCGTCGCGCCAGCGGCCGAGTTGAGTGGCAAAGGCTTCCGAGCTCAGCGATTTGCCGCGCTCGTCCAGCATCACCAGCATGCCCTCGGGCAGGGTGGCGCGGATGGCTTTGGCCTCTTCTGCCTTGCGGGAAGCGGCGGAGCCGGCGCGGCTTTCAGCGAGTTCGTGAACGTCGAAGCCGGTCAAGGCCAGCGGCTTGCCCGAAGCCTGCGCCCGCTCAAGATAACGGGCCACAAGCTCGCGCTCTGGCCCGTTCTTGATCCGCCCGACGGCGGCAATGCTAATCCGCACAGCTTAGTGCTGATCAGCCGCGAAATCGGCCTGCCACATCTTTTCGATCGAGTAGAACTCGCGCACTTCGGGGCGGAAGATGTGGAGGATGACGTCGCCCGCATCGACCAGGACCCAATCGGCATTGGGCATGCCTTCGACGCGCGGCTTGCCGTAGCCGTTGTCGCGCAGGGCGGTGATCACCTGATCGGCGACGGCGCCGACATGGCGCTGCGAGCGACCCGAGGTCACGACCATGTGGTCGGCCAGCGAGGACTTGCCGGTAATATCGACCGCAACGGTTTCCTCGGCCTTGGCATCATCGAGCGTCTCGAGGATCACGTCGATCAGGGGCTTCTGCACCGCATTGGCTGCGGCGGGCGGGGTGTTGACGGTATTGGTGGGCAGCGCGGCCATCAGTAAAGGACCTCCGCCCCTGCGCGTGCACGGGTCATGCGAACGATAAACATCCTTGGTTGTTGATCGGAAAAAAAGCGGCGTCGAATAAACGGCAAGCCGTCAGTTCCTGTTCCGGTGACTTCAATCACTGGGGGCAAATATACGGTCAGACGGCCATTTTCGCAAGGTCAGGCCTTAACACGCAGTTACTTTTGGCTTTTCGCTGCCCTGATACCCGAGGACGAGAGACTCGATTGCCGTCCCTGAAGGTAGATCCAGGCCGGGGTTTTCGCGCTTGCGAGAAGAGGGGCGTCGCTTTCGTCGAGCTGGGCGAAGTCGAGCGTTGTTGCCGCACGGGAGGCCAGGGCCCGCCGCGACGAGCCAGGCCGGACATAGACTGCCAGCGGCACCGTGGCGGCAATATCGCGCCAGCGTTCCCAACGGTGGAGATCGGCAAGGCTATCGGCGCCCATGATCCAAACGAAGTGCCTACCGGGCAGGGACTGCGTTAGAAACCGCACCGTTTCCCAGGTATAGGTAAAGCCCCTGGCGGCTTCAAAGCCGGTGACGCGGATGCGAGGGTGGGCGAGGAATTGCCGGGCAGCTGTGACCCGATCGGCCAGGGGCGCGAGCTTTTCGTTGTTCTTGAGCGGATTGCCGGGGGTAACGAGCACCCAAAGCTGATCCAGCCGCAGCCGGCGCAGGGTTTCCTCCATGACGAGGCGATGCCCGTCATGAATCGGATTGAAGCTGCCCCCGAAAAGGCCGATGCGCATGCCCGGCGCCGAAGGCGGGATTTTGGTGATGCCGGGAATAGGCTGGCTCAAGGGCGCAGCTGTCCGTTGCCGCGCACGCGGTATTTGAAGCTCGTCAGCTGTTCGACGCCGACCGGCCCACGCGCATGCATCTTGCCGGTGGCGATGCCGATTTCGCCGCCAAAGCCGAATTCGCCGCCGTCGGCGAATTGGGTCGAGGCATTGTGGACGAGGATGGCGCTATCGATCTCATTGAAGAACTTTTCGACGGCCGCCGCGTCTTCGGCAATGATCGCCTCGGTGTGGTGGCTCGAATAGTGCTCAATATGAGCGATCGCCGCCTCGAGGCTTTCGACCACCTTTACCGAAATGATGGCGTCTTCGTATTCGGTGCGCCAATCCTGTTCGGTGGCGGGCTTAGCATCGGCGATCAGCGCCTGCACTTGGGCATCGCCGCGGATTTCGCAACCCTTGGCAATCAGCGCCTCGACGATGGGTTTGAGGTGCGTGGCGACGACGTCCTGATGCACGAGAAGCGTTTCTGCTGCGCCGCATATACCGGTGCGCCGCATCTTGGCGTTGAGGGTGACGGTTACCGCCTTTTCGAGATCGGCCGAGCGGTCGATATAGACATGCACCAGGCCTTCGAGATGGGCAAAGACGGGCACGCGGGCTTCGCTCTGGACCCGCGCCACTAGCGATTTGCCGCCGCGGGGAACGATGACGTCGATCGTGCCGCCAAGGCCCTTGAGCATTTCACCCACCGCCTCGCGATCGGTGGTGGGCACCAGCTGGACGCATCCGACCGGCAGGCCAGCGAGATGGAGGCCATCGAGCAGGCAATCGACGATGGCGGTCGAGGAATGGAACGAGTCCGAACCGCCGCGCAGGATCACGGCATTGCCCGACTTTATGCAAAGCGCGCCGGCATCGGCGGTTACGTTGGGGCGCGATTCAAAGATGACGCCGATGACGCCCAGGGGCGTGCGCACGCGCTCGATGTGAAGGCCGTTGGGCCGGTCCCATTCGCTGATCACCGTGCCGACGGGGTCGGGGAGGTCGGCAATGGTGCGTACCGCCTCGATGATGCCGTCGATGCGCTTGTCGGTAAGCTCGAGCCGGTCGAGGAAGGCGCCGGAAATGCCTTTGGTGCGGGCCGCTTCCATGTCGAGCGCGTTGGCCTGGAGGATCTTCTTGCGATGGGCATTGAGCGCGCCAGCAGCAGTTAAGAGAGCGGTGCGCTTCTGCTCCGGCGAGGCGATGGCCAGGGCACGCGCGCCAAGGCGGGCCTTTTGGCCGATCTCGCTCATCAGCGCGCCGATATCGGTGACTTCCACTGCGCTCATTGTGCATTCTCCTTGGCGCCCACGAGCACCAGATTGTCGCGATGGATCATCTCGCTGCGGTTGCCGGTGCCCAAAAGCTCGGCCATCACATCGCTCCTTTTGCCCATGACCAGCCGCGCGTCCTCGCTATCCAGGCTTGCAAGACCGCGGCCAATTTCTTGGCCTTCGGGATCGATGATGGAAACCGTGTCGCCGCGTTCGAACGCGCCGGTGATGCGGGTCACGCCGATCGGCAGCAGTGAGCGCCCGGTGCCCAGGGCGCGCGCGGCGCCGGCATCGACCTGGAGGATCCCGGCCATGGCCAGCGTCCCCATGATCCAGCGTTTTCGCGACTGGGCGCGGGTCGTGGCCGCGCGGAACAGGGTATGCAAGCCGCCTTCGGTCAGGCGTTTTAGCGGGTGCGCTTCGGTGCCTTTGGCGATGATCATGGCCGTGCCGGCAAGCGTTGCGATCTTTCCGGCCTCGACCTTGGTGGTCATGCCGCCGCGCGACAGGTGGCTGGCAGCGCCACCGGCCATGGCCTCGATGGCAGGGGTGATGCGGTCGACCACCGGCAGATGCTCGGCAGCGGGATCCTTGGCGGGAGGTGCGGTATAGAGCCCGTCGATATCGGACAGCAGCACCAGAAGATCCGCCTCGATCATGGTCGCGACGCGGGCCGACAGGCGGTCATTGTCGCCGTAGCGGATTTCGGCAGTTGCCACCGAGTCATTCTCGTTGATGATCGGAATGGCGCCCAGGCCCAGAAGCGTCTGGATGGTGGTGCGGGCATTAAGGAAATAGCGCCGCTCTTCGGTGATGTTGGGCGTGATCAAGATCTGGCCGGTGACGATGCCGTGCCGGCCGAGTGCCTCAGCCCAGGCCTGCGAGAGGGCGATCTGACCCGCGCTGGCGGCGGCCTGCGATTGTTCAAGCGTCAGGGCAATGGCGGACAGGCCCAAAAGCCCGCGACCGAGCGCGATGGCGCCGGAGGAGACGATCACCACTTCGCGGCCTTCGGCCTTCAAGTGCGCGATGTCTTCGGAGAGGCCTGCCAGCCAATCCGCGCGCAACTTGCCTGCCTTGTCGACCAGGAGGGCCGAGCCGATCTTTATGGTGATGCGGCGATAGGGGGCGAGGGGGTTCATGCCAGCACTCCGGTGCCTGCACCCCCACCCGGCTTCCCCCTGCAGAAGGGGGAGGAGTTCGATCGAGTCTTTGGCACCATGGTGCTCCTCCCCCGCCTTACGCGGGAGGCTGGGTGGGGGCCGTCCCACGCGTTGAACGTCCCAAGCAAGCTCAAGGCGTCCATTTTTCTTCCGTCTTTTTGCGCACCAGTTCGGCAGCGGCCGCTTTCTCGGCGTCGAGGATATTGAGCACGTCGTAAAGGACCTGCTCGACGCCTTGGCCGGTGGCGCCGGAGACGAGGCGGACTTCGGCCTTGGATGCCTTTTTGAGCGCCTTGACCTTGGCCTTGATGTCGTCTTCGCTCAGCGCGTCGACCTTGTTGAGCACGACGATTTCGGACTTGTCGGCCAAAACGTCGGCATAGGCGGCAAGTTCGTAGCGCACGGCCTTATAGACATGGGCGACGTCTTCGTTGGTGCCGTCGATGAGGTGGATCAGCACCTGGCAACGCTCGATGTGGCCGAGGAAGCGATCACCAATGCCGATACCTTCCGAGGCGCCTTCGATGAGGCCCGGAATATCGGCGAGGACAAATTCGCGCTCTCCGATGCGCACCACGCCCAGATTGGGGTGGAGCGTGGTGAAAGGGTAATCGGCGATCTTGGGCTTGGCGGCGGAAACAGCGGCGAGGAAGGTCGACTTGCCGGCATTGGGCTGGCCGACAAGACCGGCATCGGCGATGAGTTTCAGCCTTAGCCAGATGCCTTTTTCGGTGCCTTCCTGTCCGGGATTGGCGCGGCGGGGCGCCTGATTGGACGAGGTCTTGAAATAGGCATTGCCAAACCCGCCATTGCCGCCCTTGAGCAGCACGACGCGCTGGCCGACTTCGGTGAAATCGGCGATCAGGGTTTCCTGGTCTTCCTCGAAAATCTGCGTTCCCTTGGGGACGCGCAGGATCACGTCCTCGCCATGGGCACCGGTGCGGTTCTTGCCCATGCCATGGGTGCCGGTGGGGGCGCGGAAGTGCTGCTGGTAGCGAAAGTCGATCAGGGTGTTGAGGCCTTCGGCGCATTCGGCAATGATGTCGCCACCCTTGCCGCCGTTGCCGCCGTCCGGGCCGCCGAATTCGACGAATTTTTCGCGCAGGAAACTGACGGCGCCGGCGCCGCCATCTCCCGATTTGATATAGACCTTGGCCTGGTCGAGGAACTTCATGAGACTGACTTTGCTGTTGTCGCGCTCGCCGCCCCGGATCGGGCCGCAAGCTGGCGGAAACGCTCGCGCGTGAGTTGAGTGTCGATATGCTCCACCTCGACGCCGCGCGCAAGGCAATGGAGGCGCGAGCGGCCGATCTCGCTAAAGCCGAGCTTGCGCTGGATGGCGAGCGAGGCGGCGTTGAAATGGAAGACGCCCGAATAGATCGCGGTCGCGCCGGTCTGCCCGAAATACCAGTCGAGGCTTGCCCAGGCCGCCTCGGTCATGAAGCCGCGGTTCCAGAACGGCTGGCCGATCCAGTAGCCCACGACAGGACCTTGTCTGCCGGGGTGAAAGCCTACTTGGCCGATATAGGCCCCTTGATATTCGACGGCAAAGTTCATGCGCTCGACGGAGGTGTCGAGACGCCGGGTCCGCAGCCACGACTCCGCATCGGCGAGGCGGTAGGGGTGGGGGACCTGGGCAAGGTTTCCGGAGACGGCAAAGTCGTTGAGGTTATTGGCGATGGCCTCGGCGTCGGTTGCGGTCGGCGGCCGCAAGAGCAGACGGGGCGTTTTGATGATGGGGTTCATGACATGTTCACCTGCGCTCCAGCACGAGAAGCGGCTTGCCGAGATGGCGCTCGACGGCGCTCACCGTTTCTTCGAGCAAGGCAAAGTCGGCCTTCTCCAACACCCGCAGCGAGCCAGGGTTGCTTTTGAGCACGCGGGCCCGGATGGGCGAAATGCCCACGCCGATCGCTGCATTCACCAGCGCGTCGACGGCTTCGGGCGCAAAGCCTTGCCCCCAGAAGCGTTCGCCCAGCCAATAGCCGAGCTCCACCGGCTGATCGGGCACGAAGTAGAGGCCGATCACGCCAAGCAAGCGGTCCGTCTGCCGATCCGCGATGACATAAGGATGCTGGCCGGTCCGCTCCCGCTTGGTGAGGAAGGCATGGCCATGGTCAGGCAGATAGGGGAAGGGCAGGCTTGCCGTGGGCTCCAGCACTTTGGGGTTGTTGATCTCGCGGATAAGGTCATCGAGATCGGAAACATGGGGTGGCCGCAGCAGGAGGCGCGCGGTTTCGATCGTCTCGGGGAGGCGGTCTCTCATCGGCTTGCCTCGTCGGTTCTCATCACGCACATCGCTTTGCCTCGCCCGCCAGCCAATCGGCGCGCGTCAGCGTGCTCACCACATGCTCAACATTATGCCCCAATGCGTGCGAAAAGCGGCGATCGCGGCCGGTTTCGACAAAGCCGAGCTTGGCTTTGACCCGTAGCGAGGACTTGTTGGCGTGATGGGCGATGGACGAGATTTCGGGCTCATCCGAGGTTCTAAAATACCAGTCGAGAACGGCGCTTGCCGCTTCGGTGGCATAGCCGCGGCCCCAGTGGGGACGGCCGATCCAGAAGCCCAGCTCGGCGCCGAGCACGACGCAGCCAATCAAACCGCGTCCCGGTAGATCAACGACGAAGAGCCCATTCTCAGGCGCCATGCGGACCCAATCGATGGCCATTGCCAGGGTATAGGGCCACGGCACCGGCGCCAGCCAGCGGGCCACTTCGAATTCGCCCATGCCCAGCGCAATGCAGGGCGCATCGTCGGGCCGGGGGGCGCGCAGGACGAGACGCGAAGTTTCGATCCGCGTCATCTTGATAGCGTCCCATAATCCAGCATTGGGATCGTTGCCGTCGCGGCGGTACGTGCAAACTGGTTGGCGTTAGTGGTCTTGCGGTCGTTGCGGATCGTCATTTGGCGGCGTGCTCCTGGAAACGAAAAGGGGGACCGGCTGACCGGTCCCCCTTTGCATTTGCACTACACTGCCAAACGCCAAGCCGGGGAACTGGTCACCGGCTGGGTTTGTAAGACCGGCCGGGTTATTCGGCGGCCTCTGCCGGGACGACAGACACGTGTACTTTGGAATTCGCACGGGTTCGGAACGCGACGGTGCCGTCGACGAGCGCGAAAATGGTGTGGTCCTTGCCCAGGCCGACGCCGGTGCCCGGAGCCCACTTGGTGCCACGCTGGCGGATGATGATGTTGCCGGCGATCACAGCTTCGCCGCCGAACTTCTTGACGCCGAGGCGGCGGCCAGCGGTATCACGACCGTTGCGGGATGAGCCGCCTGCTTTTTTATGTGCCATGGTCTAAGTTCCTCTTATTCCTGGTCGGCCTTGGGAGCGGTCTTCTTGGCCGCGGCCTTCTTCGCCGGCTTTTCAGCGGCGGTGTCTTCGGTGGCGGCAGCGGCCTTCTTTGCAGAAGCCTTCTTGGCCGGTGCTTCAGCAGTGGTGGCTTCGGCTTCGGTCGCCTTGCTTGCCTTCTTGGGCGCAGCCTGCTCCGTCACGGACGGGGTCGCGTCGGTTGCAGCGGCAGCACGCGCGGTCGGCTGGGCGCCGCCGGTCAGGATCTCGGTGATCCGGACGGTGGAGAGCAGCTGGCGGTGACCGTTGCGGCGGCGCGAATTGTGGCGGCGGCGCTTCTTGAAGACGATGACGGTCTTGGACTTGCGAGTCTCGACGAGCTCGCCGGCGACCAGAGCGCCTTCCACCAGCGGCAGGCCGATGGTGTCGCCCACCATGAGGACCTGGTCGAAGGTGACGATGTCACCGGCCGAAGCCTCAAGCTTTTCGATTTTGATCAGGTCGTTGGCAGCAACTTTGTACTGCTTCCCGCCCGTCTTGATAACGGCGAAAGTCATGCAATTGCCGATTGGTGGTCCAACCGGTCCCTATCTGTCGCGCTCTGTGGCGCCGCGGCTTTCGTGCCAGAGCCGCGGGCTTTTCGAATGGTGAGCCGAAGAATTCAGCCGGCAGCCTCGAGCAGCGTTGTCAAACAAAATCGGCGCGCCGGCAGAACCGGAGCGCAGATCGTGTGGCTTATCGGGGCAGGCGTCCGCAGAGTCAAGCCAATTGATGACAGGTCAGGCGTTGGGATACCAGTTGCGGAGACGCACTTCCGTGTCGCCCTCCACCACGCCTTCGAGCACGCTGAGGTCGCTGTCGCCATAGTGGTAGGGATAGACGACCTTTGGCTTGAAGGTGTTGATCGCCTCGGCCGCCTGTTCCGGCGTCATCGTATAGGGCAGGTTCATGGGCAGGAAGGCGATGTCGATATCGGTCAACGCCAGCATGTCATCGGTCAGCTCGGTGTCGCCGGCAATATAGACCTGCTGGTCGCCGAAGGTGAGGACATAACCGTTGCCGACGCCCACCGGATGATACTGCATGCGGTCAGCCGTGGTGTTATGTGCGGCAATGGCGCGGATCGGAAGATTCACGACGGTGCCCTCGTCGCCATTCGCCATGGCCGTCGCATTTGCCTTGAGGGCTTCGGGCAGTTGGTCGAAGACGTCCTGGTTGGTCACCAGCACCGCGTCGCCGGCGATGGCCTCAAGCGTGGGGACATCAAAATGGTCGCCATGACCATGGGTGATGAGGATAGCCGTTGCGGCGGGCAGGCCTTCATAAAGCGCGGCGCCGCCCACAGGGTCCACATAAATGGCCTGGTCGCCCCAGGTCAGGACCAGGCTGGCGTGATCCACGGGATGGATCACGAGGTCACCCTCGCTGGTCGTGACAGTATCGGTTTCCTGCGCCGAAACGCGCACCATTCCCAAGACAGGCAAAGCCGCCATTCCAGCCACCACCATTCGACGCGAAACCATTGTCTTCTCCCTGTTTTATGGATGTTCCCGCGGCCCAAACGTACGAGGCAGGGTTTGGTGCCCCCAAAACGAAAACGTGAGACAAGACAGTTGCAGCCGTTCCACCCTTATGCGATAAGCCGCCCCGTATCGACCAGCAGCGCCTCCGGGCGCCCTCGATCTCGCGGAGAGATGGCAGAGCGGTTGAATGCACCGCACTCGAAATGCGGCATGGGGGCAACTCCATCGGGGGTTCGAATCCCTCTCTCTCCGCCAGCTTTCCACATCACACGCAAATTCAGCCGCTTAGCAGGTGGTATTGGCTAAGCGCCTTGCGTGCCTCCCTGCCATGCGGCGAGCCGTTGCGAAAAAGGCAAAGGTAGAGGGCCGGCAGCTGTCGGTGCGGTGTAGGTGGCAAAGCGGCGGAGAGCCGCCATTGCGCCCGTGGCGAAAATATCGATGTTCCTGGCGTTCATTGGGTCAAGCGTCAGATGTGCTCGATTTTTCCGCCTCTACTCCTCCCGGAAGGCTCGCGTTACTTGGTCGGTGAAGGGCTTCATGAAATAGGCCAGTGCCACTTGTTCCTCGGTTTGCACGAAGACCTCGACGGGCATGCCGGGCACGAGGCCGCGCGCGCCCAGGCTCTGGGTCTGCCCTGTCGTCTCCACCTGTGCGAGATAATAACTTTCGCCGGTCTGCGGGTTGTGCTGGGCCGCAGCGGATACGAGGGTGATGACGCCATCCACTTCCGGTGTGACGCGCTGATTGAAGGCGCTGAAGCGTAGTTTGGCGTCCTGGCCGACCGAAATCTGGTCGATGTCATTGGTGGCTATCCGGAACTCTATGGAAAGGTCGGCATCGGCCGGAACGATAGTCATCAGGCGCTCGGCCGGCGAGATCACCCCGCCGATGGTCGTGACGTTGAGCTCATTGATCGTGCCGCTCACCGGCGCGCGAATTTCAGTGCGGGCAAAACGTTCCTCGACTGCCGCCAGCCGTTCGGTCAGCTCGGCAATCTGCGCCTCGATCACTCGCAACTCTCGCTGCGCCTCGGTGCGCACGGTCCCATCGAGAGCCAAGATCTGCAGTTCGATTTCGCTGATGCGAGATTCGGCGCGTGCCAGGTTGGCGTCGATTTCGCCCTGCTGGCCCTGCATGCGGGCGACCTCGCGCTCCACGTCACTGACGCGCGATGTTTCGATCAAGCGGCTTTCGGCCAGCGAACGCATGCGATCGCGCTCGTCCAGTGCGAGATCAAGTTCGGCAAGCACTGCGGTTCGTTGAAACTGCAAGCCGGTGATTTCCTGCCCCAGCTGGCCGATCTGGAGCTGAAGCTGGTCTTTTTGAGACTGAAGGTTGCGCAGATTGCCGGCAAAGAGCTGTTCTTCGCCGCTGGCGATCATGGAAGCGTCGGGGTGCTGGTCCAGGAACTGCGACGGAAAATCCAGACCGTCGGCGCCGTCGCGTTCGGCCAGAAGCCGGACCTGGCGGGCTGTCAGCTCGAGAAGCTGTCCCATGACGATCGACCGCTCGGCGCCAATCTGCACGTCGTCGAGACGCAGCAGGACCTGACCTTGCGTAACCGTGTCGCCTTCCTTGACGGCGATCTGGCGGAGGACGCCGCCATCGATATGCTGGACGACCTTGAGATCCTGATCGACCAGCACCGTTCCTACGCCGATGACAGCCCCGGATAGCTTTGCCGTCACGGCCCAGCCGCCGACCCCGCCCAAAAGCAACACCCCGAACAGCACGCCCCAGGCAACCCGGCCGCGCATCGCAAAAGGATCGCTCTGGCCTTTGGGGGCCTTGAAGCTCGGCGCGGTTGCGCCATAGGGGGCAAAACTATCGATCGTCGTCATCTCTTACTCCACGCGGCAGTCGGGTCAGGCAATGCCCGCCTCAGGGTTGATCGGCAGGTGAATGCCATGCACGTTGATGGTGATTTCGTAGACGTCGTCTCGGTCCACATCGGCCATGATGACCGTCTGGTCGACGCCGTCGGTTCGCTCGTGCCGGACGATGATCGGCAGGTCCGAGCGTAGCCAGGCGTCATCGTCGTCGTCCTGGTAGACGGACCTGAAGAGGTCTTTTTCCGCCTCGCGGGCGCTGCGATCGATTTCGTAATCCAGCACGCGAATGCGGTCGCCGACCACGAAATCGAGAATGTCATGCATGACATCTTCGCTGATCGTCGGATCGTCGCCGGCGACTTCGAAGATGAACGTGTCCCGCCCGCGGCCGCCCATGGTCACGGTTGCCGTGGCGCCGAGGATGAAGATGTCGTCTCCGTCGC
This sequence comes from Devosia rhizoryzae, assembly GCF_016698665.1. Classification (NCBI taxonomy): domain Bacteria; kingdom Pseudomonadati; phylum Pseudomonadota; class Alphaproteobacteria; order Hyphomicrobiales; family Devosiaceae; genus Devosia; species Devosia rhizoryzae. The sequence continues at coordinate 3,310,693 of NZ_CP068046.1, forward strand.
CGCCGATCGCCTGCTCGATGCCGGAAAAGGTATCGGTGCCGAACTCGCAGCTGTAGGTCCTGCCGGCACTGAGGTCGAAGATGACGCTTTGTCCGGCCGCCGCGTAGTCGAGAATGTCGTCGCCCGCGCCGCCATCGATCTGGTCATCGCCGGCATCGCCCAGGATACGGTCATTGCCAGCGCCGGCCTTGACCCGGTCGTCGCTCGCACCGCCCGTGAGTTGATCGTCGCCGTCTCCGCCCTCGAGCAGATCGCACCCCTCGCCCCCATCAAGCACGTCATTGCCGCTTCCGGCGATCAGGATGTCATTTCCTGCGCCGCCGAAGAGCGCATCGTTGCCCGTCCCGCCCTCGAGCCGGTCATCGCCCGCCTCGCCCAGCAATAAGTCATTGCCTGTGCCCCCATCGAGCAGGTCGCAGCCATCGCCGCCCGTGAGAAGATCGTCGCCGGCCTCACCGTAGAGAAAATCATCGCCTGCCTGGCCGTCGATCATGTCATCCCCATCGCCGCCGAGCAGCCGATCGTTGCCATTGCCACCCAGGATGACGTCGTCACCGCGTCCGCCGAAGATCACATCGTTGCCATTGCCGCCGAAGAGGTGATCGTCGCCGTCACCCCCATTGATGTGATCGTCCCCATCTCCGCCGGAGACCATGTCATTGCCGGCCAGGGCGTCGATGATGTCGTCGCCACCGAGGCCATCGATATCGTCATCGTAGGGCGTGCCGGCATGAAGATCATCGCCGGGTGTCAGCGTTTCCCCATTGCGGATGATGTTGAAGACAGCGGTCTGCCATACGGCCGCCTCGCCATCGCTGATCTGGTAAGTCAGCTCGACTTCGCCCAGCGAGCCGTGCTCGGTGGAAACGGTCCAGCCATTGGTGCTGCGCACCACGCCCACTCCGGATGCAGTCATGTTGAGAATGGTAAGCGGGTCGCCATCGGGGTCGTGTGCGCCAAAGAGGAGGCTGCTGAGCCCGATCAGCACGACCTGGCCCGCGAAGACGTCATTGAGCCGTACCGGGGCCGAGACCATCGGCGGCCGATTGCCAACGTCGGTTTCCTCTTCCTCTTCTTCTTCCACGTCCCCGTCCTCGTCCGGGTAGTCGCTGCGGCTTGGGCTGGTGTGGCCGTCTTCATCCGGGCGGTCGACTTGGGGGCGCACGCTGGTGCCGCCAGCCGGGAAGGCACCGGGATTGTCATTGGAAAAAGAAAGCTCGAAGGCGGCAGGGAAAAAGGCCTGGATCGAAGCGTTGAACGGTTCGAACGGCTTGGTGAAGCTGATCGTTGGCGCAGGCAAAGGAATAAAGGGACCGGGCCAAGCGGGGCCAATCCCGACCTGGCTGCGCGGACCGGCGCCGTCGCCCGTGCTGCCGGTTATGGTGGGATCGACTCCCGGCTCTTCCAACGAGGCACTGAGCAGTTCGTCGCCGGGCAGGCACCAGTTGACGGGGCGCTGCAGCGCCTCGGGCGCCTCGTCGGGCGCCGGCGTTGGCGCTAGCGCCAGTACCTTGTTTTCGACTGCGCTCTTCAAGTAAGCCGCGACCAGCACAACGATCCCGGCGACGTAGAGCGGCAGCCGTGACAGCCGCTCCGGCGTCATGAACTCATAACGTTTTCGTCCGTCGAGCTGGGTTGGCTCCTGCTGACGGCTGCTCTTGGCCTGGATGATCATGCCGATTGCTCTGCAAGGATGGGTTTTAGCCGATTGGGGCGGGCTTCGTTGTCGGCAGCCATGGTCTTGTTCTGCTGCGCAATGATCTTTTCCTTGGGACCAAAGCTCGTGAGCCTGCCGTTCTGGATCACGGCCACCATGTCCACTTCGGCGAGGACGCTGGGACGATGAGCCACGATAATGGCAATACCGCCGCGCTTGCGGATCTGAGCAATGGCGCGATTGAGTGCCAGTTCGCCCTCGGCATCGAGGAAGGCGTTGGGCTCGTCGAGAACGACGATGAACGGGTCGCGATAAAGGGCGCGCGCCAGGCCGATGCGCTGCCGCTGGCCGGCTGAAAGCGCCGTGCCCATGGGGCCGAGCTGGGTATCGTAGCCTTCCGGCAGGCGCACGATCATTTCATGCACGCCGGCAGCCTGGGCGGCGGCGACGATCGCCCTGCCATCGCGCTGCGGCTCGAGCCGACTGATGTTTTCGATGATGGTCCCATCGAGCAGCGAGACTTCCTGCGGCAGGAAACCGATATGGCGGCCGATCGTGTCTTCGTCCCATTGGCTGAGTTCGGCATCGTCAAGCCGCACGCCGCCGCGCAGCACCGGCCAGATGCCGGTCAGGGCGCGGATCAGCGTTGTCTTGCCACCGCCGCTCGGGCCGATGACGCCCAGCGCCTGACCGGCATGAAGCTCGAAACCGACTTCCGAGAGCAGGACCTGGCCCGTAGCGGGCGCCGAGACGGTGACCTTTTCCACCTTAAGCGATTTGCTTGGCGCCGGCAGGTCGAGCGGCTTGGTCATGCCGCCAAGCGCGACCATGGTTTCGCGCAGGCGCTTGAAGGCCTGGCGCGCCGCAACGACGCCCTTCCAGTTGCCGATGGCCATGTCGATGGGCGCCAGCGCGCGGGATGAGGCAACTGAGACGGCGATGATCGCACCGGCCGACATCTGCCCCTGGATGGTCAAATAAGCGCCGAGCCCCAGAAGCGCCGACTGGAGGATCATGCGTAGGACGCGAGAGAAAGCGCTGAAGGTGCCGACCACGTCGCTGGCCTGGGTCTGGAGCTTGAGGTGCTCCTGGTTGGCGGTATTGAACCGCGCAACGGCACGGCCGGCAAAGCCCATTGCCTTGAGGATATCTGCATTGCGGGCATTGGAGTCGGCGATAGCATTGCGGGCCACCCCGGCCTGCTGCGCTGCACTCGCCAGTTTGCGCGACTTGAGTTCGGTCCAGACCGTGAGGAGCGTCAGCACGACCGCGCCGCCCAGGGTCATTGCCCCCAGCATCGGATGAAGGAAATAAACGAAGAGAATGTAGAGCGGCACCCATGGGAGGTCGAACAAAGCCACCGGGCCTTGGCTGCCCATGAAGGTGCGCAGCGTATCGACGTCCCGGCCGCGTTCCAGCGCTTCCGGCGTTGAAAAGCCGAAGCGAGGCATGTCGACGCTCACCCGATGGGCGATCGGCGCCAGCATGCGGTCCAGCCGTGCCCCGATGCGCACCAGGAGCTGGCTGCGCACGACGTCGAAGGCGCCCTGGAACAGGTAAAGCCCGACCGCCAGGACGGACAGCGCCGCCAGGGTCGGAATGGAGCCACTGGTCAGCGCCCGGTCGTAGATCTGCAGCATGTAGAACGAGCCGGTCAGCGCCAGCACGTTGATGATGCCCGAGACCCAGAAGAGGTAAACGCCAATCCCCTTGAATTCGCGCTTGAGCAGGGCATCACCGCGATGCTCGGCAAGATTTTTCGCTAAAGACATGATGCCCCCCAGGGTAAAACTTGATGCCCGGCCGGCTGGATGCCGGCCGGGCGCCGTCGTGCTAGAGGTTGAAGTCGCTGTTGGTCAGCGTGTGATTGCCCGAGAGGCTGATCCGGAACTCGGCAGCATCGTCGCCGGCCGTGTTGCCCGAGATGACGGTATATTCGCCGTCCTCGCGCACCTCGTGCGCCACCACGATCTGTCCCGGAGCTGTCGCCGACTGGCCTGTGACCAGGGTGAAGCTCTGCTGGCCGGCAAGGCCGGCATTGGCGTCGATCCCCGACAGGTCGATCTTGTCGCCGGTCTCGAAGCCGATGATCGTATCGCCATGTGCAGCGGTGGCCGAACCGAAGACGAAGGTGTCGTTGCCGTCCCCGCCGTCGATGACATTGACGACGTTGCTGGCGACGATCCGGTCATCACCCGAGCCGGTGGTGATGTTCTCGATGCCATAGAGCGTGTCCGTGCCCGACTGGGTGCCCGTGACGCTGCCGCGGCCGTTGACGCCGGTGCCGAGATTGACCGAAAGGTCCGCGGTCAAGGAGCCATAGTCCAGGGTGTCGATGCCGCTGCCACCATCATAGGTGTCGTTACCGTCATCGATCCCGGCGACCATGAGGTCGTTGCCTTCGCCACCAAAGATGGTGTCGTTGCCCAGTCCGCCGGTCAGCAGGTCATCGCCATTTTCGCCGAAGAGCCGGTCGTTGCCCGCATCTCCATAGATCATGTCGGCACCATCGCCGCCGAAGAGGTCGTCGTCGCCATCACCACCGAAGATGATGTCGCGGCCCTCTTCGCCATGGACGAAGTCATTGCCCGCCTCGGCCCGGATGATGTCGGCCGCGGCTCCTGCCAGGATATAATCGTTGCCGGCAAGCCCGAAGATCAGGTCCGCACCGGACGTGCCAGTCAGAAGATCGTCGAGACTGGTCCCCATGATTGCATGGGACGAGCCCGGATTGGCCGGAGCCTGGGGCTCCTCGTCATCATCATCCGTCGAGCAGTCGTCGTCCTCGCCGTCGTGGCCGTTGTCGTCTTCGTCGTGCTCTTCGTCCTCGTGTTCGTCATCATGATGATCGGAGAACTGCGGCAGCCCTTCTGGAGCGACGAAGCAGATCGTGTGCTCGCCGCTGGTCATGGTGGTGACGCCGTTTTCATCGATCTCGATGTCGTAGTCGGCCGAGGTCATCCCTGCAGGCAATTCGACCACATCCTGCGGACGCAGCGTTCCCACGATGGTGTCGTTGCCGCCATTGGTGCGGAAGAGGATGCGATGGGCCGAGGCAAGCGCGGTAATGTCCACCGTGTCGTTGCCGGTCGAGCCGTTGACGGTGATGGTTTCCTCCGACAGGTCGGTCGGCGCGAGATTGCCGATCACCGTAACCTGGTCGTTGCCGCCATTGGTGTCGATGATCAGCTCTTCGATGCCGGTCAGTTCGGCGATGACCTGGCCATCGCGAACAACGACGATCTGCGTTCCCGGCTTGAGGCCGGCGATGCCTGCTGCATCGGCTGCAGCGCGGGCATAGACCACGAAGGTCTCGGCGAAGTTGCTGCCATTGACCCGGAACGTGTCGCCTACTGCACCATTTGTGCCGCCATCGACATAGTCGCGACCGTCTCCGACATTCCAGACGATGGTGTCGTTGCCGGCGCCGGCGAAGACAATGTCGTTGCCGCCACCTGCATCGAAGGTGCTCGACGCAGCATCACCAATCAGAATGTTGTTATTGTTATTCCCATCGACATTGCCGGTGGTGTCGTTAGAGATCGAGACCTGTGCTGTATCGTTGGTGCTGCCCGTGGCGACGTAGTTGAACGTGCCGCCGGAATTGCCGGTTGTCGGATCGGTCACGCTGACCGAGCCATTCGATCGCGAAAGGCCGGTCAATCCATTGGCGCCGCCCACCGAGGTGAAGCTGATTGCGCTGTCCGGATCGATGTCGTTGGCGAGCAGCGCCCATTCCGGAATGACGATCGCATTACCACGAGCGATGTTGGTGATCACCGTATCGTTCTGCGCATTGGTCGGGTCGTTGACGGCCACGACATTCATGGTGGTCACCGCAATATTGGAGTCGCTGACCCCATCGCTAACGGTGACGTGGATAATGCGGTCGATCGTGCTCGGATTCTGCGACGTGTTCTCGAACTCGATCTGGGCAATAGCCGACTGGAAGGTCGCAAGGGTTTCGCCGCCCACAGTGGTCGTGGTCAGGATCATGGTGATGATCCCCGGCACAGTGGTGTCGATGACCCGAGTAATATTGCCGGGCAGGTTGGTCGGCGCGCTGAGCACGTCACTGGCTTGGGCATTGGTCAGGACCACGCGGGCCGAGACGATGCGGTTGCTGTCCTCGACGATCACCGGCGAGCGGGCGATGGCCTGTTCGTTGCCGTCCTCGGTGAAGGTCGTTTCGTAATTCACCGTGGCGGGCGCCGTCTGATAGCTGATCGAGAGGTTGTCTATCGAAACGATGTCGTTGGCATCGTTCATGGCGCTGGCCACAAAGCGGATCTTGGCAGCCGCTGAGAATGGTCCATTGGCCGTATGACTGTAGTCCGTTTCCGCCCCGTTGCCGGTGATCTCGTTCAGCAGAACGAAGTTGACGCCGTCGGCGGCAAATTCGACGCGGACGTTTTCGCCCGCTTCCATGCTATCGGGATTTGCTGAGTAAGTGATGGTCGCGCTCTGGCGGCCCGACAGGTTCAGATCGCGAGTGATTGTCGCGCCATCGCTGGAGCTGCCGCCGTGGAACCGCAGCACATTGGTGCTGAAGATGAGGAGTTGGCTTTCATCGATCCGGATCTGGCCAGCAGCAATGCCACCGCCGTTGTCACCGGTCTCGACCCAGTCGGGACCCCAATTAACGTTGCCAGTGCTGTTGCCCCAACCCCGATTGTCGAAATTATCAGCATAGTTGGCCGTGGTCGGCCCGTTTAGGAAAAGCTCTGGCGGTGTGAACCGCACATCCTGGTCGGCAAAGCGCAGCACTTCGATGTTGAAGAGCCGGTCGGTGCCGTCAGAGACGGGCCGCGGTGCGGTTTCTTCATCGTCGGGGTTGACCGCGTCTTCGTCAAAGCCGGTATGGTCGACAGTGATGCTGCCATCTGCGTTGCGGGTGATGGTGTAGTTGGCAAAGACGTCGGAGAAGACGGCGATGTCCTCGGCTGTATTTCCCACATCCCCATCCACGATCTCGCGGACGATCGACAGCTGCCCGGGATTGACCGTGCGGGTGAACATCAGCGCGTCGAGCGTGCGGCCGCCGAACTGCGCCAGGGCGCCATCGACCAGTTTGCCGTTCACGAGATCGGAGCTCAGGTAGACCTTGGTGGTCATGCCGTCAGCGGTATAGGCGACGTTGTTGATGGTGAACTGGATGCGGACATTGAGCCAGCGGTCGCCATCGATGATGTCGTTGCCGGCCAGACCCTTGATGATGTCGCTGCCGCCGCCGCCGAGCAAAATGTCGGAAGCATCTGCGGTGTCGAGGACGATCTGCTCCTGCACCCCGTTGGCATCCAGCACCGGCTGGCCGTTAGCGTCGACAACCGGGATACGCGTCAGATGTGCCACCAGGGATGCCAGACCATCGATTAGCGCGACGTTCTTCTGCAGCAGGGCGTTGGAGAAGGAGTCGATCGGGCTGTCGGGTCCTGGGATGGCTGCGGTGTTCTGCAGCTCGGCCCGGGCATTGGTCGCATTGTTGCGGCCGGTCAGGACGTCGTTCTTGTCCCAGCCGGAAAGGCCTTCGACGAGGTCGAAGCGATCGCGCAGGATGAAGGCTTCCTGCGTATCAAAGATCGGGATGCCGAGGTCGGAATTGGCGGCGACGGTGTCGCCCTTGTGGATTGCCCAGTCAAACCCGGCCATGCCATTGGAGCGCTGGATGCCCTCGTTCTGGAACATGATGTCGTCGCCGGACTCAGCGTCGTAGTCGGTGTCGCTGCCATTGCCGTTGAGAACGTCGTGACCAATGATGGTCGAGTTGAAGAAGAGGTCGGAATTGTCGCCGGCAAGGGTATCGAACCGCCCGCCGCCTTCGATCCAGTCGTGCCCTTCATTGCCCATCAGGAAATCGCCGCCGTCACCGCCGGCGATGAAGTCGTTATCGAGACCGCCCAGGATGTGCTTGCCGTCCGGGCCGCCGATGATGAAGTCCTGGCCCTCATTGCCGAAGATCAGGCCAAGACCGCTGCCGCCGTGAATGACGTCATTGCCTTCATTGCCGTGGAGGAAGTCGGCAGCGCCGATGTCGGTGCCGGCATTGGTGATGATGTCGTCGCCTTTGCCGCCGAAGATCTTGTCGACGCCATAGCCGCCCTCGAGCGTATCGTTGCCGCCCCGGCCCCAGATGGTGTCATCGCCTTCGCCGGCGGTGATGATATCGTCTTCCTCGGTTCCGCCCATTACGACGTGGTCGCCGCCATGGTAGACGAGGATGTCGGTGTCGCCGTCGCCATCGGTGTCGAGACGCACGACCAATGGCGTCAGGGCGTTGAGGATCGGATCGCTATGGGTTGGATCCGCGCCGATCTGGCGGGACTTGTCGACTTCAAGGGTGAAGTCCGGCGTCGAGAAGATGTCGCCCGGCAAGGCAGATGAGTGTTCATCGCCCAGGTTGGTATTGCGCATGATGATCTCGGAGAGCGAATTGTTCTCGAGTTCATTGAGCAGGTTGAGGCCCTGGACGCGCGACAAGTAATAGAAGCGATCGGCTTCCTGCAGATTTTCCATCTGCAGTTCGAAGACAAAGCTGAAGGTGGAGCCCAGCATACCGCCAAAATCCATCTTCTTTTCGGCAAGCCCGCCGATCCAGAGATCGATATTGCCGAGGCCGGTTTCCTTGTTGGCCCAGGTGCCAGTGGATTTGAGGAAGTCCAGACGATCGGGCGGCACCGTGCCGACGCCGAGGACCAGAGCTGCTGCGGCGGCGCGCTTGGCGTCCAGAGTGGTGGCCGAGGTAATGCTTTCATGCGTGCCATAGGCCGCGATGAAATTGACGATCGAGGCCGGGTTGTTGATGTTGAGCGCGAAATCGACCCAGCTCGTATAGGGCTTTAGCTGGCTGTCATTGCCCGCCATGGCATAAAATTGCGCGCGCGCTTCGTTAAGCGTCGGAAGCCCGACATCGCGGCCTCGGGCGATATTGATTGCCGCCAGATCGAGCGGGATGCCGACCAGTTGGTTGCGCAGCACATTGGTGACGAATTCGTCAATTTCGTTGCCGGCCTGGCGCGACATCCCGCGGATAATGGCGCCGGAGGCCACATCGTGATCAAGCACGCTGCTTCCGCTGCTGCCGACCATGGCAAGCGGGTTGAGGAACCCTTCAAAGAGCGTGATGTCGAAGCTATTGCCGTTGATGTCGATACGATCGATGCTTTCGTTCAGCATCGAATGGCCGAAGCGATAAACCGCATGGGCGAATTCGGCGAAGATTGCCGGATTGATGTCGGCTGAAGGCTCGAACAGGAAGGCGTCGATGTCCGGCTGCATCTTGCGGCCGAATTCTTCGAAGACCAGGTGCTGGTATTCCATTTCGTTGGTGAAACGGCCCACCTGGAACAGGCGCTCGCCATCCCAGACCAGCGCGTCGATTTCTGCCGCAGTGTCGATCTCGGCTAGCGAGGCGATGGGCTTCAGCAACCATTGGTTGATGAAGGCAAGGTCGCCGCTTTCCAGCACGACTTCCTTGGTCTGCTCGACAATGCTGTTGTGCTCGGAGTGGAACACATGGTGAATGGCGGTGAGGCCAATGTTCTCGTTGCCGCGGCCGTCGCCCGTAATGTAGTGGGCGTCGAGCATTTCATTGTCATAGTGGGTCTGCTGGCCACGGGAATTGATGCCGCCCGCAGTGCCGTCGGCGTTGAAATAACCGACGCCGTTGTCGCCGTCTGCCTGCAGGACGCCTCCTGCTACAACCGGCACGGCCGCATGGGCGATATCATCGAGGAAGGCATTGGGGGTGCGGATTGCGCCGGCAGTGGTGGGATTGACCGGTGCCGTTGGCGTACCGGAAACCACGATGTCATCGGCGGTGTTTGGAGTGTTGTCGGCACCTATGCCGACGATCAGCTGGGCATAGCCCTGGCTGTTTGGAATGAAGTTGCCATAGGCGTCGGTGCGCAACAGCGGCACCTTGCCGACATCGGCGTCGGTGAGCTGGATGCCCAGCATCAGCGCCTGTTCCTTGACATCAGCCCAAGTGGCGAGCCCGCCATTCTTGCCTTCCAGCAGGTGCCCGGTCGCTACCGGCTTGCCCTCATGAAGTGTGTATTCACGCAGGAAGGTCTGGTGCGAAGCGTGCGACGTATAAGTCTGGTTCTGGTCGACCCAGGGCGTCGTCACATTGGTGGCGTTGGTCGAAACGCGCGTCAGCACCATGAAGTTTGAATGGCTGCCTTCCACATAAAGCGGGTCATCGGGGGACAGAGGGATGTAAACCGTGCCGTTGCCGCCCTTCTGCACCAAGTCGAGACCGTGGTCGAAGAACTGGCCAAACAGCGTGAACATCGAGTTGTAGGGCGCCGAGTCGCCGATATCGGGCGAAATGTTCTCGAATGTGTAGCTCATCACCGGGCTGCCGGCGGTGACCAGCACTTCGCCATTGAACCCTAGGACATCAGCGGTGTGGAGCACCGGGGTGCCCTGAGGCGTCAGCATCGGCGTCGCTGTGGCCTTACCCTCAAGGACCATGGCATTATAGACTTCGACCGCAGCCGGGTTGTTGCTGGTCTGGTCGACGATGAGATTGGAAATCAGGCGCGGATCGGCGTCGACCACGGTGCCGTTGGGCAACATGGGGCTGCCTGACGGCGTGCCGGGATTGGAAGCATAATTGTTGTTGGTCAGCCAAACCGGATTATTCGGGGTGCCGAACATCAACGCGTCATCGCCCTCGTTGATGTGGTTCGGTTCGACCAGCGGCACGAAGGGCTGCGCTGCGGCGCCCCATTCCTCACGGCCGTCGATGAGGTTGTTGTAGCTGCCATCTACCGTGCGAAGACCATAGGGGAGAAGATGAGGCTGCAATGCTGCGCCCGGCGCGGCATTCGGGTCAACCCCGCCAGCCTCGGCCACGAGCTTGGCCAAATCCTCGCCACCAGCATGTGCCTCGGCAATCTTGATTTGCTTGAGAATGAATTCCAGATCGTGCTTGACCAGATTGACCATTTACCTTTTCCCCCTGGCTGTTGTTAACGGGCACGCCGAAAACAAATTCGGCCATCCGAGACATGCCGCCTACTAAGTCGAAGAAAAGGGTGGTTTGATATATCGGAAGGTACTTCGATTATTCGGTACTTTGGGTCCGGCGGAGGTGAGTACTTTGAGCCGAGCATTAACAGTACTAAGGTCCGTTGGACGTCTGACTGATCCACGCCGGATGAGCCTTGCCCTGCAGTTCACTATCGTGGGCGCCATCGTCACCATTGCCGCCATGACCGTGCTCGGCCTCTGGGTGGCAGACAACACACGCAACGGCATGCTGCGCAGTTCGGCTTTTGCAAGCGCCATCCTGATGAAGAGCGTTTTTTCTCCCTATGTCTCGGCCATTGCTGCGACCGGTACGATCACGCCGGAACAGAAAGACGAACTCGATCAACTCTATGCCCAAACCCTGTCCGATGCCGGCCTGTGGTCGATCAAGCTCTGGAACCCGCAAGGCGACATCGTCTATCTCTCAAACGAAGTGCTGATCCCCGAAGAAGTTGGCCCCGGCCGTATCGCCCGGGCAGCGGCGGGTGAAATCGTCGTCAATTTCGAAGAGGGATATAACCACCCGGACCTGCGCACGCCGTTCATCGAAATCTACGTGCCGCTCTACGCTGATGGCTTCAGCTCGGTCACTGCCGTTGGCGAGTTCCACCAGGAAGCCTCGATCCTGCAATCCGCCGTCGCCGAGTCCTATGCGCGCTCCTGGATGGAGGTCGGTATCGTCGGCCTTGCGATGATCGTGACCCTTTACGCCGTGGTGCTTCGCGGCAGCCGCACCATCGTTCGCCAGCAAACCGCTCTGCAGGCGGCGGCGCGCCTTTCAGCAGACTCGGCGCGCCAGAACGAGCAATTGCGTATCGACTCCGACGAAACCCGCCTCCGCGCGGCCGAAGTCAATGAACAGCTCCTCGGTCGCGTTGGCGCCGACCTGCATGATGGCCCCATACAGGTCTTGAGCGTCCTCAACTTCAAGCTCACCCATTTGCTTTCGAGCAAAAGCAAGGGTCAGCAAGATGCCTGGAAAGACCCGGCACTGATCGAAACCAGGCTTCGCAACAGCCTCGATGGTCTGATTGGTCTGGCGAGCCAGGCGCTCGAAGAACTTCGTGGCATCTCCGCCGATCTGGTTCTGCCCGAATTGGCCGATCTGACCATCGACGGCACGATCGCCCTGGCAGTCTCCCGCCACGAGGCACTCACCGGTCTGGCCGTACAGTACTGGCCGGCCAGCGTGCCTCCGCACGCCTCGCATCTTATCAAGACCTGCATCTATCGGGTTGTGCAGGAAGCGCTAAACAATTCGGCCCGCTATGCCGGGGGCAGGGGACAAAAGGTCACCGCCGCGGCGGACGGCGCTGAAATCGTCCTCGAAATCTCGGATAGTGGACCGGGCATGGGACAGGTCAGGGTCGAGAGCGAAGATCGCCGGGGCCTTGGCCTCCTTGGCATGACCAATCGGATCAACGCTGTCGGTGGCGCCCTCGAAATTACCGCGCCCCCCGGCGGAGGCACGCTCATCCGCGCCACCATTCCCTTGGCCGGTGTCGAAACCCCCAACTGGCCTTAGTTGAAATCCTTGAGCTTTCGAGCCGCGATGACGACCTCGACCCGGTTGCGCGCATTGAGCTTGATCATCAGCGAAGACATGTAATTCTTGATAGTCTGCTCGCCTACGGACAGGGCCAACGCAATCTCCTTATTGGTCTTGGCCTCAAGCAGATGCTTGATGATCTGCTGCTCGCGCACATTGAGCCGGATTTCGCTTACTGGCCCGCGCGACTTGTCGCGTAACAGCGCCATGACCTCGCCAAAATACTTCCGCGTGACATAGAGCTCGCCCCGCAGCACAGATTGCACGGCTTCGAAGAGATCATCGAAGCTGTTCCCCTTGAGCACGAAGCCCATCGCCCCCGCATCGAGCACCTTGATCGCCGATTGCACGCTCGAATAAGCGGTCAGCACCACAACCTTGGTGGGCGCGGCCTTGGTGGTGATCTCCCTGATCGCCTGGACCACGTCCCCTGGCATGCTAAGATCGATGAATATGACATCCGGCCGATATTGCATCGCCAGCGCTGTCGCTTCATCGGCGGTCGCACCCACCCCGATAACCTCGAAATCAGTCTCGTCGGAAAAGATCGATGTCATGCCGTGGAGAACAGCAGGGTGATCGTCCACGAAGGCCAGACTGATCGGACGTTGCTTTGTTTCTGTTTCCATCAAGGCCTCCCTGACCACCCCGTGAAAAACACCTGAGACGGTAAGGCAGAGTCAATTACGAAGGTCTGACGGAATGCTCAGGATGGCGCGAAAGAACTGGTAAGAGCCGTTCCCAATTCTGTGCGGACCCGCTCACCCGCATAAGCTGAGGCCTATATTGGCTTCCTGAGGTGGCGATAAAGCCTTTGAGATACCGGATGGTGCGCAAAAACAGAGGGGCAAGGGGGGGCAGACGGTCATGTCGTCGCCAGTATGGCATCCCTGGCTATGTCGCCTCGCGTGAGAGCACTTCCTTGTGCGCGGCCATACATGCCGAAGCTGGCCGGCTTGCTGGTTTGGCGCTCCTTGCTCATCGTGCCGATCAGTTTTAGCGGCTGACGCTGACGTGTCGCGTCGAGGCGGCTGATGTTGGGCAGTTCGCAGCGAATACAGGGCTCGACCATGTGAATAGCGGCATCGGTAAATGTGAGCGCGGAGCAGCGTTCTTCAGCAAAGGCTTCGTGGTAGCCGCCCAGCACAACATTTGGTCGAAGACGCTCGACTTCGATTGGGGCATGGGCAAGCTCAGCCATGCGCTTGTTCAGTACCTCAAGAGAGCGCAGCGAAACCGTGTGTACGGGGTTGAGCCCGCCCCAGCGATGCGCCAGTCCGCCGATGCGCACCAAACGGCAGGAGTGGTTCAAGAAGGCGGAAAGCCACGCCGCCGCATCGGTGCCGGCATCGACGGAATCGAACTCATAGCCATATTGCGTGATCGCCATCGGAGTGCCCGGGTACTCGCGGTCGATGGTAATGCTGTCACCGTCCGGCTGACGTAAGGTCAGGTGGCCGCTCTCAAGTGTGGCGCTCAGCAGCGTCATGCGCGGCAGGTCGCCCTGCCACAGCATCTTGCCGTCAAGATCAACCACCAGCCACTCCCGGTCGCCGGCAAAGGAGCCGCCCTCGGTGATTGTCACCTGGCTCACCTTCATGCCGCCCAGGGACTTGACCGGGTAGATCCAGAGGTCGGCGATCGAAAAATCATTCATGCGTCAGTGACCGTAATGATCTTCCAGCGCCCTGATCTCCATGCGCAGGCCCGTCCATTCGTCGGACGGGTGATCGGCGTCGTAGATCAGGGTGAAGTTGCCCTGGTAGCCAGCGTCATCGGCGATGGTCAGCACCCGCTCGAGATCGTGCTGGTCGAGTTTGCCATCGGCAAAAACCGGGTTGAGGTAGCAGAGTTCGGCGGGGGGGAAAATGCCGGCGAGATCGGCGTATTTGCGCTCCCCCCGCCAGTTGCCCGTGTCGACATTGAGCCCCACCGCACCGTCGAGCTTGCCGAACAGCGTGTGGACATCCCCAGGACGATCAAGCAGATCGAACCAGTTCTCAACGAGGATGCGGACCGCGGAGCCGCTGTTGCGCTGCGCCAGGGTTCGCAGGTGCTGCGCGGAACGCTCCAATGCTTCAGGGCTTGCTGGCTGGCGGCCGGCGATGACGCGGGCAAATTTTGCGCCAAGCCGTTCAGCGATTTCGAGCCAGTGGCTTGTCCAGTCGAGATCGCGCTGGCCATTGACTGGGTCGGTGATGTCGCCGGCATCGATCTGCAACATCTGCAAGGCGACGTCGGAGGTGGCCAGAGAGGCTCTCAGCTCATCGAGGTAGATGGGGTCGAGGCTGCGCAGATGGAACGAACAGATATCGACCAGTCCGATGTCGAGGTGACGCCGCAGTGCCGAGGGAACGCCGAGCAGCGAATCCTCGCCTTCGCCCCAGGTTGGCTCGCCCTCGGGCACGGCCAGTGTCACCAGATCATGCGGATAGCTGACGCCAAGGTATCGATGCAGCGACCAGGTGGAAACGGCAATGCGCTCGCGGATGCTCATTTGGCGCGCTGTCCGAACAGCACTGCCTGGGCATCCTTGTCTTCGGCCAGGTTGGGGATCGACGCTTCATCGATGTTGATGGCGTAGGCGCGCTGGATGGCAGGCCGCGCATTTACCGCTTCGCGCCAGCGCATGACGTTGGGGAAGTCGGCCGGGTCCATGGTCTGGCGCTCGAGATCGTTGGCCCAGCCGATAGTGGCGATGTCTGCGATCGAGTAATCCCCGGCGATATAGTCGCGCTCTTCGAGCTGCCGATTCAGCACGCCGTAAAGCCGATGCGTCTCATTGACGTAGCGGTTGATTGCGTAAGGCACCTTTTCCGGCGCGTAATGGACGAAATGATTGTTCTGTCCCAGCATCGGGCCGAAGCCGCCGACCTGCCAGAAGAGCCACTCGTCAACTTTGGTCTTTGCGCGCAGCTCGGCAGGGTAGAATTGGCCGAACTTGCTGCCGAGATACTGAAGGATCGCCCCGGATTCAAAGATCGAGATCGGCGCGCCATCCGAGCCTTCGGGATCGACGATGGCCGGGATCTTATTGTTGGGGGAGATGGCCAAAAACTCGGGCTTCAGCTGGTCGCCCTTGCCGATATGGATGACGCGAATGGTGTAGGGAACGCCCAGTTCCTCGAGCATCATCGAGACCTTGTGGCCGTTGGGCGTGCGGAAATAATAAAGCGCGATCGGCTGGGTCTGGGTGACCATGGGAGGCGTCCTCAGCTTATTGGGCAGCGGCCTGATCGGCCAGGATTTCGGGTTTGGCGACGAGATGGATCACCGTTGCCGGCCACTCTTCGTCATAGCCGGAAGCGGCGATGATGCGGCGGAATGCTTCCCGCTTGCCCTCGCCGAGCAGGATCATGCCTGCCGCACGTGCCTTGGCAATGGTGCCGACACCCACAGAAACGCCCTGCAGCGGCACTTCGGAAAGGTCGCGGAACTGCGGAAAGGTCAGGAGATTGTCACGTCGCGTTTGTTCGGCGAGCGTCACGATGCGCGAGCCGCCATCGGCCGGACTATTGGGCGGGTTGAAGGCCACGTGGCCGTCTCCAGCGCCCGAAGCGAGGAGGAAATAGTCAACGCCACCGGCCGCTTCGATGCGGGCATCATATTGATCGGCACGATCGGGGTCGGGGAACCAGATATTTTCTTCGGTCAGCTGCCACTCAGCGGGGAGAGCGGCGTTCAGCTGGTCGGCAATATCGGCGCGCGCGAAGCGGTGGCAGGAGAAATGCGCATCCGCCGGCGCATTGGTGGGGCGGCCATCGGCTGCGGTGACGAGGTATTCGTCCATCATCACCAGCACCAGGTTGGAAATGTCTTGCGGCGCTTGAGCCAGAAGCGCGGCCATTTGATCATAAACTGGCTTGGGGGAGCGCCCCGACGGGCAGCCGAGCAGGAAACGGCGACCGTCCGCGCGTGCGTCGGCGATGCCGTTCAGAAGCTTCCGTGCCAGGTGATGGCCAAGGCTTTCGGCATCGGGGAAAATTTGCGGGGTCATGACAGTCCGTTCGTTTGGGCGGCAGGCAGGCTAGCGCAGGGAGATGGTCTTTGGCTGGCGAGTAGAGGCCACTTCATAGAGCGCAGCGATACAGGCGAAGTTGAAACGCAGGCGGTGCTGGCTCAGCGCCAAGCTTGGGCGCCCCTGCACGAGGTCGACGAAGCTATGAAGGGGCATGCTGTTCCAGGCGTCGGCTGTGCCGAGCTCGAAACGCTCAGTGGTAGCGACGGCGCGTCCCTCCGTATCGGTGTGGGTGGTGAGGCTCATCACCCGGTCATGCTGAAAGCCGACCCAGTTCCACGCTATGCTGGCCGTCGCGCCATCGAGCTCCATGATGTCGCGTTCCTGGCCGTGCAGGCCGTTGCCACGCTCATAGGCGAGGTTGAAGACGGTACCATCCTCGAGCGTCACCAGCATGCTGGCGCCGGCATGGGACTCGACGTCAAAAGGAACGTCCTGCGGGTCGAGCGCTGTGGACGGCGCCGCGATCCAGGCATTGAGAATTTCTATTTTGCTGGGGCGGATGACATCGAACAGCGTGGTGAAATCGTAGACGCCCCAATCGAGCAAGGCGCCGCCACCGCTTTTTTCGCGATGCAGGAACCACTTGCTGCTCGGCTGATATTCAACGCCCGGACGGCTGCGGCTCCGCCGATTGATCAGTGTGCCGTGGTAGATCTTGCCAAGCTGCCCCGAGCGGAGGATCTCCCGCGCCCGTTCCAGCTGCGGCTGGCCGAGGAACCGCACACTGCAATCACCCAGATGCTTGCCGGCGCGCTGCGCGGCCTCGAGCATGCTGTCGAGTTCGGCAAGATCGCGTCCCAACGGCTTTTCGCAAAGCACATGGCGGCCCGAAGCAAAGCCCTTGAGAGTCATCGGCGCATGCAGCCACGGCGGCACTGCAACCACGACAATATCGTCGGGCTCGGCCGCCATGCTCAACATCTCGTCGGCATCGGCAAAGGCCGTGGCATCGGGATTGACCGCGGTGAAAGCCTCCAACGCCTCAGCACTCGGATCGGCCACAAAGAGCACGATATCGTCTAACGCGCGCGACGCTGCGGCATGAGCCCGGGCAATGACGCCGGCGCCTATAATGAAAAGTCGTTGAGCCATCGTAGTCCCCGACGTGCCTAGAGGCGCCGTTCTGTTGCTTTGGAAAAGAGCGAAATCTGCCGGAGGTCAAAGCTCAGCGACACCTCGCGGCCCAGCCCGCGCGCTGCTTCCGGGGTGAGGCGCGCTGCCATGCGCTTGTTGGCAAGCTCGAACCAGGCCAGCGTATCGGCGCCCAGCGGTTCGACAACCAGAATAGGCGCCCTGATGGCAAAGGCCGCATCTGGCGCGTCGATAAGAACATGCTCCGGACGTATGCCGAGCACGATCTCTTCCCCATCGGCCGGGGAAGCGAGGAACGGGTAATTGTCAACCGGCACCGTGTGGCCCTCGATGGTGGCGGTGAGGCCGGCGGCAGTCTTTTGCAGCCGGGCAGGCAGCAGGTTCATTGGCGGGGAGCCGACGAAGTCAGCGACGAAGAGGCTGGCGGGGCGGTTATAGACCTCATCGGGCGAAGCATATTGTTCGATCACGCCGCCATGCATCACCGCGATGCGGGTGGCCAGCGTCATGGCTTCGACCTGGTCATGGGTCACATAGATGAAGGTTACCCCGAGCTTTTGGTGGAGGTTCTTGATCTCCACGCGCATCTCGGTGCGCAGCTTGGCATCAAGGTTGGACAGCGGCTCGTCGAAGAGAAAAAGGTCGGCCTTTCGCACCAGAGCGCGGCCGATGGCGATGCGCTGGCGCTGGCCACCGGAGAGCTGGGACGGCTTGCGATCGAGCAGTGGCTCGATCTGGAGAAGCTGGGCTGCCCATTGCACGCGCTCGACGATCTCGGCCTTGGGCGTCTTGGCGACTTCGAGCCCGAACGACATGTTCTGCCGCACGGTCATGTTGGGATAGAGCGCATAGGACTGGAACACCATGCCGATATTGCGCTCGGCCGGTTCGTAATCGGTGACGTCCTCGCCGTCGAAGAGGAT
This sequence comes from Devosia rhizoryzae, assembly GCF_016698665.1. Classification (NCBI taxonomy): domain Bacteria; kingdom Pseudomonadati; phylum Pseudomonadota; class Alphaproteobacteria; order Hyphomicrobiales; family Devosiaceae; genus Devosia; species Devosia rhizoryzae. Next base: position 3,328,971 of record NZ_CP068046.1, read on the forward strand.
GCGTCCGCTCTGCAGATCATCCAGGCCGGCGATGGAGGCGAGCAAAGTGGATTTGCCGCATCCAGATGGTCCAAGCAGCACGGCGAACTCGCCCGGCTGCACGTCGAGCGAAACGTCCTTGAGCACGGTCAGAGCGCCGTAGCTGCGGCGGACTTTGTCGATGGTTACACCAGCCATGGGATCATCCTTTCACCGCGCCAGCGGTGATGCCGCGGACGAAATAGCGTCCGGAGAAGAGGTAGAGGAGCAGCGGCGGCAGTGCCGTGAGCAGGGTCGCCGCCATGTTGACGTTGTATTCGGGCAGACCGATCCTGGTGCCGACCAAGGTGGCGAGCTCCACCGTCATCGGCAGGTTTTCGCGGCCGGCGAAGATCAGGCTCAGAAGGTAGTCGTTCCAGACGCCGGTCAGCGACAGGATCAGTGCCACGACGATGATATTCTGGCTCATCGGCAAGATGATGCGGAAGAAGATAGTGAAGAACCCGGCGCCGTCGACGCGGGCGGCCTTGATCAGCTCGGGGGGTAGCGAGACGTAGAAGTTGCGGAAGATCAGCGTCAGGATCGGCAGACCGAAGAGCACGTGGACGATGATCACCGCCGGCAGGGTGCCATAGATGCCGGCCATCGAAGCCATGCGCACTAGGGGATAGATCATGACCTGGAAGGGGATGAAGGCGCCCAGCATCAGGAGCGCCAGCATGGCGCCGCTCCATTTGATCCGCCATTGCGACAGGGCATAGCCGTTGATCGCTGCAATCAGGATCGAAAGAAAGGTCGATGGGACCATGATCTTGATCGAATTCCAGACCCCGCCGCTGATGCCGTCGCATTCGCGGCCGATACAGGCAGTGCTCCAGGCCTTCACCCAAGCTGAGAAATCGAGCGCCTGCGGCAGGTCAAAGATCGAGCCGGAGCGGATTTCCTCGGCTGTCTTGAGCGAGGTGGAGATCATGATGAAGAGCGGGATGGCGAAGAACAGCGCCGCGATGATCAGAAAGGCATAGATGCCGATCTGGCCGATCTCGGCCGAGGTCTTGCGCTTGCGGCGGCGGACGGCAATGGGGTGTCCGGTGGCTGCTGTATCGAGCGTTTGCACGGTCATGCTTCAACCACCTTGCGACGGCCGAGCAAGGCCGAGATCCCGAGAATTGCGAGAACCGACAGCAGCATCAGCACTGCAGCCGCCGAGGCGCGGCCGATATTGGCACGGTCGAAAAGATTGTCGACCACGAACTTGGCCGGAACGTCGGTGGCATAGCCTGGTCCGCCGCCGGTCATGGCGACAATCAGCTCATAGCTCTTGATGACGTCCATCGAGAGCAGCACGACGCAGGTGACGATTACGGGCTTGAGCATCGGCAGGATCACCCGGCGATACATGGTGGTCTTGGGAATGCCTTCGACCCGCGCGGCGCGCCAGATTTCTCCGTCGACCGAGCGCAGGCCGGCAAACATGATCGCCATCATCAGCCCGGCCGCGTGCCAGACGCCGGCGATCACCAGCGTATAGATGGCCATGTCCGGACGGGTCAGCCAGTCGAAAGTAAAATCGGACACGCCCATGTCACGCACGAATTGCTGCAGGCCCGTGGTGGGATTGAGGAACCACTGCCAGGCAAGGCCGGTGACGATGAAGCTAAGGGCGATCGGATAAAGGAAAATGGTCTGGAAGACGTTCTGCGCGCGGATGCCTTGATCGAGCGCTATGGCGAGGAGGGTGCCAAAGGCCAGTGAACAGGCAATGTAAAGGAAGCCGAACACGAACATATTGGTGTAGGCCGTGTGCCAGCGGTCCATGCCGAACAGTTTGATATACTGGTCGAAGCCGGCAAAGTTATATTGCGGCAGCATGCCCGACGTCGTGAACGAAATCACAAAGGTCCAGAGTATCGAGCCATAAAAGCCTATCGCGCAGAGCAGGATGGTCGGTACCAGCACGAGCTTGGCGACCGTCTGCGCGGTTAATTTCCGTTGCCTGGCCATGAATACCTCTAAGGGAACCGGCGCACCCGAAGGGCGCGCCGGCAGGGAGGAGCTTATTCTTCGGTGCCGATGATGGCAGCGAACTGCTGGGCGGCGTCTTCCGGCGTTACGCTCGGATTGGCCCAGAAGTTGGCGAGGAAGTCCTGAATCTGCCCCCAGTTGTCGGAAGACACGCTGGCGCCCATGGTGGCGAGACCGCCCTCATCGGGATTGGCCAGGGCTTCCGCCGCAATCTGGGTGCAGCTCGAGAGACCGCTGCTATCCGCATCGGCGCGCGGCGGAACGGCGCCCTTGAGGCGGGCGAACTCGGTCTGCACGGCCGGATCCATCATCACTTCGATGAAAAGATCCTGTCCGGCCAGGGCGGCGGGATCGCTGACGATGGGGAATTCGAAGCCTGCGCCTTCGACGATGACGGCGTTGCTCCCCGGGGTCAGGGCGCAATCCCATTGGGTACCCTGTTCAAGGCCCATATTCTCGAGCTCGGCACCGGCCCAGCTGCCCATGACCTGAACGGCCGCCTGGCCTTCGGCGACGAGATTGAGGGTGTCGTTCCAGGCACGGTTGGCGGAGCCAGGATCGCCGGCATCGGCGAGGCCACGCAGGGTCGTGAAGGCGGCGAGCATTTCAGGTCCGGCGGCCATTTGGGCATCGTGCTCCATCACCACGGAGCGGTAGAGATCGGCGCCACCGGCATCAAGGATGACGCTCGAGAACAGGATGCCGAGCTGCCAGCCCTGGGCGCCGGTTGCCATGGGAATAAAGCCCGCTTCGCGGATGGCGGGTGCCTGTTCGAGGAATTCGCTCCAGGTGGACGGGACTTCGAAACCCGCTGCTTCAAACACCGGCGGGGAGAACCACATCAAGTTCTGCGTTTCGAGGCCAATCGGCAGGGCGTAGAGCTTGCCATCGGCTGAGGTCGAGATGTCGACCATGACCTGGGTGACCTGGTCGAGGCCGTTGGCTGTCGCGACATCGGTGACGTCGCGCAGAGCGCCCTGGTCACCCAGCTCGAGCGCGCCCGGACCCATGGCGAGGAACGCGACGCCGGGCGGGTTGCCGCCAGCGATGCGGCTCATCATCATGGCGCTGGCGTCACCGCCGCCGCCCGGAGCCGCGGAATCGATCCATTCGCCGCCGCGGGCGGTGACTTCGTCGGCCAGAACCTTGATGGCGGCGGATTCGGCGCCGGCTGTCAGCCAGTGAACCACGTCTACCACAGGTTTATCCTGTGCCTGTGCGGTGGTGGCAGCCAGCAAGGACAGAGCCGAAACAGCGAGAACTGATTTCTTCATAGTCATACCTCCCTTTCCTCCGATCGGTTTTTTGATACGTGAGGTACGTTACCGTAGGCGGGGTATTTTGAGATGACAAGCCGACTTACGATTATTTTTTGCGCGGTCGCTGAAGCGTGAAACTCAGCCCGGCAAGGTTTCGGCGATGCTGATTTCGATGGCGGTGTGGGTGATTTGACTCACCGGCTGCAGGCGCGCCTTGAAGCGATTGAGCATCTGCAGGGCCCGCGTAACCTGGATTTCGGGATTCTGGTTGATCGCCGCATCGATGGTGCCATCACGCAGGAACGGCGCCAGCGAGCCGAAGATGTCATGCGCCACCATGGTCACATTTGCTGCGCGGCCACTTTCGCGCAGAGCACTCGCCACGCCGAGTTGACCCCCACCGGCGACATAGATGCCTGATAGGTCCTGACGCTCGGACAGCATGATCTGGGCTACTTCATAGCTATGGGCGTCGTCTTCGACATTCCACACCGAGGGCAGGGGGCGCATGGTGGGAAAACGCGCCTTGGCGACTTCGAGAAAGCCGGCCTGGCGCTGGATGATGTCGGTGTAAAGAGGGGTGCCCGCAAAGACCGCTACGTGGCCGCCGCCCGAGCCGAGAAAGCGGCCGAGCAGGGCGGCGGCGGCGCGGCCGCCGGCGTAGTTGTCGATGCCGACATAGGCCTGGCGATTGCATCCAAGGACGTCGGATACAAGCGTCACGACCGGCGTTCCCGAGGCTTCGAGCCGGTTGACTGCCTCCACAACCAAAGGATGCTGCAGGCCCAGCAGTGCGATGCCCTCCGGGCGCCCGCGCATATCGTCGAGCTGGCGCGCAAGGGAAGCCGGATCGAGTTCATCGACGATGCAGGCGCGCGGCGCCACGCGAAAGGCTTCAAAGCTTTCGCGCGCTGCGTCGACGCTTTCCACGAGGAGCGACATGAAAGGATTGGAGGGCTTTGGCAGTACTACATCGAGCGCAACGGACGCACGGCGCGACAGGGTCTGTGCGGCGGGATTGGGCTTCCAGTTCAGCCGTTCGGCGGCCTGGAGCACGCGTTCGGCAGTCTTTTGCGCCACGCCCTTGCGACCGTTGACGGCACGATCGGCCGTAGCAATGGACACACCGGCTGCGGCGGCGATGTCGAAAATGGTCGCTGGTGGCTTTGCGTCTTCGCTCATCTTGGAAGACATCCCTGATCACGGCGCCAATGTTGCGCCGGTAACGCTCTCGGTGCAAGCATGTTCAGACCCTTCGAACCGGAGTTCCCTGTGCCGAATGTTGCAGTCCTTGTCGGAAGTCTCAAGCGCGAGTCCCTCAATCTGAAGCTGGCGCGTGAAATCGGGCGGTTGGCCGGCACGCGTTTGCAGCTGGATTATCTCAAGGCTGGCGACTTGCCCATGTTCAACGAAGATCTTGAAGCGGATCGGCCACCGGCGGTCGGCGCATTCAAGCAGGCCGTCGCCGACGCCGATGCGGTTCTTGTGCTGACGCCGGAACATAACCGCTCCATGCCGGCACTGGTCAAGAATGCCATCAACTGGGGATCGCGTCCGTTCAGCGATAATTGCTAGCGCGGCAAGCCTTGCGGGCTCATCGGCATCAGCCCGAGCCGCACCGGCACTGCGGTGGCGCAGCCGCACTTACGCTCGATCATCGTCAATCTGGGCATGCTGGCAATGAGCGCGCCAGAGGCCTATCTCGTCCATCACGATGGCCTGTTCGGCACGGACGGCCAGCTGACCGATCCGCGCACGGAAAGCTTTCTCGCCCATTATGTCGACAATTTCGTCGACTCGGTCGGCCGCTTCAGCCGACGCCGAGGGGAGCGACGCCACTGGCGCTGTTTTCAGCGAAGCGTTTGAAGGACACCGGATTGTCGTGTTCCATCACTGCGATGCTTGAACGCGTCTTCTCGATCGACGGCCAGAGAGCGGCCCAGGGCATGGTGCCGTGGCCGACATCGGTCCAGCCTTGTTCTTCAGGCAGGTCATCATCGGCAGCCATGTCCTTCATGTGAATGGCAACGATGCGCTCGGCATTGCGCTCGATAAAGGCTGCCGCATCGACGCCGCCCCTGACGGCCCAGGCGACGTCCAGCTCGAGCCCGATCAGCGGACTGGCTGCGAGCAGTGCGTCAATGGGTAGGCTGCCATCGGGCAGAGAGACAAATTCGAAATCATGGTTGTGCCAGGCAAAGTGCAGGCCGGCGTGCCTAAGGCCTTCGGCGACAGGCACCAGCCGTTCTCCGAAAGCGATCCAGCCGGCGCGGTCGATCGGCCGGTCGCCCGGCACAAGATATGGCGCGATCACCAGCTGCATGTTCAACTGCCGCGCGATGTCGATGGCGCGGGGCAGGTCGTTTTCGAGCATGGAAAGATCGAAATGACCGCTCGGCGCCGCCACGCCATGTGCATCGAGCGCGGTCTTGAAAGCCTCAAGCTCGGTGTAGATGGGCCCATAGGGTTCGACATTGCGGTAGCCGAGAGCCGCCAGCGCCGCGATCTGGTCTGCAACGGGGGGAAAGTTGCGGGACGAATAAAGCTGAAACGAAAGTTTCACTGCAAGAACTCCGAAAACGCATCGTGCGACAGCGCGTGGGTATGAAAGAATTCGGCCGGGGGAAGAGTTTGGGCAAGACGGTGCTCGACGGCGGCATCGACGCTCACGTCGAGCATCTGCAGCGCGATGGTGACGGCGCCCTTGACCGGTTCGCTGCGGCTCGGCACTACCGTGATCTGCGGCATCGCGGCATGAAGCGTCTCGATGATGCGGTTGCGCAGAAGGGGCGACGGATGCCGGAACACGCCGCCTGCCAGGAGCAAGTTGATGGGCTTGCCGACGATATCCACCTTGCGCGCTGCGGCGATGGCGATCTCCGCATAGGCAGTGCCATAGTCATCGAGGAGCTTGCGCGTCGCCGCATCGCCCCCATCGGCCGCGTCGAAAATGAGCGGCATCAAACCCGCCACATAGTCCGGCTGGGTCTGGTTGCGGCCGGTAAAGGTGTGCAGCAGTTGCTCGACGCTTTTCATCCGGAAATAGCGCAAGGCGGGTTCGGTGAGGCTGGTCGGCGGGTCGATACCCATTTCGGCGCGGTAAAGCAGCTGAAGGGCGGCATGGCTCATCTCGCTGCCGCCCTGGCGCAATTGCCAGAAGCTTGAATGCCAGACATCGCCCTGTTCGTTACGGCTGCCGATGGCGGCGCCCGTGCCGCAGATGATGACGATGGCATTGCCGTCAGGTACGTCTGAACTCAACGCGCCAACCGCATCATTGACGATGCGCATGTTGGAGCCCAGCCCACGCTGGTGCAAGGCGTCGTTCCAATAGGCAAAGTCCTCCGGCCAGTCGCAGCCGCACAGGCTGAAGGCGGCGGCAGAAAGGTCCGCTGCCGTTACGTTGGCCGCGGCACAGGCACGGCTCACGGCAAGCTCCACTTCGTCGACGGCATGAGGATTGACGTAGATGTCGCAATTGCCTGCCCGGCCATAGCCGAGCACCTGGCCCCGGTCGTCGGCAATGACGGCGATGGTCTTGGTACCGCCGCCATCGACGCCGACGACAAAGCGCGCTTCCGTTTGGCTCATGCGAGGAGCCGCTCAGGAAGGTAGGCACGATGCGCATCGGCCAGGTCGTCGTAAAGGGCTTCGGCCTTGGTGAGCGACATGACCAGTGGATTGCTGGCCAGCGCCTGGATCGCCTGGTGGCGGTCGCCCTCCCAGGCCGCCCGTGCCGTGGCCGCCTGATACTCGCCCAGCATCTGGACAAGACCCGCGACCTGCGCCGGAACGGCACCCGAGGCGATCGGGGTTGCACCGTGCTTGTCGACAAAACCGGGGACCTCGACGACCATGTCATCGGGCAGGTTGGAGATTGCGCCGCGATTAGGGACATTAACAGGCCAGACCTCGCCCTTGTCGTTGAACATGGCGTCCATCACGTCGATGGCGATCTCCAGGAGCTCCATGCCGCCACGTGCCAGGTCGGGGTTGAGAACCGGTGTCCTGGAGGATGCGAGCTCCTCATAGTGCTGCCAAAAGCGCGGTACGTCGCGCATGATGTCCTGTGCCCTGGTGGTTGCAGCACTCTGCAATTCTTCGAGGATTTCGTCCTTGAAGTAATAGTACTTGAAATATTGAGCCGGGATGGAGTTCTGCGCCACGGTCATGTGCAGCAGGCGCCGTTGCTGCGCCGTGAGTTCGTTGCCGCCGCGCTTGGCTTCCCAAGCGTCCCGGACCTTTTCGATAAAGTCTTCGCCATCATAAAGGTGACGCGTCGACCAGGAGGCGTGATTGAGCCCGATCATCGTCGTATCGAGCTTTTTCGGATCGAGCCCCGCCGCCTCGGCAACTTCGGCCGGGAAAATGATCGGACCTTCACAAAGCGAGATCACCCTTTGGTCGGTAAATTGGGTCACCGCCTGGGCAACGATGTTGACCGGGTTGGTATAATTGAAAAGCATGGCCTTTGGCGCCACACGCTGCATGTCGGCGACGAGATCCTTGATCACTGCGATGGAGCGCAGGGCCATGAAGAAGCCGCCGGGACCCTGAGTTTCCTGGCCGATCACGCCGTGCTTGAGCGGAATGGATTCATCGAGATAGCGCGCCTCGAAGCCGCCGGGACGAAAACTCGACAGCACCGCGTCGCAATCGGTGAGGCCAGCGGCGCGATCCGTGGTCGCCGAAAAGCGGATGTCGACGCCCTGGTAGTCGGCCATGTTCTGAGCCAGGCGGCGAACGATATCGAGACGTTCGGCATCGATGTCGATCAGAACGATCTCGGAGCCGGCAAAATCATCGCCGTGATTGAGCCATCCCGCGATACATCCAGGCGCGCGAGTGCTGCCCCCGCCCACATATCCGATCTTAATGCCAGCCAAGTCGATCCCCTCCCGAGATAACACCGGTAACGTACCCGGTCCGGCCAATCTATTGCTAGATGGGCTTTAGTCAACTGCTGACGTCATGGCCTTAGTCCCTTGCGGAAATGAGGCCGCGTCACTGATCAGGTGCTGGACCTCATTGCACCTCACTGAGGCGCTCAGCGACCTGCCGTCTTAATCTTCGGGAATGATGTGCCCGTAACCGGAGACGTGCAATTGGACCATGTCGGCGGGGTTGATGTGATGCGCGGTCGTAAAAATGTCGATCGGTTGGTCGAGCCCTGGACAGGCGATCTTCAACCGCCAGGATGAGCCTTGGTAGAGCCGGCTCAGCACGGTGGCTTGTGGACCCTCGCTGGTGCCGGCCTCGGCAGGCGAGACGGTCAATTGCTCGGGACGAAGTAAAATGCTGGCGTGGCGCGGTTCGGTCGCAGCGACGCGGATGGCGCCCAAGACGGTGTGCGCAAAGCCGTCGCGGATATCTCCGTCGAGGACGATGGCCGAGCCCAGAAATCGTGCAGTGGCTGCGGTATTTGGACGGTCGTAGAGGCGTTGCGGCGGGCCGGCGTCGGCGACGCGGCCGGCCTGCATGACGACAAGATGGTCGGCAAAGGCCAGCGCTTCGGACTGGTCGTGCGTCACAAGGATCGAGGCGATGCCAGCCTCGCGCAACACAGTCTCGACCATGTCGCGCAAGTTTTCCCGCAGGCCGGCATCAAGTGCTGAAAACGGCTCGTCCAGCAGCATCAATGCCGGTTGCTGCGCCAGGGCGCGAGCAAGCGCGACACGCTGCTGCTGGCCCCCGGACAGCTCGTGCGGGCGACGGCTTTTCATGCTTGTGGGAAGGCCGACGCGGGCCAGGAGTTCATCGATCCGCACAAGGCGCTCGGTGGCGCGGCGTGGCATGGCAAAGCCGATATTGCCGGCGACGCTCATATGGGGAAAGAGCGCGCCTTCCTGTGCCACATAGGCAATGTTGCGCTGGTGCGGCGGAACGGTCGCGAGCGGCTGGCCATCGAGAGTGATGCTGCCGCTGTCGGGACGCTCGAAGCCGGCGATCAGGCGAAGCAGGGTGGTCTTGCCCGATCCCGATGGACCGACGATCACGGTGCGGCGGCCTGCGGGGGCCACGATGCCGATGTCGGACACGGCCTGCTGATCGCCGTAGGATTTGGAGACGCCGACAAGTTGCAGCATGGTCAGGCCTGGCTCATGTGATCGGCACCGCCATGCAGCAGCACGACAAGTGGTACCGAGAGCAGGACCATCAGCAGCGCATAGGGCGCCGCCATGGCGAGGTCGAGTTCGCTCGTATAGGCCCAAAAGCGCATGGCCAGCGTTCGCGTGCCATTGGGTGCGAGCATGAGCGTAGCGGTGAGTTCGGTGGTGATCCCCAGGCCGACAAGCGCTGCGCTGGCCAGGGCGCCCGGGGCGGCAAGGCGAATGGTCGTGTGCCAGATGGCGGAGAGGGGAGGGCGTCCGAGGCTTGTAGCTGCGCGTTCGAGCTCGACAGGCGCCTGGGCAATGCTGGTGCGGAGGCCCACAAGGGCGCGTGGCAAGAACATCAGCACATAGGCAAGGAGCAGGGTTGCAACGGTCTGGTAGAGGGGCAGCGAAATGTTCACGGTGACTGTCACCAGCGCAAGGGCGATGATGATACCGGGCAAGGCGCCAACGTAGGAATGCGATGCCTCCAGCAGCTTTTGCAGCCGGCTCGGCGCGCGCACGGTCAGCCAGGCGATGGGCAGGGCCGCAATAGTCGTCAGCGCAGCCCCGGACAGGGTAAGTAGGGCGGTTTGGCCTAGTGCCGGGAGGATGAAGTCGAAGCGCCAGATGTCGGCACCTCCTGAGGCAAGCCAGCCCAGAAGCGTCCATGCAGGAACGGCGAGAGACAAGAGGGCGAACAATCCGCATAGGGTCAGCGCGGGCCATGTCCAGCGGCCAAGCGTGCTGCGGCGCCTGCTGCGGGCGGCACCGGCACCGACGCGAGCATAGCGTTCCTGCCCACGAAGGCGGGTTTCGAGGCCGAACAGGATCAGACAGAGGAGGACGAGGACGCCGCCGAGCAGGTTGGTTGAGGGGCCGTTGCCGACCGACTGGAACTGGTCGACGATCACGGTGGCAAACGTGTCGAAGCGGGTGAGGACGAAAAGCCCATACTCGGCCAGGAGGTGCAGGCCGATCAGCAGCGCCCCGCCCATGATGGCCAGCCGCAGCTGTGGCAGCACAACGCGCAAAAAGACGTTCGGCGGCGACTTGCCCATCGACTGTGCGGTTTCTTCCAGAGCGGGATCGAGCCGACGCAGCTGGGCGGCGATCGGCAGATAGATGAAGGGCAGGTAGGCAAGAATGGAGACGAGGGCGGCGGCGGCCAGGCCATGGAAACGCGGCGCAAAAGCGCTCCATGCGTAAGAGTGAACAAAGGCGGGTACCGCCAGCGGCGCAACCATGATCCAGGACCAGAACCGTGCGAAGGGAATGTCGGTGCGCTCGATCAGCCAGGCAAAGGCCAGCGCCAGGAGCGCCGACACAGGAAGCACGATCGCCAGCAAGGCCGAGGTGTTGAGCAGGAGGGCGCCCACCTTGGGCCGGAGCACGAGGTGGGCGATCGCCTGCCAGCCGCTGGTCAGGGCGACATAGAGCACGAAGGCCAAGGGCATAAGGCTGAGGAGGCCAGTCACCACCGCGGCACAGAGGATAAATGAAGGTCCTTCCCTGCGCGCTCGCGGTGTAGGAATTGCGCGGATCGACTGCGGGTCGGTGGTGACGGTCATGACGAGGACCGCCTAGAGCAGTCCGGCAACCGTCATAAGCTCGGCGGCCTTGACCGTATCGAGCTGGGTGGGGTCGATCTGCGGCGCCCCAAGGTCGTTCAGTGGGGGTAGGGCGGCGTTGGATTCATGACCCACGCCGACCGCATATTCGTAGGAGGTGCCGTCCCGCAGCACATCCTGACCCTTGGTGGTTATGAAGCGGAGGAAAGCCTCTGCTTCCTCCTTGTGCTGGCTGGAAGCAAGCACGCCGCCGCCTGAGATGGAGACAAAGGCGCCTGGGTCGCTGTTGCCAAAATAATGCAGCGAGGTGTTGGCGCTGCTTTCGCTGGTGCCCGCCTGATCGCCGAACCAGTAATAGTGGTAGATCAGCGCGCCATCGACTTCGCCGTTGTTGGCAGCGGCCAGCGCAGCGCGATTGCCGCGGACGATGACGGCATTGGCCGCCATGCCCTGGAGCCATTCGAGCGTCGCAGCTTCCCCCTCGAGCACGAGATAGGCGGCGACGATTGCCTGAAAATCGGCGCCGCTCGGCGATGCGGCCCAGCGACCCTGCCAAGCCGCATCGGCAAGCTCGTCCATGGTCTTGGGAAGATCGGCTGCAGCGAGGCTATCCTTGTTGTAGGCAAAGACGGTGGAGCGCGCAGCGATACCGGTCCAATTGCCATTCTCGGGCCGAAACTGCGCCGGTACGGCCTCCAAGATGTCTTGAGGCAGGGGTTCGAAGAGACCGGCATTATCCACCAGCACCATGCCCGGAGAGTTTTCCGTGAGGAAAACGTCGGCGGGCGAATTAGCGCCTTCCTGAAGGATCTGGTTGGCGACTTCAAGATCGGATCCCTGCCGGATGATGACGGGAATGCCGGTTTCTTCCGTAAAACTGGTGGCCCATTCCTGCGCCAGCGTTTCGTGCTGGGCGTTATAGACAGTGATCGGCCCCTCCTGCGCGAGAGCCGAGGAAACACCGAGCGCCAGAAGCGCCACCGAAGCCAAGAAAGCCTGCCTGATCATTGTGCATCCAAGGCGCCAGACCGCCGGTCGCAAAGTTGATGCGCAGTGTCTAATTTGAAGTGGAGCAGATGTCCACGCCCAGTTGCTTTCCTAAGGTGAGAAGCGTACTCAGCTTTGCCAATTTCACCCGAGGAGTGGTTGATGCCTTCGATCGACAAGCGCTGGCTGCGCGGTCTTACCATAACTCTTGCCGTGTCGGTTTCGCCCATGGCGGTACAAGCGCAGGCGCCGGCCGATGCGGATGTGTTGAGCAATTACGCCGACCTGGCCCTTGCCGGCTACGAGGATAGCCTTGCTACCGCAAAGGCGCTCGATGTCGCGATAGACGCCTTGATTGCCGATCCGAGTGAGCAAACCCTCGAGGCTGCGCGCAATGCCTGGAAAGCGGCGCGCATTCCCTATCAGCAGACCGAGGCTTTCCGTTTCGGCAATCCGATCGTCGATGAATGGGAAGGCCGCGTGAATGCCTGGCCGCTCGACGAAGGGCTGATCGACTATGTCGCCACAAGCTATGGCACCGAAAGCGACAGCAATGCCCTTTATGTGGCCAATGTCATCGCCAACCCGGACATTACCATCGACGGAGCGGCAGTGGACGCTTCCGATATTACGCCCAAATTGCTGCGCGACGCGCTCCAGGAAGCTGCAGGCGTCGAGTCCAATGTGGCGACCGGCTACCATGCCATCGAATTTTTGCTCTGGGGCCAAGACCTCAACGGCACCGAGGCTGGCGCCGGCGAGCGCCCCTTCACCGATTACTCCAGCGCCGATCACGCCGATCGCCGCTCTGCATACCTCAAAGCGGCTTCCACCCTTCTGGTGAGCGACCTGGAAGAAATGGTGGGCAACTGGGAAGCGGGCGGAGCTGCCCGCGAGGCGCTTCCCGAGCTCGGCATTTCTGCCATCCTCACCGGCATGGGATCGCTCAGCTTTGGCGAGCTGGCCGGCGAGCGCATGAAGCTTGGCCTCCTGCTCCATGATCCGGAAGAAGAGCATGACTGCTTCTCGGACAATACGCATGTGTCCCATCTTGAGGATGCCCGCGGCATTCAGAACGTTTATCTGGGCAAGTATGTGCGCGTCGACGGATCGGTGGTTGAAGGGCCATCCTTGTCCGATGTCATCGCGGCGAAGGACGAGGCGCTCGACACCGAGATCAAGGCGCTGCTCGACGACACCATGACCAAGATGGAGGTCATGGCAGATCGTGCCGAAGCCGGTGAGGCCTATGACCAGCAGATCGGCGAAGGCAACCAGGAAGGCAATGCGGTGGTGCAGGCCGCGATCGACGGCCTGATCGCCCAGACCCGCGGCATTGAACGCGCAGTGGCCCTGCTGGAGCTGTCGGATGTCACGATCGAGGACAGCGATTCTCTTTCGGATCCCGACGCCGTGTTCCAGTAGGCGCTCTGCTCAAGAGGCCCGGGCCGCGCCCGGGTCCGCAAACTCCGGTTGCCCGCATGCATCTTCGCCTCACCCTTGCGCTGATCGCCGTTCTGGCAGGCGGACTGGTGTTTGCCGATGAGTACGGCACGCGCCCCGACCTCAGCAGCGAGGACCTGGCGCGCGTCCGATCCGTGACCGCAGCGACAACCGATTTTTCAGCGCCGGAAAAGTTCGAGACCAATCCCGCCGGCGCAGGGACAACGCGGTTCTCCGTCAATCAGGACGCGTTCAGCCATTTTCTGGACAATCTCAGCTTCGAGCAGGAAGAACAGTTCAAGCTGGGCAATGCGCTGTTTCGCAAGATCTGGGTGAGTTCTCCCAGTTCTACCCAGGCCTCGGATGGGCTCGGGCCCCTGTTCAACGCGCGCGGCTGCCAGAGCTGTCACATCAAGGACGGTCGGGGGCATCCCCCGTTTGAGGGGCAGGCCGAGAACGTTTCGATGTTCCTCCGTCTTTCCGTGCCGCCGACCGATCCCGACCCGCGCCTCGCCATGGATGGCGTCATTGCCGGGGAAGTGGGCGACCCGACCTATGGCCTGCAGCTGCAGGACTTTGCCGTGCCGGGCCTAAAGGCCGAGGGGCGCATGGTCATCGACTATGCCGACATGCCAGTGACCTTGGGCGACGGTACGGTCGTGACGCTGCGCAAGCCGAGCTATTCCGTGGCCGATCTTGCCTATGGGCCGCTGGCAGACGATGTGATGATCTCGCCGCGCATCGCCAACACGATGATCGGACTCGGTCTGGTCGAGGCTATTCCCCAGGAAGACATTCTCGCCCATGCCGATCCCGAAGATCGCGACGGCGATGGTGTTTCAGGGCGTCCGAACTGGACCGTAGCGCCCGAACGCAACGAGACCGCGCTGGGGCGTTTCGGCTGGAAGGCGGGCATGGCCACGATCCGGAGCCAGTCCGCCGCCGCCTTTGCCGGCGACATCGGCATTTCGACCCCGCTGATCGATCTACCCCATGGCGATTGCACCGAGAAGCAGCCGGAGTGCCTGGTTTTGCCCACCGGCGAGCAGCCGCGCCTAGGCGAGGGGGAGGCGCCCGATCCGGTCCTTGATCTGGTCACCTTTTATGCCGGGACCCTGGGTGTGCCGGAGCGACGGAATGTCGGTGACGAACAAATTCTGGCTGGCAAGGCGGCCTTTTACCAGGCTGGCTGCGCCAGTTGCCATGTGCCCAAATTCGTCACCAGCAAGCTTGCCGAGAATCCGGCGCATCGCTTCCAGCTGATCTGGCCCTATTCGGACTTCCTGCTCCACGACATGGGCGCAGGCCTTGCCGATGGGCGTCCCGAAGGACAGGCGGACGGCAGCGAGTGGCGCACCCCACCCCTTTGGGGCATCGGGCTCACCGAGACGGTTTCCGGCCACACATTCTTCCTCCATGATGGGAGGGCGCGAAGCCTCACCGAAGCCATCCTCTGGCATGGCGGCGAAGCGCAGGCGGCGCGCGACAGCTTTGCAGCCATGAGCGAAACGCAACGCGCCGACCTTTTGGCGTTCCTGGGATCCCTTTGATGCGCATAGTTGCCGCCATCCTCGCCGCCCTCTTGCTCATGACGCCCGCTGCCGCGCAGGTCGTTTCCCCCTCTGAAATGCTGCGCTCCAGCGTTTCCAACTTTATCCGGCCCCAGACCAAGGCTTTCGCGCTGCGCACGGCCGAGCTTTCGAAGGCCATGTATATCCTTTGCGAGAACGGTAATCTTGGCGGAGCACGGGAAGCCTTCGCATCGGCCGCGTCGGCCTATGCCCGCGTCGAATTTCTTCGGATCGGTCCGCTCATGGAGGCGAACCGCGCCGAGCGCATTTTGTTTTTCCCGGACCGAAAGGGCATCGGCCTCCGCCAAATCCAGCAACTCCTCGCGGAAAAGGAGCTTGCCGCCACCACTGTGCCGGCTCTCCAGGGCAAAAGCGTTGCCGTTCAGGGGTTGGGTGCCTTGGAGGTCGTGCTGTTCGGCACCGGCTCCGAGACAATCACCACGTCCGACGGTGCCTTCCGTTGCGCCTACGGCGCGGCCATCGCCAAGAACCTGGAAGAAATGGCCAGTGAAATCGCCGCCAGCTGGGCAGCTCCTGAGGGCATTGCCACGCGCCTGGCACAACCTGATGCGGCCTATGCCGACTACCGGACAACTACGGAATCGCTCGAGGCTGTGGTTGGCCTTGTGTCGCACGGCATCGAAAACATACGCGACACGAGGATCAATCCCGTCATTGCCAATGCGGATCGGCAGGCCAATTCGAAACAGGCCTTGTTCTGGCGTTCCGGCCTCACCATGGCCATGCTCGAGGCCAATGTTGAAGGGCTGCGCGCCTTGGTTGAGCTCTCCAGTGTCGTCACCGATCCGGCGCTGCTCGCGGAGATCACAAGCGCTTTCGATCGCGCCGAGACTGCCATAAGTGAAGTGACGTTGCCGATCGACCAGGCTGTCGCCGATCCCGAGCAGGCAGGAGCCCTCGCCGATCTGGTCGCCGCAACGCAGGATCTGCAGCGCCTTATTGGCGAAGACCTCTCGGCCACGCTCGGGCTGAGCGTCGGCTTTTCGTCGCTGGACGGAGACTGAGCATGTGGCAGCGCCGCGCCTTTCTCAAGTCTGCCGGCGCCGGCTTCATCGCCAGCCTCATGCCACGCCAGCTACTGGCCCTCGAAGGCAATGACCTGGTTTTCGCCAGCGCCATCCAGACGGCAAGCGGCGGCTATGGTGCGGTGTTGCTGGGCGAGCGTGGCGACGTCATCTCTACCATCGACCTGCCGGATCGCGGCCACGACATTACCGTAAGCCGGGACGCTGGACGCGGCGTCGTCTTTGCCCGGCAACCAGGCACGTTCGCGCTGATTTTCGATGCCAGCGGGCGTGAAGCGCCGCAAACGCTCACCAGCGCCGAAGGCCGGCACTTTTTCGGCCACGGCGTTTATTCGCCCGACGGACGCCTGCTTTATGCCACCGAAAGCGACTTCGAAGCCGCAAGGGGCGTCATCGGCGTTTACGACGCCACCGACCGCTATCGGCGTATCGGGGAATTTCCCACCTATGGCACCGGTCCCCATGAAATGCTGCTGATGCCGGACGGCGTCACATTCGTGGTGGCCAATGGCGGGATCGAAACGCATCCAGACTATGGCCGTGCCGAGCTCAACCTTGACACAATGGATCCATCCATTGCCTTCATCGACCGCCGCGACGGTGCGCTGGTGGGTCAGTTGCGGCTCGATGCCGGGTTGCATCAGCTTTCGATCCGCCACATGGCGGTGGACGGAAAAGATCGCGTCTGGTTCGGGTGTCAGTACAAGGGATCGCCCAGCGATACGCCGCAGCTGGTCGGCTATGCGACGATGGATGGCGACATCCGTCTCGTCGAACTGCCGTCTGCCGTCCTTAGCGACTTGCGCAACTATGTCGGATCGGTGGCTGTCTCGGCGGATGGCAACACAGTGGCCGTGTCATCCCCCGAGGGCGATCTACTGGTCACTTTGGACGTCGAGCAGCAGCGTCCGGCGTTGGTCGAAACGCTGCGCAATGGCTGCGGCCTCGCCCCGGACCGCACCGGTTTTGTCGCGACCAGCGGCAAGGGCGAGATGATCGGCATCGGCGGGGCAGAGCGGCAACCGCGGCAGTTCGACTTCCTTTTCGACAATCACCTCCTGCGGATATAGGCCAGACCTGACCTCCAACGCGCTGTCTTGAGCCATCCGTTTGGTTACAGATCTGCCTCTACGCGGACTTCGAATGACGCTGCTGGCGGCCCCCACCAGGCTTCGCTCACCTCACATCAGGCCTTCGGCGGCGAGGTCGGACCAGAGCGCATCGGGCACGTCCGTGTTCAGGCTCGCAAGGTTCCGCTCAAGATTGCGCGCGTTCGAGACACCTAGGAGAACCGAGGCGACCACCTCATTGCGCAGCGGAAAATGGAGGGCTGCCGTCGCCAGCGGCACTCCGTGCGACGCGCAGACGCGCTCGATGTGCTGCGCCTTGGCGATGACCTCTTCCGATGCCGGGGCGTAGTTGAACATCGCGCCCGGCTTGGGCCCCGTGGCCAAGATGCCGGAATTGAACACGCCGCCGACGACGAGGCTGGCGCCGCGCTGGCGGCAGGCTTCCAACAGCGGTGCGGCGCTGTCGTGGTCGAGCAGCGAATAGCGCCCGGCAAGGAGAAAGCAGTCGAGATCGGCGTGTTCGAACGCGTCGAGGCAGACCTGCACCTCGTTGACGCCGAGGCCGATGGCTTTGACGAGACCCTGCTCGCGCAGCTCGACCATGGCCTTGAGGCCGCCGTCGAAGGCGATCGGCTGCCAATGCGCATTGGCATCGCCATGGGTGTCGGTGCCGATGTCGTGCATGTAGAGCACGTCGATCTGGTCGAGGCCGAGCCGCTGAAGGCTGTCCTCGAAGGAGCGCATGACGCCGTCATAGCTATAGTCGTATTCCTGCTCGAAGGGCAGGGGATCGGCAAAGCCATAGTCGGTCATGGTGCGGCCGCGTAGCGGCGTCAGCAAGCGCCCGACCTTGGTCGAGAGCACATAGCTGTCGCGCGGTTTCTGCCGCAGGAAGTCGCCCAGGCGGCGTTCGCTGAGGCCATGACCATAGCGAGGCGCCGTGTCGAAGAAGCGGATGCCGGCATCCCATGAGCCATGGAGCGTCGCTTCGGCATCGTCGCGGCTGGCAGGCTTGAAGAGGTTGCCGATGCCGCCACCGCCAAAGCTGATGGCGGTGACATCGAGGCCGGTGCGGCCGAGCGGGCGGGTTTGCATGGGATCAGCCTTTGAATTCATTGGCGGCAATGGATTGGGGCTTCATCTCGATCGAGAAACCCGGCAGCTTGGGCGGCATATAGGCGGCGTTTTCGATGACGCAGGGCTCAAGAAAATGCTCATGGAGGTGATCGACATATTCGATCACGCGGCCGTCCTTGGTGCCGGAAACGACCAGGTAGTCGATCATCGAAAGGTGCTGCACATATTCGCATAGGCCCACGCCGCCGGCATGCGGCCATACCGCCTTGCCGTATTTGGCGGCCATCAGCAGCACCGAGAGCACTTCGTTCAAGCCCCCGATGCGGCAGGCATCGATCTGGACGATGTCGATGGCGTCGCGAGTGATGAACTGCTTGAAAAGAATGCGGTTCTGGCACATTTCGCCAGTCGCGACTTTGACCGGCGCGACGCCGTCGCGGATTTTTCGATGGCCCTCAACATCGTCCGGGCTGGTCGGCTCTTCGATGAAGAAGGGCTCGAAACGTTTGAGTTCGTTCACCCAATCGATGGCCTGGTCGACTTCCCAAACCTGGTTGGCGTCGATCATCAAGTATCGATCCGGACCCATGATCGAGCGCACGATTTCGAGGCGACGGATGTCATCCGCAAGATCGCGACCAACCTTCATCTTGATATGGTTGAAGCCGGCTTCGACGGCTTCGGTCGCAAGGCGGGTCAGCTTCTCGTTGGAATAGCCGAGCCAGCCGGCCGAGGTCGTGTAACAGCTATAGCCCTCGGCCCGGAGCGTTGCGATCCGCTCTGCCTTCCCGGCTTCCGCCTTGCGGAAAATGGCGAGCGCCTCCTCGGGCGTGATGGCGTCGGTGAGGTAGCGGAAGTCGATGATGGAAACGAGCTGATCGGGGCTCATCTCGGCGACATAGAGCCAGACAGGCTTGCGGACTTCCTTGGCGAGCAGGTCCCAGACGGCGTTGACGACGGCGCCGGTGGCAAGGTGCATGGCGCCCTTGTCGGGGCCGATCCAGCGCAGCTGGCTGTCGCCGGTAATGTGGCGCCAGAAGCGGCCCGGATCTTGGGCAATCCAGTCGAGATCGAGGCCGACTACGCGATCTGTCAGCGCCTTGATCGCCGCTACCACAACCTCGTTGCCGCGGCCGATAGTGAAGGTCAGCCCGTGACCCTCGAGGTCGCTATCGGTCTCCAGGATGACATAGGCGGCCGAATAGTCCGGATCGGGGTTCATGGCGTCCGAGCCATCGAGCGACGCCGAGGTCGGAAAACGCAGGTCGTGGGTCTTGATACTGGTGATCTTGGTCATGATTGCGCTTTGGGTGCCACGACCTCGTGGTTCGACAGGCTCACCATGAGGTCTACTTCGGGGTCACGATTGATTTGAAAGACCTCATCCTGAGCCTGTCGAAGGACGAGGTCTGGGTGCGATGTCACGCCGTCCATCCACCATCGATGATGTGGACCTGGCCGGTCGTATAGGTTGCTCCCGCCAGGTAGACCGCAAGGTCGGCGACCTCTTCCGGGCGGGCGATGCGGCCGATGGGCTGGCGCGCGATGAAAGCTTTTCGGGCGCCCTCGAAGTCGCCGGTCGCGGTCCAGCGCTCGTGGAGGCTCGGGCTGTCGACCGTGCCGGGGCAAATGGCGTTCACGCGAATATTGCTGGTCGTGTAGTCGGCAGCGATCGACTTGGTGAGGCCGACCACGGCGGCCTTGGAAATTGTATAGGCGGCGCGGTTGGGCACGCCTTTGATCGAAGACGCAACCGTTGCCATGTTGATGATGGCGCCATCCTTGCGCTCCAGCATCTGCGGCAGGATGGCCTTGATCGTCCTGATCTGCGCGCGGACATTAAGGTCCAATGCAAAATCGAGATCGCTGTCGCTCATGTCGAGCAGCGCGCCGTTATGCACGACGCCGGCGCAGTTGAAGAGCACGTCGATGCGGCCGATCTCCGCAACGGCCGCGCGCACAGCCTCGTCGGACAAGACATCGAGCCGGAGCGTCGTGACATTGGGCAGGCCTTCGAGCGCCGCAAGCTTTTCGGCATTGATGTCGGTGGCGATCACCTTGGCACCTGCCTCGGCGAAGGCGCGGACCGAGGCTTCGCCGATGCCTTGCGCTGCAGCGGTAATGAAGACGATTTTTCCGGTGAGGTCGGCCATGATGATCCTGGAAGAAAACCGGGCAGCGCGATGCTGCCCGGCCTTGGAGACGATATTAGTCGTAGAGAACCGCGGCGATTTCCGGGTCGGCCATGTTGGACTTGTCGTAGTAGTTGAAGCCCGAGTCGATAATGGCGGGGAGGGTTTCGCCCTTGAGCGCGCCGATCGCAGCCTTGACGGTTTCGTAGCCGATGCCGACCGGGTTCTGGGTGATGGCGCCAGCCATGGCACCGGACTCGATGAAGCCCTTCTGGGCAGCGCCCGAGTCGAAGCCGATGACGACGATGTTGCTGCCCAGTTCGGTCTTGCCGTTGACGACACCGATGGCCGAGCCTTCATTGGCGCCGAAGATGCCCTTGAGGTCGGGGTTGGCAAGGAGGATCGACTTGGTGATTTCGGTGGACTGCAGCTGGTCGCCGCCACCGTACTGAACGCTCACCACTTCGATATTGGGATGGGCTTCCTTGATGCGGTTGACGAAGCCATCGACGCGGTCGATGCCGGTGCGGCTGGTCTGGTCGTGGGCAACCACGGCAACCTTGCCTTCGTCGCCGATCAGTTCGGCCATCTTGTCGGCGGCAAGCGCTGCGGCGGCAACGTTGTCGGTGGTGACGGTGGTGACCGGGATATCGCTATCGACGCCACTATCGAAGGCGATGATCGGGATATTGGCGGACTGCGCCTGCTGCAGCTGCGGCGTTGCGGCCTGGCTGTCGAGGGCGGCAAGGCCGATGGCGTCGGGCTGGCGGGACAGGGCTGCGGCCAGCATGTCGAGCTGACGATCGACCTGGGTTTCGGTTTCCGGGCCTTCAAAGGTCACGGTCACGCCGAACTCTTCCGCCGCCTGGTCGGCGCCGGCCTTCACGGCCTGCCAGAACTGGTGCTGGAAGCCCTTGGAGATGATGGCGATGTCGTAGTTTTCCTGCGCGAAGGTCGTGCCGCTGGCGGCGGCCAGCATGGCGACGGCGCTGATGGCGCCAAGCAGGGTGCGGCGGGTGAGCATGGTTTTCCTCCCAGATGCTGCGTTGAAGCGTTTGCCTATTTTCTTGTTCTTGTTGGCGCCGGAGCGCTGTTGGTGGTTCGGCGCCTAAAGTGCGCGGCGCCGCAGTATGTCGGCATAGACGGCCAGGATGATGATGCAGCCGGTCACCACCGTCTGCCATTCCTGAGCCACCGATAGGATGCGCAGGCCATTGGCCAGCACGGAGATGATGAGCGCGCCGATCAGCGTGCCCAGAACGGTGCCGCGGCCGCCCGACAGCGAGGTGCCGCCGATAACCACGGCCGCGATGGCATCGAGCTCATAGCCTTGGCCGAGCGCAGGCTGCGCCGAATTGAGGCGGCTGGCGATCAGGAGACCGGCAACGCCGCAGATGGCGCCGGTCACCGAATAAACCGCGATCTTCCACCGATCGATGTTGACGCCGGAAAGACGCACCGCCTCTTCATTGCTGCCGAGCGCAAAGGTGTAGCGGCCGAGCGCGGTCTTGGAGAGCACAAAGGCGGCGATCAGCGCCACGGCAAAAAGCACCAGCACGCCATTGGGCAGCGGCACGGCGGGGAAGATCTGCCCGATAAAGGAGCCCAGGGCGATCTGGTTGAAGCCGGGCGTGTCGTTGAAATAGATGGGCTTGGTGCCCGAGATCACCAGCGACAGGCCCTTGAGGATCAGCATCATGCCCAGGGTGGCGATAAAGGGCGGCACCTTGAGCTTGGCGATGATGGTGCCCGAAACGAGGCCGCTGGCAGCGCCGGCAAGGATTGCGCCCAAAATGCCCACCGGCAGCGGCAGGCCCCAATAGGTGAGGATGACACCCGCAACGACCGCGCAAAAGGTCATCAGCGTACCGACCGAAAGATCGATGCCACCGGTGATGATCACCAGCGTCGCGGCGATAGCAAGCACGCCATTGACCGAGGTCGCCTGCAGGATCGCGAGGATATTCTGCGTCTGCAGGAAGTTCGGAGAGGCTAGCGAGAAGGCGACGATCAGCGCGATCAGGCCCGAAAAGGCGAGCAGCCGATGGAAGGCGCCGGAAATGCGGGGACCGGTCTTGGCGGCCGGGGCGGGGGCGGTGGTGTCGGTCATGCTGGTGCTCCCGAAAGGCGGACGGCGGCAAGAAGGGTGAGACGGCTAGCTGGCATGACGCACCGCCATTGCCGGTTCGCGCAGGGTCGCAAGACCCATGATTTCTTCCTGGCTGGCGCCGCCGGGCAGGATGCCGGTGAGGCGGCCCTCGCACATGACGGCGATGCGGTGCGACAGGCGCAGCACTTCGGGCAGCTCGGAGGAGATCACGATGATGGCCTTGCCCTGGGCGGCCAGAGCATTGAGCAGCTTGTAGATTTCCGACTTGGCGCCGACGTCGATGCCGCGCGTCGGTTCGTCGAAAATCAGGATGTCGCAGTCGCGCAGGAGCCACTTGGCGATCACGACCTTCTGCTGGTTGCCGCCCGAAAGGAGCCGCGCTTCCTGCGTGTCGCTAGGCGTCTTGATCGCGAGCTGGCGGATATAGCTCACCGCCTCGCGCTGCATGCCGGCTTCATCGAGCACGCCAATGGGGCTGGTGAAGCGCTCGAGACTGGCCAGCGCCACATTGTTGCGAACGTCGAGGCCGGTGGCGAGGCCGAAGTGCTTGCGATCCTCGGAAAGGTAGCCGATGCCGGCGGCGACGGCATCCTTGGGCGTCGAAATGCTGGCCCGCTGCCCATGCACGAAAATCTCGCCGCTTTCGCGCCGGTCGGCTCCGAAAATAGCGCGCGCGACCTCGGTGCGACCCGCGCCCATCAGACCGGCAAAACCGAGGATTTCGCCCTTCCGCACGGCAAAACTGACGTCACGGATTTCTCGGCCGCGGTTGAGGTTGCGCACTTCGAGCGCCACCGGCTGGCTTGCCGTATCGGGGATCACCAGGGCGTCGTTGGAAAGCGTTCTGCCCACCATCATCGAGATGATGGTTTCGATCGGCGTTTCGGCGCCCGGCACGGTGCCGACATATTCGCCGTCGCGCATGATGGTGACGCGGTCGGAGATGCGCTTGATCTCGTCCATCTTGTGGGAAATGTAGACGACGCCCACACCCTCGGCCTTGAGGCGGTTGATGATGGCAAAAAGCTCGGCAATTTCGGCGTCGTTCAGCGCCGCCGTCGGCTCGTCCATGATCAGGACGCGCGAGCGATAGGACAGGGCCTTGGCAATCTCGACCATCTGCTGCTTGGCAATGGTCAGCGTCTCGACCTTGACCGTCGGCTCGAGCTTCAGATTCATCGACTGGAAGATCGCGGCGGCGTCGCGATTGAGCTGGCCTTCATCGAGGATGCCGAAGCGGCGCGGCTCGCGGCCGATAAAAATGTTCTGCGCCGCCGTCAGGTCGCGCATCAGCGCCAGTTCCTGATGGATGATGCCTATCCCTAAGTCCTGTGCCTGGCGCGGTGAGCTGATCTCCACCGGCTGCCCGTTCAGAAGAACCGTGCCGGCATCGCGGGAGTAGACGCCCGAGAGGATCTTCATCAGCGTCGACTTGCCGGCGCCGTTCTCGCCCATCAGGGCGTGCACTTCGCCGGGCAGGAGTTCGAAACGGGCTTTGGACAGCGCGCGGACGCCGGGGAAGGATTTGTCGATCTCGGTCATCACGACCAGCGGCTGCACACCGGCATCCGTGGACATGGATCGCTCCTGACCTGACATCCTATCCTCCCAAGGTCCGCGGCATCTCTTATGGAGCCGTCTTGACGTTTCCGAGTGAATTTCAAATCGATCAGGCTGTCAAGTGGTCATACCAGTAGACCAGCGCGAAACTCTGCGCTAAGGTTTGGGAGAGACGGCAACGACTGTCTCGGGGGAGCAATGAAACTTCAAGCCGTTTCCAACCGCAAACTTTATATCCAGATCGCCGACCAGATCCGGGACCAGATCCTCTTGGGTGCGGTCGAAGCTGGCCAGCAATTGCCGTCCGAGCGTGATCTCGCCACGAGCCTTAACGTGTCGCGGCCGACGGTGCGCGAGGCGCTGATCGCGCTGGAAGTTGCCGGTTTTGTCGAGGTGCGGGTCGGCGTCGGTGCCTTTGTGCGCGACCAGGGCAAGGCCGGTGCGGCCCTCCCGGACGAAAACCATTCTCCCCTCGAAATCATGAAGGTGCGGCGCTTGCTCGAGCCGGAAGCGGCGGTGCTCGCCAGCCAGCATATCTCGGCCGAGGGCAAGGCTCGCCTAAACTTGAGCATCGAGCGCCTGGGCGCCGACAAGGCCAAAGGTCTTTGGTCCACCGAAAGCGACCGCATGATGCACATGACCATTGCCGACGCGTCCGGCAATTCCGTGCTGCGCGAGATGCTGGACCTGCTCTGGAATTCCCGCTCCGAAGTGGTCGACACGCGCTTTCATGAACATCTGGGCGCCATGGCCGAGGTGCGCGAACAAATCTTTATCGACCACAGCAAGGTGGTCGAGGCCATCGTTCACGGCGACGCCGATGCGGCGCGGGATGCCATGGCCGACCACCTCGATTTTGTCACCGCCGCAATGATGAAGGCGTGGGACTGAGCTTAGACGAAAGAGTTTTGCCATGCAGGCGCTACGCATCACCAAGCCCGGACTGGCGGAAATCGCCGAGATCGACGTGCCCGTTCCTGCTCAAGGCGAAGTGGCCATCGACGTGGCCTATGTCGGCTATTGCGGCTCGGACCTCACTTCCTATCGCGGCCTCAACCCGCTGGTGAGCTATCCGCGCGTTCCTGGGCACGAGATTGCCGGCACGGTCGCTGCAGTCGGATCGGGCGTCGACGGGCTCTCCGTCGGCCAGTCGGTGACGGTGATCCCCTATTTTAATTGCGGCCAGTGCAAAGCCTGCCGCGGCGGAAAGCCCAATGCCTGCGCCAACAACCAGACCATGGGCGTGCAGCGCGAAGGCGCCATGACCGGCCGCGTCGTCGTTCCCGCCGGCAAGGTCCTGCCCGTCTATGGCATGGCGCTGCGGGACCTCGCGCTGATTGAACCCTGTGCCGTCGGTTTTCACGCCGTGCGCCGCGCCGCTGTGACGAATGGCGAGACCGTCTTGGTGCTGGGCTGTGGCATGATCGGGCTCGGCATCATCATGGGTGCCCTGCGCGCCGGGGCGACCGTCATCGCCGCCGACCTCAGCCCCGGCAAGCTCGAAACTGCCAAGGCGCTGGGCGCCGCTCATGTGTTGGAAGGTGGCCCGGGCCTTGGCGACCGCTTGCGTGCCCTGGTGCCGGAAGGGCCGGACGTGGTCATTGAAGCCGTCGGCGCCGAGGCGACTTTTCTTCAGGCTGTGGACCTCGTCGCCTCAACGGGACGGGTCGTTTATGTCGGCTATGCCAAGGCGCCGATCGCTTATGACACCAAGGTGTTTTTGACCAAGGAGCTCGACATCCGCGGCTCGCGCAACGCCTTGCCCGTGGATTTCCAAGCCGTCATCGAATGGCTCAGCGCCCATCCTGGTGCCGGCGATCTCGTGGTTTCGGAGACGGTAAGCCTTGAGGATGCCCCCCGCGCCCTTGAAGCCTGGCATCAGGCGCCGGGCGACTTTACCAAGGTCATGGTCAAGCTCGGCGGCGCATAGCGGCTGGCACATCTCTCTGAGTGGCTGTAGCGTAGCGACACGCACGGGGGAGGATCCATGCTGGACGTTGCGGCTATCGAGAAAACAGGCATTGCCGTTGCGGCGCTGCCCTATGACGTGGGGCTCGATCCAGACGATCCGGCGTCGGTGTTCACGCTGCTCTCATTGGGCTTCGAACAAGGCGTACCCGGCGCGCTCCTCACCATTATCGACATTTCCGGTGGCGCGCCGCGCGGGCTCGGGGCGCAGATGGCGGTTCTGGCCGATGGCCGCTATTGCGGCTACGTTTCGGGCGGCTGTGTAGAAGCGGCGGTCGCGGCCGAAGCCATACGCGCCATCGAAGCCGGGAGAGACGAAATCCTGCGCTTCGGTACGGGTTCGAAGTTCATCGACATTCGCCTGCCCTGCGGCGGCAGCATCGATGTCCATGTCCATGTACGGCCTGATGCGGAGATCATCGCAGAAGCGCTGAAGCTCCTTGCCGCGCGCAAGACCTTTTCGCTTCGTCTCGACACCGCTTCGAGTAGCGCCAAGCTCGTGCCGCATTCGGCGCCGCGGGCGCGTAGCGAATGGCAGGCGCCCGTCTTCGTTCGCCACTACCATCCGCTGACGCAGCTTTTGCTGATTGGCGAAGGACACGAACTGGTGGCGCTGGCCCGTCTTGGCTGCGCCGCCGGGCTGCCGGTTTGCGCCTATATGACGGCGGCAGCCGGCTCGGATCAGGTTCGAGCTTTTGGCTCTACTGTCACGTTTCTCGATGGCGCCGACCTGCCCGAGCTGCCTGCCGATCCCTTCACCGCCATCGTCTTTCTGCTGCACGACCGGTTCAAGGAAATGCGGCTTCTCGAAAGCGCGCTCGGCTACGATCCCTTCTATGTCGGCGCCCTGGGCAGCCGCCGCACCCATGCCGCACGGGTGTCACGGCTCGAGGCCGCTGGCGTCAGCGACAGCCGCATCGCAGCACTCAATGGCCCCATCGGACTTTTCGGGCCGACCCGCACCGCCTCAGCCCTGGCAATTTCGGTGCTGGGCGAAATCACCGATGCCCGCGTGCGGCTGGATGGTTGAGCCAAGCCAGGGCGCCGTCGTGGTCCTCGCGGCCGGCCTCTCCCGCCGCTTCGGAGCCGACGACAAGCTCCTGGCCGATCTCGATGGCCGGCCTCTCGCCCAGCATTGCGCGGAAACCCTTTCCCGCCTCGCTTTCGCTCACCACATCGCCGTCTGCCAGGATAGTACGCCGATCACCACCCTTTTCGCCGAGAGCGGCTTTACCGTCGTCATCAACCCCGACAGTGCCCAGGGACAGGCCTCATCCCTTGCAGTCGGTGTTGCAGAAGCTGCCAGTCATGGTGCCAGTTTCGTGCTGATCTGCCTCGCCGACATGCCCTTCATCACCGCCGAGCACCTGCTCCGCCTGCTTGACGCCCTGGACCAAAGCCCCAGTGGCATCGCCGCGTCGGCTCACCCAGACCTCGCGCCCACCCCACCGGCGATCTTCGCCGCACAGCATTTCCCGGAACTGACGGCCCTCACTGGCGACCAGGGCGCCCGCGACCTCTTGCGCAAGGCTCAAATCGTCATCGCCGGAGAAGGCGAACTTGCCGACTTCGACACCCCAGCCGACTTCGGCTAGCGCCGCACAGCCGGGGTCTCGATCGTCAGCCCGTTGCTGCGCCAGCGTTCGAAGACTTCGAGGTCGATATAGTCCTGCGATCCCGCCGCATAAGGCTCGGCGCGCACCGCCTCGTTGCACCAGGCGAACATGCGGTGGGTCGATCCCATGGTCTGCCAGAGATTGCGGTAGATGGGAAAACCATTGGTCTGCCCCTCGCTGATCGGCTCGGCCCGCAAATGGTTGCCGACATTGTCTTCGTGGCAATTGGCGCAGGAAAGGTTGAGCTGTCCGCGGCGCTGGTAGAAGAACGCTCGCCCACGCTCCAGGGACTCGGCGGCCGGCCCGACAACCGCAAGCGAAATCGGCAGACCTGCAGATTGGTTGGAGACAAAGGCCGTCAGCGACAGCAGGTCTTCGGACTCGTAAGGAAGGGGCTCGGCTCCCTGCCGCGCCGAGCGGCACTGGTTGATCTGCCCTTCGATATTGACCATGCGGCCAAGTTCTTCGGAATAGGCAGGATAGCGCGGCGCCACCCCGCGCATCGAGACGCTCGCGTCGCCATGGCAATCGGCGCAGGACCGGTTGCTGGTTCCCGCCGCCGTCTCCCAGAGCGTTGCGCCCTGGTCCACCCAAAGGAGGCCGGGATTGGCAAAATCATCGTCCTGCAGCTGCTGCAATTCCGGGGTCAGGAACGAATAGCCCGAGCGTGGCTCACTGTGCGGCGCTGCATCGACCAGGCCGATAGCGGCAACAAGACCCACAGCAAGCGCGATCGCCGGGACGAAGTTCATGTCACTTCCAGCGTCTCGCTGGCTTCCGTCACCGTGCCATGCTGGTCCTGCCACCAGAAATCGACCGGGCCGGTCTTTGTCGCTTTGAGGTAAAACGAAAAATACGGATTGGCCGACAGCCCCGGCTCGAGCTGGACGCGGAAAATCTCCTGCCCGTCATAGGTGCAAGCAAATTCAGTGACGATGTCGACCGGGATCGCGGTGCCTTGCGAGTTGAGCCGAAAGCCGTTTTCCATCGGATGCTGGATAATGGCGCGGATCTCGATGATGTCGCCGGCCTTGGCCGTCTTGGGAACGCGAATGCGGGTATTGGGCATCGTGCCTCCTAGAACCGGATCTGGAGGGTGTCGCAGGCACCCACCGTGACGAGGACGCGCGATTGCGCCTGCCACACCGAGCCGTCGCTCATTTCCGCCATGACCAGCACATCCTGCGTGCCGTTGAGGCGAATATTGGTGCTGAATTGCGCCTTGGGCGCGGCGGGGCCGAAGTTCATGGTGGCCAGCAACGCGCGCGGATTGCGGGTCGAGAGCATGACCACGCGCCTGACCCGGTCGGTCTCCGTCATGGGGCTATCGACCAGGACCTGGATCGGCACCGTATTGCCGGTTTCAGCCAGCGGCGGCAGCACCATGGTGATGCGCCCGTCCTGGCGCGGCGCGTCGCCGAATAGCTCGCTGACCGCTTGTGCCACCAATTCGTCATCGGCGCGCACCGGCACAGCAACAAGCGCCAGGGTGGCAACCAGTCCGGTCAGCACGGTGCGGCGGTTCGGGGCGGGGCTCATGACGGGCGGCTCATTTCAAGGTCAGCAAAAAGGCGATGAGGTCTTCGACCTCTTGCGCATCAAGGATCGGCTTGCCCGCATATCGTGGATCGACGCGGGTAAAGCCCTCAGTAGAATGATAGGCGGGCATAAGCGTGTCCGGCGCAATCACCCGCGGATCAACAATGCGTTGACGCAGCTCGCCTTCGCTCAGCCGCGAGCCCACGCCATCGAGCGAGGGCCCAATGTCGCCGGACGAGCCCGGCGTCAGCTCCGGAATGGTCACGTCATGGCAGATCAGGCAATTGCCCATGTCGGAATTGACCGCCACCGCCTTGCCCCGCGCCGCATCGCCCGGCACCGCGGTCAGCGGCTCGGCGATCTCCTGCGCCCCGGCAGAAGCGCCGAGTGCTGTCAGCATCAAAATGGCTAGCCGAACATTTCGGCGGTGATGGTGTCGTACCATGCGTGCGTGTACTCTGCCTCCAGCGCGTGCTGCTCCAGCGAAGCCTCCAGTGGGGTGGTGCGCCCATCGGTATAGACCCCGGTGAGCGCTCCGTCGGTCACGGCAAAAACATCCGAGATCGAAAAGCCGTAATCGGCATCGGCGAGGCTATAGCAGACATTGATCAGCTTGCTCGGCACCGGCTCAGTCCCCGCAATCGCGGCAAGAATGGCCGCCCCACAGGCCTTGGCCTGGCTGTTGGCGCTGAACCCCGACTTGGGCATGCCGCCAGCGATCGAGGCGTCGCCCAGAACATAGATGTCCGGATGAACCGCCGACTCGAATGTCACCGGATCCACCGTGCAATAGCCCTGTCCGGCATCGAGCCCCGAGCTGATGGCGATCTCGCCGGCGCGCTGGGCGGGGATAATGTTCGCGACGTCGGGCTGGTAATCGTCGAAGCTGGTCGAGACGGTCATCGTCGAAGGATCGACGCTCATCACGAGGCCCGATTGCGAACCGGGGATCCATTCCACCATGCCGGGATAAAGGCGCTCCCAGGCCTCCTCAAACAAGGGCTGCTTGGAGAAGGTCTCGTTGGCGTCGAGGATCAGGACCTTCGACTTCGGCTTGTTGCGCGACAGGTAATCGGCGATCAGCGAAGCGCGCTCGTAAGGCCCCGGCGGGCAGCGGAAGGGTGGCGCCGGCACGCCGATCACCACGACGCCGCCGTCATCCATGGCTTCAAGCTGCGACCGCAAAAGCGTGGTCTGCGCCCCGGCCTGCCAGGCATGCGGCATGATCTGCGCTGCCTCTTGGTCATAGCCTTCCACGCTCCCCCAGATCATCTGCACGCCCGGCGAGACCACGAGGAAATCGTAGGACAGCACATCCCCACCCGTGAGGGTAACGCTCTTGCCCTCCGGATCGATCGAGGCCGCCGTGTCATGCACGACCTCGACCCCGGCGGCGCGAACGCCATCATAGCCGAAGGTGATCTGGTCCATGTCCCAGAGTCCGGCAATGACGCCATTGCTCGAGGGGCAGGTGACGAATTCGGTATCCCGCTCCACCAGCGTTACCGCAAGATCGGGACTGTGGCGCTTGAGATAGCGCACCAGCGACGTGCCGCCAAAGCCACCGCCGATGACCACGATCCTGGCCGCGCTGGCGCCGTGGGCCGGTCCGATCAAGGCTGGCATGGCAAGGAGGGCAGATGCGCCCGAAACGAACTGGCGACGGGAGAGCGTCATGGCGTTTCCAATCCACCGAAATAGTTGGCCAAGGCGGCGATCTCGTCATCGCTATAGCCGCGCGCCAGACGGTTCATGATGGTTGCCGGTGCCTTCTGCTCACGAAAGGCCAGCATCTGCGCCACAAAATCATCGGGGTCGCGGACCGCAATAGCGGGGATCGCGCCGCCGCCGCGCCCGCCGAGTCCGTGGCAGGAGGAGCAGGCATCCGCCAGGCGTTCCCCATTCACTGCCTCGTCAGCGATAGCCAGGCTTGGCGAAGCCAATGCCATGGCCAACACGATCCAAAGCACAAGTCGGCTATACATGCGAACGGTCCTCCACCTCGCGCCATGCTACGTCCGTCTCGACGGATGCGCCAGCGCCTGAATGGATCAAATCTAGCGATATGTTCGCGAAGAAATATCGGCAGGTGAGTAGAGTAAAATTTGCTCTATACTTGTTCTGCACTTTGTTTGCGCCAGCGCATTTTTCACTCGCACACTAGATTCGTTCTCAGAACGCTTCTAATCTACTCGTGCAAACCGCCGCATAACGGCGACCTGTTGAGGAGGTGCAAAATGGCTGTTTCATTATCTATTAATGGCGAAATCAAAGAGGTCGACGCCGACCCGCAGACCCCGCTGCTTTGGGTACTTCGAGATCATCTTAACATGACCGGCACCAAGTTCGGCTGCGGCATCGCCCAGTGCGGCGCCTGCACTGTTCATGTCGATGGCGCGGCCGTTCGCTCGTGCCAATATCCGCTCGAAGCCGCGGTCGGAAGCGAGATCAAGACCATCGAGGGCCTCAGCCCCGACAGCTCCCATCCGCTCCAGAAATATTGGGTGGAAATGAACGTGCCGCAATGCGGCTATTGCCAATCCGGCATGCTGATGGCTGCTGCGGCTTTGCTCGAAGAGATCCCCGAGCCGACCGACGAAGACATCGAGGCCTATGTCGACAATATCTGCCGCTGCGGGACCTATACGCGCGTTCGCGCGGCGATCCACAAGGCAGCTGCAGACATGAAGGCGTGAGGAGGCTTGTCATGAACGAGATCGTCAAACTCAACCGCCGCAAATTCCTGATTTCCTCCGCCGCGCTCGGCGGCGCCATGGTCATCGGCACCAAGGCCATGGCCGCTTCGGTCGACTCTCAGCCCTGGGACAAGGCCAATGCCTCAGGCTCCGCAGAATTTACCCCCTGGCTCACCATCAATGCCGATGGCTCGGTGGTGGTCCGTGTCACCGCCGTCGATATCGGGCAGGGGACGCTGACGCAGGTCGCCGGCTATGTTTATGAAGAGCTGTCCCCGGCCTGGGACATGATCAAGCCGGAATACGCCTCGACCAATCGCGACTTCCTCGAGAACAATGTCTACTCGACCCCCGGCGGCGCCCTGGCCTATTTCAGCGGTCGCTCCACCGGCCCGGCACGCATGGACACCTATCTCCAGGTTGCCGCCAGCGCCCGCGAGCGCCTCAAGGCTGCCGCTGCCGCCAAGTGGGGCGTCGATGCTGGCGAGATCACCGTCAAGGATGGCGTCATCAGCCATGCCGGCTCAAGCAACAGCGCCCAAATGGGCGAGTTAATCGCCGAGGCAGCCGAGATCGAGCTCGAAGCCGAGCCCGCGATCAAGGACCAGAGCGAATGGACGTTCCTGGGCAAGAAGGCTCCCGCCAAGGTGCAACTGCCCAAGATCGTCAATGGTACCCTCACCTATGGCATCGACGTTCGCCCCGAAGGCATGGTCTATGCGGCCATTCGCCAGTCGCCGGTCATGGGTGGCAAGCTCGTTAGCTATGACGAAGCCGCGATCAAGGACATGCCCGGCGTTCTGGCCGTGGTGACGGTCGATCCGGGCGAAAACGTTCCGACCGATCTCACCCCACCGTTCCCGTTCGGCGTCTCGACCGCCCAGCATGCCGTGGCAGTCATAGCCGAGCATTACTGGCAGGCGCGCACGGCGCTCGATGCCCTGCCGATCGTTTGGGATGACGGTCCGGGTGCCCAGTGGAAGACCACCGAGCAGATGAACGAGGCCGCCATGGCCGCCGTTCAGCAGACCGGCGCCAAGATCGAGACCAGCGTCGGCGACTTTGAAGCGGTTTTCGCCGATGCCGACGATGCCGACATGATCGAAGCGGATTACCTGACGCCCTATTGCGAACAGGCCCCGCTCGAGCCGCTCAACGGCACCTGCCTCGTCACGCCCGATCGGGTCGACTTCTGGCACCCGTCGCAGCATTCGCAGATGGCCTACATGGTGGCCGCGGACGAAACCGGCGTCGCGCCGGAAAACGTCTTCTTCCACCAGACCTTTGTGGGCGGCGGCTTTGGCCGGCGCGTCTTCTCGGACGATGCCCGCATGGTCGTCGCCGTCGCCAAGAAATATCCCGGCAAGCCGGTGCAGGTCATCTGGTCGCGCGAGGAAGCCACCCGCCAGGGTCGCTATCGCCCGCTGATGGCGGCAAAGCTCAAGGCGTCGCTAGGCGCAGACGGCATGCCGACCGCACTTCTGGGCCGCATGTCGGGTGGTCCAGGCTTCTTCGTATCGGGCATGCCCGACACGGCGCTGACCGGCATCATGAAGAATGTGCAGATCGAATCTCAGACGGTGCCGTTCCACATTCTGACCGGCCCCTATCGCGGCCCGGGCTACAACTCCAACGCCTTCTTCGTCGAAACCTTTATCGATGAATGCGCGGTCAAGGCCGGCATTGATCCGATGGAATACCGGATCAAGCTTTACGGCCAGTGGCCCGATGTCGGCTGGGTCAAGTGCCTCGAAGAGGTCAAGGCCAAGTCCGGCTGGGGCGAAACCCTGCCCAAGGGCCAGGGCCGCGGCGTTGCCATCGGCAATTGGGGCATGGGCGGCAAGCCTGACGAAGGCACGACGGTCGCAACCGTCGCCAAGGTCGAAGTCAGCCAGGACGGCGAGCTCAAGATCCTGCAGCTCGACGTTGCTTTTGATACCGGCCGCATCGTCAATGAAGACGCGGTGCGCACCGAGCTCGAGGGCGGCACCATGTTCGGCCTCAACATGTCGGTAAACGAAGGGCTCAACATCGAGGATGGCCGCATCGTCGAAGGTAATTTCGACGAGTACCCGATGATCCGCATGGCCGACCTGCCGACGCAGATCAACGTGCACTTTGGTGGCCTCACCAATGCGCCGCGCTTCTTCGAAATCGGCGAACCGCCCACCGGCGTTGTCGGTCCTGCGGTTGGCAATGCGATCTTCCAGGCAACCGGCAAGCGCATTCGCAGCACGCCGTTCCGCCTGCACGATCTGAGCTGGAGCTAAGCGCTCTCAAAGTATTAGGCCGGCAGCATCGTGCTGCCGGCTTTTTCATGACCTGACTTTGTGCTGGAACCTCGCGGTCACCGGGCAATTGTCCAAGCAACGCAACTTTCATTCCGAGGTCTGCAAATGCTTGTCGCACGAAACGCCATGTTCGCCGTCAGTCTTGGTTTGATGCTGGCCGGCCTTCCTCAACTGGCGATCGCCCAGGTCGACCCCAATACACCTGCCGGTGTTCAGGACGCTGCTCCCGCCGGCGGCCTCACCGTCCAGGAAGGCGTCACCACCGAAGCCACCAAATGCCCGGATGGCTCCGAGCCGGTTCTCAACGACGGCATGGCCGGCACCACGGAGTCGCCCGCAGAGCCCACGGCGGAAGCCGATCAAGCACCGACCGAAACCTCCGTGACCGTTCCCGCTAGCGAAACCCTGGCGGAGGACGAAAACCCGGCCGGTGAAAACGAGCCCTATCTTTGCCCCGACACGGACTCGCAAACCACTGGCGCTGACGCCGACAGCGAAGACGCGGTAAAAGGCCCGGTGACCCCCTCGACCAACTAGCGGCGCCTCCGACGCGAGCAGACCTCCGGCCCATCATTGACGGGCCGGAGTGAATCGACCAACGCTGCCGCCCTGATGGCAAACCTCGTCTACTACTCGTCCAGCTCTGAAAACACGCATCGCTTCGTGCAAAAGCTCGGTATGCCGAGCACGCGGCTGCCGGTCGATGCCGCGTCGGAGCCGCCGATGGTCGACGAACCCTTCGTCCTCGTGCTGCCCACCTATGGGGGCGGCGACGGTAAGGGCGCGGTGCCCAAGCCGGTTATCCGCTTTCTCAACAACAAGACCAATCGCGAGTTGATCCGCGGCGTCATCGCGGCCGGCAACACCAATTTCGGCACCGGCTATGCCCTAGCCGGCGACATCGTGGCGCAAAAATGCGCCGTGCCGCTGCTTTATCGCTTCGAGCTTTTGGGTACGGCGGAAGACGTCGTCGCGGTCAGGGACGGGCTCGCCCGTTTCTGGGCTCAGACCGGCTCGGGCACGATGGTTGCGACGATGGACGCATCCAAGGCCTCGTAATCGGCCAGGCCGATCTTTTCGTAAAGCTCGGCACGGGTCTGCATTTCTCCGACTATGGCCTGGGTCGAGCCATCGCGGGCCAGCGTTGCATAAAGCTTTTCCTGCGCCTTGTTGGCGACGCGCAGCGACGACACCGGCCAGATCACCATGCGATAGCCCATGGCTTCGAATTCGCTGGCGGTAAAGAACGGCGTGCGGCCGAACTCGGTCATATTGGCAAGGAGCGGGACGCCGGGCATGCGGGCGGCAAATTCGCGGAACATGTCGGCCGTAGTCAGCGCCTCGGGGAAGATCGCGTCGGCGCCCGCTTCCATATACATCTTGGCGCGGGCAACGGCGCCGTCCATGCCTTCGCTCGCTGCCGCATCGGTACGAGCGACGATATAAAGATGACGGCGCGCCCGGGCGGCAGCGGCGACCTTGGCGGCCATGTCATGGGCCGTCGCGAGCTTCTTATCGTTGAGATGGCCGCATTTTTTGGGCAGCAACTGGTCTTCGATATGGACGGCGCCGGCGCCGGCATCCTCAAATGTGCGCACCATATGCATGACGTTGAGCGCTTCGCCATAACCGGTATCGCCATCGACAAGCAGCGGCAGTCCGCTCGACCGTGCGATCTGGCGGATGAAGAAGCTCACTTCATCGACGGTGATGATCCCAAGATCGGGCAGGCCCATCGAGGCGGTCATCGCGGCGCCCGAAAGGTAGAGCGCCTCGAAGCCCGCCGCCTTGGCCTGGAGGCTTGCCATGCCATTATGGGCGCCGGGAAGCTTCAAGATGCCGCCGCGTTCAATCAGGGCGCGGAAACGTTCGCCGGCTGGGGCGGTGGGGAGGTCAGCGGAAACGAGATAGGGCATCGGTGTGTCTCAGCGGCGATCGATTGGAATGAATTCGAGGTCTTCGGGGCCGGTATAATTGGCCGAGGGGCGGATGATCTTATTGTCCTCGCGCTGCTCGATCACATGCGCGGCCCAGCCTGCGGTGCGGGCGATGACGAAGAGCGGGGTGAACATGGCGGTCGGCACGCCCATGGCATTGTAGGAAACGGCGCTGAACCAATCGAGATTGGGGAACATCTTCTTGGCATCGGCCATCGTCGTCTCGATGCGCTCGGCAATGTCGAACAGCCTTGTCGTGCCTGCGGTTTCCGAAAGCGAACGCGCCACGTCCTTGATCACTACGTTGCGGGGGTCCGAGATCGTATAGACCGGATGGCCGAAGCCGATGATGACTTCCCTGGCCTCGACCCGGGCGCGGATGTCGGCCTCGGCTTCGTCGGCCGTCCTGTAGCGTTTCTGGATATCGAAGGCGACTTCGTTGGCGCCGCCATGCTTGGGGCCGCGCAGCGCGCCGATGGCGCCGGCGATCGCCGAATACATGTCCGAGCCGGTGCCGGCGATGGTGCGGGCGGTGAAGGTCGAGGCGTTGAACTCGTGCTCGGCATAAAGGATCAGCGAGACGTTCATAGCCTGTTCATGCGAGGGGTCCTGGACCCCTCCATGCAAGAGCGTCAGAAAATGCCCGCCGATGGTTTTGTCGACAGTTTCTGTTTCGATGCGCCGGCCGTTATGGGCGAAGTGGTACCAGTAGAGCAGCATCGAGCCGGTCGACGCCAGGAGCTTGTCGGCAATGTCGCGGGCGCCGCTGCCGTTATGGTCATGCGCCTCAGGCAGCACGCAACCGAGAACCGAGACCCCGGTGCGCAAGACATCCATCGGATGCGTCGCCGCCGGCAAGACTTCGAGCGCACGCTTGACCACGTCCGGCAGGCCACGCAGAGCCTGCAATTTGCGCTCGTAAGCCGCCAATTCTTGCCGGTTTGGCAGGGTTCCGTGCACCAGAAGATGGGCGACTTCCTCGAAACTGCATTGCCGCGCCAGGTCCAGGATGTCGTAGCCGCGATAGTGAAGATCGTTGCCGCTGCGGCCAACGGTGCAGAGCGCCGTGTTGCCGGCAACGACGCCGGAGAGGGCCACCGATTTCTTGGGCTTGAACGCAGTCATGGACACCGATCCTCGCACATTTTTTGTCAACAGAACGATTGAACTCAGGCTCTAACTTATCATAGGCTAGCCGACAAGACGGGATTATGTCGACAAAAGACCCGTTCGCAAGGAGGATTCAATGAAGATCAAGACAGCCCTGGCGTCCCTGGCGCTATTCGGCGCCCTCGCCACCGGCGCCGCGCAGGCCCAGGTCAATGTGATGCTGCCGGCCAATCCGGGCGGTGGCTGGGACGGCCTCGGCCGCCAAGCTTTCCAGGCCATGAACGATGCCGGCATCTATACAGAAGGCGTCAACTTCACCAATACTGGTGGCGCCGGCGGCACGGTCGGTCTTGCCGAGTTCCTGGGCACCTCGTCGGGCCAGCCCGATGCGCTGGCCGTGTTCGGCGCCATCACCGTGGGCGCGATCGAGCTCAACAATTCGCCGATCAACCTCGCCGAATTCAAGCCGGTCGCTCGCATGACCGCCGAATATCTCGTGGTCGCCGTAGCGGCTGACTCGCCCTACAACACGCTCGCAGACCTCGTCGAAGCCATCAAGGCCGATCCCGGCGCGCATCCACTCGGCGGCGGCTCTGCCGGTGGCGTCGACCACATCGCGCTGGCGCTTCTTGCGCAGGAAGGCGGCATTTCGGTCGCCGACCTCAACTACATCCCGCAGACTTCGGG
Organism: Devosia rhizoryzae; assembly: GCF_016698665.1. Classification (NCBI taxonomy): domain Bacteria; kingdom Pseudomonadati; phylum Pseudomonadota; class Alphaproteobacteria; order Hyphomicrobiales; family Devosiaceae; genus Devosia; species Devosia rhizoryzae. The sequence continues at coordinate 3,366,737 of NZ_CP068046.1, forward strand.
CGCCGAAACGGTCACCGCCATTGTCAACGGCACGCTGACTGCCGGCGTTTCGGGCACTTCCGAATTCGGCCAGTTCGCCGAACAGGGCCGCATCAAGATCCTCGCCGTGACCTCGGCCGAGCGTCGCGAAAACCTGCCTGACGTGCCGACCTTCACCGAAGCCGGCTACCCGGTGGAACTCGCCAACTGGCGCGGCATCCTTGCGGCTCCCGGCGCTCCGGAAGAAAACACCGCTCTTTGGGTCGATCGTTTCACCCAGCTGTCGCAGAGCGACGCCTGGAAGCAGGTTCTCGCCACCCAGGGTTGGGAAGACTTCTTCCTCGCCGGTGACGAGTTCGGTGCCTTCATTGCCGAAGAAACCGAGACCCAGGGCCAGATCCTGAAGGACGCCGGTCTTGTCCAATAACGGCAACCCGACGCCGAACACTCTGGAAGGGGGCAGCCATCAGGCTGCCCCTGCTCCCTCCCGTCCGTACTGGATCGGCATTGGCCTCATGGTCATAGGCGCGGTCTGGCTGGTCAACGCTTATGGCCTGCCGCAAGGCGCGCGTTATGCCGCCGTTGGTCCTGGCCTCTTCGTGACCATTTCGGGAGCAGCACTGCTGGTCCTCGGCGCCGTCCTCGTTCTTCAGATCTGGCGCGGCGAAAGCTTTCAGCCGCAGGACGCCGAAGACGCCGTAGCCGATGCCAAGATGGACAAGCGCGCATTTTTGACGGCGCTGGTCGCCGTTGCTGTTCCCGTCGCCACGATGGGCCCGCTCGGCATGCCCTTCACAGCGACCCTCTCCTTCGTCCTCGTTGCTAACGCCTTCGGGTCGCGCCGCTGGTGGCTGGACCTGATTTGCGGCGCCATTCTTGCCTGCGCGTCCTGGTTCCTGTTCAGCCAGCTCGGCCTGCAGCTCGGGCGCTTTTTCCCGCCACTGGGGTTCTAGGTTATGGATACTCTCGGGCTTCTTCTGCAAGGCTTCGGCGTTGCGCTTCAGCCGGTTAACCTCATGTGGGCGCTGGTCGGCTCGGTGCTCGGCACCGCCATCGGCATCCTGCCAGGCATCGGTCCGGCGCTGACCATTGCGTTGCTTTTGCCGGTGACGACGGCGCTGGCGCCGACATCGGCCTTCATTATGTTCGCCGGCATTTTGTATGGCGCGATGTATGGCGGCTCGACCACCTCGATCCTGCTCAACACGCCAGGCGAAGCCGGCTCGATGATGACGGCGCTCGAGGGGAACAAGATGGCCCGCGCCGGCCGCGGCGCCGCGGCGCTTGCGACCGCTGCCATCGGCTCCTTTGTTGCCGGCACCTTTGCGACGCTGGCGCTGACCTTTGCTGCGCCCTTCGTTGCCGAACTGGCCTTCTACTTTAAGCCGACCGACTATTTCGCCATCACCGCACTGGCCTTCTGTTCGGTCGCCGTGGTGATGGGCGCCTCGCGCACGCGCGGCTTCATCTCGCTGTTTTTGGGCATTGCCATCGGGGTCATCGGCATCGACGCCATGACCGGTCAGCCGCGCCTCACCTTTGGCAATATGCAGCTGTTGCGCGGCATTGCGCTTACCGTCGTGCTGGTTTCGCTCTTTGCCGTCGGCGAAATTCTCTATGTCGCCAGCCGCTATCGCAGCGTTCCCGGCGTCATGGCGCCGGTCAAGGGCAAGCTCTGGATGACGCGGGAAGATTTCGCTCGCTCCTGGAAGCCGTGGCTGCGTGGCACCGCAATCGGCTTTCCGATGGGCGCGCTGCCCGGCAGTGGCTCGGAAATCCCGACCATGCTGAGCTATACGCTCGAGCGAAAGCTCTCCAAGCACCCCGAACAGTTCGGTAAAGGTGCCATTGAGGGCGTTGCCGGGCCGGAAGCGACCAACAATGCCGCTGCCGCCGGCATCCTCGTGCCCCTCCTGACGCTGGGCCTGCCGACGTCCGCAACCGCCGCCGTGTTGCTGGCCGCTTTCCAGAACTATGGCCTCCAGCCCGGCCCCTTCCTCTTCACCTCGAACCCGGCGCTAATCTGGGGCCTCATTGCCTCGCTCTATGTGGGCAATGTCATGCTCCTGGTGCTCAATCTGCCGCTGGTCGGCATTTGGGTGCAGCTGCTGCGCATCCCGCGACCGCAGCTTTATGCCGGCATCCTCGTCTTCGCCATGATCGGCGTCTGGGGCCTGGCCGGATCCTGGGTAGACCTGGCCATCATGTTCGTGGTCGGTCTCGCCGGCTATGTCATGCGCGTCTACGACTTCCCCATCGCCCCGGTACTGATCGGGTTGATCCTCGGCCCCATGGCCGAAAACCAGCTGCGTACGGCGCTTGCGGCAGGCCAAGGCAATCCGATGGTGCTGGTCTCGACCCCGCTCTCGGCCATCCTTCTCACCATCGCCGTGCTGCTTCTGGCGCTGCCGATCTTCCTCAAGCGCTTGCGCGCACACGCCTGATCTTTCTCCCAAGGACAACGACCCAATGAAGACCTACGACGTCAAGGTTCATCCCTCAGCCGCCAACCTGCCCCGCGAAGAGCAACTGGCCTGGCACATTGCCGAGTTTGCGGCCAATTGCGGCCCACTCGATGCGGATGTGTCCGAGATGATCGCCTGCCGTATCGTCGACAATGCCAGTGTCGCGCTTGCCGCGATCAATCGCGCTCCAGTCGCCGCAGCCCGTGCCATGGCGCTGGCTCATCCGCGCAAGGGTGGCGCAACGCTTTATGGTCTTTCAGGCGTTCGCGTCGATGCCGAATGGGCGGCCTGGGCCAATGCCACGGCGGTGCGCGAGCTCGACTATCACGACACCTTCCTTGCCGCCGACTACTCGCACCCGGGCGACGCCATTTCGCCACTGATCGCGGTGGCGCAGCAGATGGGTCTTGATGGCGCAGCTTTGGCGCGCGGCATCGCCGTGACCTATGAAGTGCATGTGGCGCTGGTGAAGGCCATTTCGCTGCACAAATACAAGAAGGACCACGTCGCGCACCTGGCGCCTGCCACCACCGCCGCGATCGGCGCCATGCTCGGATTGTCGACAGAAGTGATCTTCCAGGCCGTCAACCAGGCCGTGCACCTTTCCTTCTCCACCCGCCAATCCCGGAAAGGCGAGATCAGCTCCTGGAAAGCCTATGTTCCGGGCTTTTCGGGCAAGCTCGCCATCGAATGCGTCGACCGCGCCATGCGGGGCGAGAAGTCGCCCTCGCCGATTTATGAGGGCGAAGATTCCGTCATCGCTTGGATGCTGGGCGGCAAGAACGATGCCTACCAGGTATCACTCCCCGCACCCGGCGAAAGCCCGCGCGGCATCATGGAGACTTATACCAAGGCTCATTCCGCCGAATACCAGGCGCAGGCACTGATCGATCTTGCGATCGATCTTTCCAGCCAGATCGGCGATCTCGGCCAGGTCAAGGACATCCTCCTCGAAACCAGCCACCACACGCACAACGTCATCGGCACCGGCGCCAACGATCCGCAGAAGATGGATCCGGAAGCCAGCCGCGAAACGCTTGATCACTCGATCATGTATATTCTCGCGGTCGCGCTCGAAGACCGCAAATGGCACCATGTCGACAGCTATACCCGCGAGCGTGCCCGCACGCCTTCGACCGTAGCCCTCTGGCACAAGATTCGCACGGTTGAAGAACCCACCTGGACCACGCGCTACCTCGATCCCGATCCGGACAAGCGAGCCTTCGGCGGCAAGATCATCGTCACGCTTGAGGATGGCCGCGTCATAACCGGCGAGCGCGGCGTGGCCGACGCGCATCCCAATGGCAACCATCCCTGGACCTGGCCGGACTATGCCGGCAAGTTCGAGAGCCTGACGCGCGACGAGCTCGGCGACGCCGAACGGCAGAGCTTCCTCGACGCCGCCAAGGGCTATGCCGGCCTCCCCGCCGGTGGTCTTGATGCGCTGCTTCCGGTCCTCAAGTCCGGTGCGGTGACGCCGTCCCAGCCCACCGGCCAGGGCATTTTCGACCACGGACTTTAAGTGCTGCACAAAATGCCTCCAGGTGCCGCAGATTTGGACATGGACGCTAGCAGTTTGCTAGCCGACAGCCTCTTCAAGCAGCTCTGCGAGGCCATCGTTACCGGGCAGATCGCGCCCGGTAGCAAGCTCAGCGAACCGCGGCTGGCCACCCAATATGGCGTCAGCCGCGGACCATTGCGCGAGGCGATAAGGCGGCTCGAAGAACGCAAGCTCGTCACCCGCCTGCCGCGGCAAGGCGTGCGCGTTATCGTTCCAACACGCGAGGCGGCCGACGAGCTATTTCGAATTCGCGAGGTTCTGGAAGGGCTTGCGGCACGGGAAGCCGCGCGTCACGCGACTGCCGAAGACATCGTCGAAGTCCGTGCCATGCTCGCCAAGCATGCCAGGGCGCTCGACCGGCCCGATGCCATGCTTTATTGGCAGGATACCGCTAATTCGGACTTTCATTTCCTGATCGCCCGCATCGCTCGCAGCCAGTCGCTGTTCGACCTTCTATGTGGCGAATATTACACGCTTTTTCGTCTTTTTCGCATGCGCCACCAGATCGTCCCCGGTCGGGCGCAGCGCGCGCTGGTGGAGCATGAGCGCATCGTTGACGCCATCGCGGACGGTGATGAGGAGCTGGCGGAAATGCTGATGCGTCGGCACATCGCCACGGCCCGCAATGGCCTCGCTGCCAACCCCGAAGCGCTCTAGCCCCGGCCGATAAAGGGCATGTTGGTGGCCATAACGGTCATGAACTGCACATTGGCTTCGAGCGGCAGGCCGGCCATGTAGAGGACGGCATCAACGACGTGGCGAAGCTCGAAAGTGGGCTCGGGCATGGTGCGTCCGTCCGGCTGCAAGACGCCGCCGGTCATGGCCGCCGTCATATCGGTCGCGACATTACCGATATCGATCTGGCCGCAGGCGATGGAACAGGCTCGGCCATCCAGGGAGATGGCCTTGGTGAGGCCGGTGATGGCGTGCTTGCTCACCGTATAGGCGGCAGCGTGCGGACGCGGCACATGGGCCGAGATCGAGCCGTTGTTGATGATGCGCCCGCCTTGCGGGTTCTGGTCGCGCATGGCCCGAAAGGCGGCATGGGCTATGTTGAAGGCGCCGGTGAGGTTGACGTCGATGACGCCATCCCAGTCGTGGGGGTCGATGTCCCCAAAATTGGCAGTAGGTGCCGACCGCCCCGCATTGTTGAAGACCACGTCGAGGCGACCAAGCGCTTGCTGCATGGCGGCAAAGTAGCGGGCGACATCCTTTCGGTCGGTCACGTCGCAGGCCTGAGCAAATGCAATCGGATGATCTGAGGCAAGGCTTTGCAGAGCATCATCCCGGCGTCCAAGCGCAGCAACGCGATAGCCCGCTGCAGCAAGACCGATGACGGTCGCCCTACCGATGCCGGACGTGGCGCCGGTGACAAGCGCGACGCGACCGCTCATCGTGGCACCGGTCTTGTGTTGAGGTAGACCGCATAAAGCGAGGTGGTGGCAGCGATAAAGAGCCGGTTGCGCTTGAGTCCGCCGAATTCGACATTGGCGACGACTTCCGGGATCAGGATGCGTCCGAGGCGCGTGCCGTCGGGCGCATAGCAGTGGACGCCATCGCCGGCGCTTGTCCAGACATTGCCGTGTTGATCGACGCGAAAACCGTCGAAGCCGCCGATCTCGCAGGTGGCGAAAACCTGGGAATGGCCCAGCATCTTGCCGTCTTCATCAACGCTGAGGGCGCGGAGGTGGCTCGGGCTCACGCCGGTGTCGCTGATGTAGAGCACGCTTTCATCCGGCGAAAAGGCGAGACCGTTGGGTCGCACGAAGTCGGTCGCCACGGCAGCCAGCGTTCCGTCGGGATCGATGCGATAGACGTAGCAGCCATCCTGTTCGCTCGCGGCCTGATCGCCTTCATAGTCGGTGTCGATGCCGTAGCTGGGGTCGGTAAACCAGATCGAGCCGTCGGACTTGACGACGACATCGTTCGGAGAATTGAGCTTTTTGCCGTTGAAGTGGTCGGCTAGGACGATGCGCGTGCCGTCATGGTCGATCATGGACACGCAGCGACCCAGATGTTCGCAGGAGATCAGCCGGCCTTGGGTATCGACCGTGTGGCCATTTTGATGATTGGAGGGCTGCTGGAAAACGGAAACCGAGTTGTCCGTCTCGTCGAAGCGGAGCAAGCGGTTGTTCGGGATGTCGGACCAGAGCAGGTATCTGCCAGCAGCAAAATAGGCCGGCCCCTCGGCCCAGCGAGACCCGGTATAGAGCCTTTCGACAGCGACATTGCCCAAGACCAGTCGCTCGAAGCGAGGGTCTTCGACCACGAAATCCTTGGCGAGCATGATGCCTCTGTTTTAGCCGACGGCCAGCAATTGGGGCTTGGCGAGCTTGTTGTCGCCGAAGTAGCGAAGCGGGCGGATCTCATAGGAGCCGACACCCGGATTAGCGACGGCGAGTTGTTTGGCGAAGTCGAGCGCTTCATCCATGTTGTCGCAGTCGGCGACGTAGAAGCCCAAGAACTGTTCTTTGGTTTCGGCAAAGGGGCCATCGAAGACGACGTGCTCGCCGTTCATCTTGCGCAGCGTCATGGCTTCGTCGGTGTTGACGAGGCGGACGACAGGTCCGAGCTTGCCCTTGGCGCTCATGCCCTGCTGCACAGCGGCGAGACGCTTCATGCAGGCCGCGTCTTCAGCCGGAGTCCAGCTGGAGACAACTTTTTCCTCGTTGTAGCACAGGATGGCGTAGAGCATGTCGACCCCTCAATCGTTTGCGGCGGTGACTATGCTCCGCTCTTGCTCTAATTCCAAGATGTCAGCTGCGGCGCGCGATGGTGAGCGTTGCGCCGATTGAAGCTGCAATGATGGCAGCGATACCTGCGATCTGCAGCACCGAGAGTGTTTCGCCCAGGACGATAAGGCCCGTAAGGGCAGCCAAAGCGGGTTGCCCGCTCATCAGGATACCGAATAGACGCGCTGGAATATGGGGCAAGGCGACCATGTCGAGTGCATAGGGAATGGCGCTCGACAGAAGAGCGACCGCAAATCCGAGCGGCAAGACAGCAGGATCGAACAAAGCAGGCCCGGTGGTAATAATGCCCAGAGGCAAGGCAATTGTTGCCGCTGCCGTGACGCCGAGCGCCGCGATATGAGGGCCGCCACCTATCCCGGCGCGCTGCCCATAGATAATGTAACCCGCCCAGCAAGCGCCGGCGCAAAGGGCCAGGGCTATGCCGAAGGGCGAGATGTCACCGGACGTCTGCGACCACGGCAAGAGCGAGGCGAAGCCCAAAAGAGCCAAGGCGATCCAGAAGAAGTCCAAGGGCTTTCGTGCTCCGAACAGAGCAACGGAAAGCGGACCGGTAAATTCGAGCGCCACGGCAACGCCGAGCGGAATATGCTCGATGGCAGCATAGAAGAAGAGGTTCATGGCGCCCATCATGCCGCCATAGAGTAGCACGCTGCGGATCTGCAGGCGGGTCAACTTGAAGCGCCATGGCCGAAAGACGAGGAGCAGCACTATCGCCGCAAGCGTCAGCCTCAGGGCGGTCGCTCCGAAAGCGCCGACGAGCGGAAACAGGAGCTTGGCGAAGCTCGAGCCGGTCGCCGTGAAGACCATGCCGAAGGTGACGAGAAGGATGGGCAAGAGAATGGAAGTCGGACGCAAAGGGCGCGCTTTCGAAGAGGTCGGCACCCTGTAGCAGAAGCGAGCGCGAAACGGTGAAGTTCTGTTGACCGCCACGAAGACAAGCTTTAGCCCTTGAGCGCCAAGAACAAAGGAGGAATCTCGTGGAATATCGATTGCTGGGACGATCAGGCCTCAAGGTCTCGGTAATGACCATGGGAACCATGACCTTTGGCGGCAGCGAGCGGATCGGCAACACCGATCAAGCGAGTGCGGCGCGGCAGGTCGACATGTGCCTTGACGCCGGCATCAATTTCTACGACACCGCCAATGTCTACAATGCCGGCGTTTCTGAAGAAATTTTGGGCGAGGTGCTGAGCGAGAATGGGCGGCGGGAACGCGCGCTGGTCGCCACCAAGGTGCGCTTCAAGATGGGCGAGGGCCCCAACCAGATCGGGCTCAGCCGCCATCACATCATCGAGCAGTGCAAGGCCAGCCTCAAGCGGCTCAAGACCGACCATATCGACCTTTATCAGGTGCATGAATGGGACGGGCAGACGCCGATCGAAGAAACCATGGAAGCGCTCGATACGCTCGTGCGCCATGGGCATGTCCGCTATATCGGCTGCTCGAACTATTCGGGCTGGCATATCATGAAGGCGCTGATGGCGGCCGGTGCGCGACACGGCGAGCGCTTTGTCAGCCAGCAGATCCACTATTCGCTGCATTCCCGCGATGCCGAATTCGAACTGGTGCCGATTGGGCAGGACCAGGGACTTGGCATACTCGTCTGGTCGCCGCTGGCCGGTGGCCTGCTTTCGGGCAAATACCGTCGCGACAGCCAGCCGGATAGCGGCCGGCATGTCGGAGGCTTCCGCGAACCGCCGGTCTACGATTGGGATAAGCTCTATGACATCATCGATGTTGTGGTGGAGATTGCCGAAGCGCGTGGCGTGTCCGGCGCGCAGGTAGCGCTGAGCTGGCTCCTGGGTCGACCGGGCGTGACCTCGGTGATCATCGGCGGTCGCAATGAGAAGCAGTTCGCCGACAACATTGCTGCTGCCGACCTGGTGTTGAGCGACGAAGAACGGGCGCGTCTCGACGCCGTGAGCCGTCCGCCGCTGCTCTACCCGTATTGGCACCAGTCGTTCACCGCGCAGGACCGGCTGAGCAAGGTCGATCTCGACCTCATCGCCCCCTATGCCGAGGAGTTCAAGCGTGGCTGATTTTCTGTTCGAGCCGCAGGCTCCAGTCGCCATTCCGATCGCACGGGGTGGGCAATTTGCGGTACGGCGCATCTATTGCGTCGGGCGCAACTATGCCGAGCACATCCGTGAGATGGGCAATGACGAACGCGATCCGCCCTTCTTTTTCAGCAAGCCTGCGGATGCCGTGATCACCGGCGGCGCACCTATGCCCTATCCGCCGCAAACGGCCGATCTTCATCACGAGATCGAACTGGTCGTAGCGATCGGCAAGGACGGGAGCGACATCGCCGTCGAGGATGCCTTGGAGCATGTTTATGGCTATGCCGTCGGGCTCGACATGACCCGACGCGACTTGCAAGCTACTGCTAAGAAGGCCGGGCGCCCGTGGGAGATGGCCAAGGCTTTCGATTATTCGGCACCCGTTGGTGAGATCGAACCGGCCGAGTTTATCGGCCATCCGTCTCAGGGCGCCATCACGCTGCGGGTCAATGGTGACGAGCGCCAGCGCGGCGACCTCGGGGACCAGATCTGGAACGTTTCCGAGACCATTGCCGAACTCAGCCGCTTCGTGACGCTGCGGGCCGGCGACCTGATCATGACCGGTACACCTGCAGGGGTCAGTGCCGTCACGCGTGGTGACGTGCTTGAAGGGGCGATAGAAGGCGTTGGCACCGTACGGACGACGATCGTCTGATGGCGCCGGTCTGGTCCTCGCAGCAGGACGCGGCGCTGGTCGCCGTCTCCAAATGGCTCAAGGATCGGAACGGGCCGCAGGTTTTTCGCCTGTTCGGTTGGGCGGGGACGGGCAAGTCTACGCTCGCGGTGCATTTGGCGCAGGATGTACGGACCGTCAAATATGCGGCCTTCACCGGCAAGGCGGCTATGGTGATGCGAAAGCGCGGCTGCAAGGGCGCTCAGACCATCCATTCGCTGATCTATACGCTGGTCAGCGAAAAAGAGGGCGAGCCACGCTTCGTCCTTGATCCGGAATCGCCGGCGGCAGATGCCGACCTCATCGTCATCGACGAAGTCTCGATGGTGGACGAACAGCTCGGGGCCGACCTTCTGAGCTTTGGCACCAAGGTTTTGGTGCTTGGCGATCCGTTCCAGCTGCCGCCAGTGCAGGGAGCGGGATTTTTCGTCGCTACCGAGCCCGACATCATGCTGACCGAAATTCATCGGCAGGCGGCGGACAATCCGATCATCCAGCTGTCGATGGCGGTGCGTGAGGGCGGCTATCTCGAGCATGGCCGCTATGGCGAAAGCGTTGTCGTCGGCCGCAACAAGGTAGACCGCGACGCGGTGATGCAGGCCGATCAGGTGCTGGTGGGCCGCAACAAGACACGGCTGACCTATAATGACCGTTTGCGCGAACTGCGTGGCCTGCCGTTTCACGAGCCAGTCGTGGGCGACCGAATGGTCTGCCTCAGGAACAATCCGCGCAAGCGCCTGCTGAACGGGCAGATCTGGATCGTTACCGACACGACGCGACGGTCCAACGGCAAATGGAGCCTGATGCTGGCCGATGACGAGGGCAAGGGTGAGACGCGCGTGCTCACGCACAAGGCGTTTTTCTCCGGCGAGGAGGAAGCCATGGCCTGGACGGAGCGACGCCAGTTCGACGAATTCACCTTCGGCTACTGCCTCACCGTCCACAAGGCGCAGGGCAGCCAGTGGGACAATGTTTATCTTTTCGACGAAAGCTTCGTCTTCCGCGAGGAGCGGGCACGCTGGCTTTATACGGGCATTACCCGCGCCGCCGAAAAGATCACCATCGTCAGCTAAGACCCAACTTCAGCCAAGTTTGCTGCCTTTATGGGCGCATGGTCGCTTCTTAGCCTAACGGACAATCGGCTTTTGCCGATGAACGCTTGCGCTCGGAATGTCGTTACCCCATTGTCCCGATAGAGATTTTCCCAAACCTGCACGGAGGCGCGAATGCACCATGACACCCCCCTGATCTCAACGATCGTCGCGGGTCTGGTGCTGGCCTTTATCTTTGGCATGATCGCCAACCGGTTCAGGATGCCGCCTTTGGTGGGGTATCTCTTTGCCGGTATTCTGGTCGGGCCGCATACGCCCGGCTTTGTGGCCGACCAGCAGCTTGGCTCCGAACTCGCGGAAATTGGCGTCATTCTCCTGATGTTTGGCGTGGGCCTCCACTTTTCGCTCAAGGACCTGATGAGCGTGCGGGCGCTCGCCATTCCCGGCGCCGTCGCACAGATGGGCTTTGCGACGCTGCTCGGCACCGTCCTGGGCCTGGTGCTGGGCTGGGAGCTGTTCGGCTCGATCCTCTTTGGGCTCGCGCTTTCGGTAGCCTCGACCGTCGTGCTGCTCAAGGCGCTGCAGGACCGGCGCTTGATCGAGAGCGAGCGCGGCCGCATCGCCGTGGGGTGGCTGATCGTCGAAGACCTGGCGATGGTCCTGGCGCTGGTTTTGGTGCCCGCCATCGCGAGCCTTAATGGCGGCGATACCGGGGTACACGATCCATTCGTGTCCTTCGTTACGCGCCTGCTAGGTGTCGAAGTCGGCATTTGGGGCATTTTGATCCTGACGCTGATCAAGGTCGCGGCCTTTGTCGGCTTCATGCTGGTCGTGGGACGGCGCGTCATTCCCTGGGCGCTGCATGGCACGGCCCATACCGGCAGCCGTGAGCTGTTCCGGCTGGCTGTGCTGGCCATCGCGTTGGGCGTGGCCTTGGGATCGGCCGTGTTGTTCGGCGTATCGCTGGCGCTGGGCGCCTTCTTTGCCGGTATGATCCTTTCGGAAAGCGAGCTGAGCCACCGGGCCGCACAGGAAACGCTGCCGCTGCGCGACGCCTTTGCCGTGTTGTTCTTCGTTTCGGTCGGCATGCTGTTTGACCCCATGATCATCGTCACCCAGCCGCTTCTGGTGCTGGCGACGGTGTTCATCATCGTGGTCGGCAAGTCGTTGGCGGCTTTTGCGATCGTGATCCTGGCTCGACGACCGATCTCGACGGCGCTCACGATTTCGGCCTCCCTGGCGCAGATCGGCGAGTTTTCGTTTATCCTCGCCAGCATGGGCGTGGCCCTGGCGATCCTGCCGCCCGAGGGCCAGGACCTGATCCTTGCCGGCGCGCTGATCTCGATCGTGCTCAACCCTGTCGTGTTCATGGCGCTCGATGTGCTCAAGCCTCGGCTCGAAGCACGCGCTGGCTTCCGCCGCAGCTTCGAGCCCGATATGGCATCCGCCGACATGCGTCGCGAGCCGAGCATGGCGGCGCAGGGGCCGATCACGACGGATGCGCCGAGCATCGCCGCTGTGGATCGCGGTGCGCCCGGCGACGATGACGATACCGGCGAGCCGTCGCACCAGACCGGGCATACCGTGCTGGTCGGGTATGGCCAGGTCGGGCGGATCGTTGCTGCCGGCATCAAGACCGATGGTGGCGGGCTGGTGGTGATCGAAGATAGCGATCACGACGTTGCCGCCGCCCGCGCCGAGGGGTTCGAGGTGATCTTCGGCAATGCGGCAAGCCAGGACGTGTTGCGGCTTGCCAATCTTCCGGCTGCCCGAAATCTTCTCGTCGCCATTTCCAATGGTTTTGAAGCCGGCACGGTGTGCGAGAGCGGGCGCAAGCTCAATCCCGGAATTTCGATTATTGCCCGCGCCTATTCCGAGGAGGAAGAAAGCTTCCTGCGCGGGCTGGGTGCCTCGACGGTGATCCGCGGCGAGCGCGAGATCGGCAAGGGCATTTTGCAGTTCCTGCGCAATGAAGGCGCGACGAGCATCGTGCCGGAAGCGAGCAAGCTGCCCCTCGGCGAGAACCTGGTGGCGAGCGCCGCAATCAGTGCCGCTGTGAGTGAACCCGAGCCGGTGGCCGAGAGCGTGCCGGTTGAGGCGGAGCCCGTGGTGGTCGAGCCGGTCGAGGTTATGAGCGAACCGAGCCTCGCAGCGCCGACGCCGGAAGCCGAGATCACCGTGGTCGAGGCTCAGCTGCCGCCGGCCGATGAGCCTGTGATCGACCTGCCGCCGCCGGTGGAAGAGCCTGATGCCGATGATGAGATCGAAGCCGTCGAGGTCGTCGAGGCCGTGGTGATCGACGAGGAGACGGCAGCCGAAGTGGTGGTTGCCGCCGAGGCGGAGCCCGTGCCTTCGGCTGAGATCGTGCCGGTCCAGCCGGCGCCGGAAATCGGTGAGGCTCCGGCAAGCATCGATGAAGTTGTGCCCGCCCCAAAGGTCGCCAAGGCAAGACGGAGCCGCAAAAGGGCGCCAGAGGGCGATGGTGGCGTGCCGCCGGTGGAGCCGGAGACCAAGAGCTAGACCATGATCTCGCAAAAGGCCAAATATGCTCTTCGCGCGCTGGTGGCGCTGGCGCGCGCCGGGCGCGGGCAGAGCCGGATGATCGGTGAGATTTCGCGTGACCAGGCTATTCCCAAGAAGTTCCTGGAGCAGATCCTACTCGAACTGAAACGCGCGGGGATAGTTTCGAGCCGCCGCGGGCGCATGGGCGGCTATGAGCTGGTGCGGGCACCCGAGGAGATCATGTATGGCGAGGTGCTGCGGCTGATCGACGGACCGATCGCGCCGCTGCCGTGCCTGAGCAAGATCGCCTATCGCAAATGCGAGGATTGCAAGGACGAGGGATCCTGTGAGATCCGGCACGTGTTCGAGCGGGTGACGCTGGCGACGAGGGCGGTTCTGGACCGCACCAGTCTAGCGGATTCGCTTAACCTGGAGGACATCTCGGTGGATGCGGCTTAGAGCCCCCACCCGGCCTCCCCCGTAAGGCGGGGGAGGAGCACCATCGAGTTCAACCCACCAGCCGGACTCCTCCCCCTTTTTCAGGGGGAGGTTGGGTGGGAGTGCTTCCCTTACCCAAACACCACGGTTTTCTTTCCATTCAGCATCACCCGGTTTTCAAGGTGCAGCTTGACGGCGCGGGCGAGGACGCGGCTTTCAATGTCGCGGCCGGCTGCGACGAGGTCGTCGGGGCTCATGGCGTGGGTGACGCGGGCGGTTTCCTGCTCGATGATCGGGCCTTCATCGAGATCGGGGGTCACGTAGTGGGCGGTGGCGCCGATGATCTTGACGCCGCGCTCATGCGCCTGGTGATAGGGCTTGGCGCCCTTGAAACTTGGCAGGAACGAGTGGTGGATGTTGATCACCTGGCCAAAAAGCCGGGTGGAGAGCTGGTCGGAAAGAACCTGCATGTAGCGGGCGAGGACGACGAGGTCGGCGCCGGTGGACCGGACGATGTCGAGGATCTGCGCTTCCTGCTCGGCCTTGGTGTCCTTGGTGACGGGCAGATAGTGGAACGGAATGCCGGCATCCTCGGCGATCTTGCGCGCTTCCTCGTGGTTGGAGATGACCGCGGCAACGTCGGCGTCGAGCCAGCCGACGCGGATCTGGTAGAGCAGATGCAAGAGGGTATGGTCGAATTTCGAGACCAAGATGGCGATACGCTTGCGGCGGCTTTCGTCGCTCAGCATGGTCTGCATGTCGAAGCGGGCGATCGGGGCCTTAAGGGCTTTTTCGATTGTTTCGCGGCTCATGCCATCGGGGGCAGCAAAGGCCAAGCGCATGAAGAAACGGCCGGTCTCGCGATCCCAGAACTGGTTGCTCTCGGCGATATTGGCGTTGAGCGCCGCCAGTTCGGTGGTGATGGCCGCAACGATGCCGGGACGATCGGCGCAAGAAAGGGTCAGGACGAAATTGGCCGACATGCTGGCTACCCGCTGAAATACTGGGCAGCGGTATCGATGGCTTGAGCCTTCCCGTCAAGGGAAACAGAAAAGGCCCGCTCCTGCGAGCGGGCCTTCCCTGAGTTTTAAGGTCTCGAGCGACCTAGGAGGGGTGTTTTAGGTGAGATCACTCCCGACCGTCACACCAAAACCCAGAACGACCTCGAGCACCAAATTCTCATGAGACACTGGATCACCTCCTTTGCAATTGTTGAACATGACCGAAAGATGCGCCTCGTTTGCCGTCTTGTCCATAGACACGGTCGTTCACGATTTTTGTGATCGGCTCAAAGAGCGCTCCGCCTGCTTGAGGCAGGCCGAGAGGCCGGTCGGGATTGCCGCCGGTTGATGATCAGATGATGGTGCCCCGAGACGGCTTCCGTCTCGTGAGTAGTTAGTATGTGAGACGCAAGACGTCTCGGGGCGCCGGGCTTTCTGGCAGGCAGCGTCTTAGGGGATGATTACTCAAGCCCCGTCCGCGGACCCAGGATCCTCAACGATAAAGACCCCTCCCGACTGTCGCCGGGCGGTTGATCGTTGCAACCCCATCTCCACCCGGCTGATGGGGAGAATGTAGCGGAGGATTCGGGGGAGAGGATAAACGGGGTACATTGAGTTTGTGGAGAAGCCGACACCCCCTTCCGAGCTGCGCTAAGGCGCGGGGCGCCTAAGCTTCGCTTGCCTTCCCCTCAAGGGGGAAGGGGGCATCGGGTATTTTGGACGATAATGCCAAACACACCGCGTTCACCTTCCCCCTCAGAGGGGAAGGCAAGCAGAGCTTGGCGACGGAGGAGCCTAGCGGCGCTCGGAAGGGGGTGTCTTCTCCGCGCGCTGAGACAAGATGGGCTATGCCCTCGCCTTCTTTGGTTTCGACCTGAGCTGAATGATTGTTGCTGCAAGCACGCCCAAAGCGACGATGCCGATGATGATGGTGGCCAAAGCGTTGACGTCGGGGGAGACGCCGAGGCGGACTTTCGAGAAGATGACCATTGGCAGGGTCGAGGAGCCGGGGCCGGAGACGAAGCTGGCGATGACAAGGTCGTCGAGCGACAGCGTGAAGCCGAGGAGCCAGCCCGAGACGAGAGCCGGGGCGATGATGGGCAGAGTCACATCGAAAAAGGTGCGCAGGGGCGAGGCGCCCAGGTCCATCGCCGCTTCTTCGAGGCTGCGGTCGAAGTCGGAGAGGCGGGACTGGACGACAACGCAGACATAGGCCGTGCAGAAGGTGGCGTGGGCAATGACGATGGTCAGCATGCCGCGGCCGCGCGGCCAGCCGATCAGCGACTCCATGGCGACAAAGAGCAGCAGAAGAGCGAGGCCGGTGATGACGTCGGGCATGACCAGCGGAGCGGAGACCATGCCGGAAAAAAGCGTGCGGCCCTTGAAGCGGCGGAAGCGGACGAGGGCGACGGCGGCCAGGGTGCCCAGAACAAGGGCGATCGAGGCCGCGAGAGCTGCGATCTGGAGGCTTAGCCAGGCGGCGCCCAGCATCTGCGGATCACGGAACAGTTCGCCATACCATTTCAGCGAAAAGCCGGACCAGACGGTGACAAGCCGGTTTTCGTTGAAGCTGAAAATGACGAGGCTCACGATCGGCGCATAAAGGAAGGAGAAGCCGAGCGCGGCAGCGATGGGGAGGAACCAGCCACGGCGCATGTTACTTCTCCACCACCGCGCCCTGGGCGCGTTGCAACAGCATGATGGGCACGACGACCACCAGGAGCATGGCCATGGCAACCGCGGCAGCGCGGGGCCAATTGGCATTGGTGAAGAATTCGTCCCAAAGAACGCGGCCGATCATCAACGTTTCCGGACCGCCGAGCAGCGACGGGATGACGAATTCGCCGATGGCCGGGATGAAGACCAGCATGGAGCCGGCGATGATCCCGGGCAGCGACAGCGGCAGGGTCACCGAGAGGAAGGTGCGCAGCGGCTTGGCACCCAGGTCGGCAGAGGCTTCGAAGAGCGAGGTGTCGAGCTTCACCAGCGTCGTATAGAGCGGCAGGATCATGAAGGGCAGGTAGGTGTAGACGATGCCGACATAGACGGCAAAATCGGTCTGCATCATCACCAATGGCTGGATGCCGAAGAGGCCCAGGACCTGGTTGATGACTCCATTGCCGCGCATGAAGCCGGTCAGGGCGTAAACGCGCAGGAGGAAGGAGGTGAAGAAGGGCAGGATCACCAGCATCAGCAGGATATTGCGCCAGCGATCGGGCGCGCGCGCGATGGCATAGGCCATGGGGTAGCCGACGATCAGGGTGATGATCGTGGCGATCGCGGCGATGCGGATCGAGGAGAGGTAGGCGGCGACATAAAGGTTGTCGGTGAAGAGGCGGATGTAGTTGGAAAGGTGCAGGGTGAGCTGCACGGTGCCGTCTTCGGTCGAAAGAAGGGCGGAATAAGGCGGGCGGCCGAACTGCTTGGTGGCGAGCGAAATGCCGAAGACCACGGCGAGGGGGATCAGGAAGAAGACCAGGAGCCAGAGCGCCGGCGCGGCCAGCACCAGCATGCGGCCGGTAATGCCGACCTTGGCGAGGCGCCGCTCGACTGCATTCCAGGGACGCAGGCGGCGCGGGGGCGGGTAGGTGGGTTCGTGCGTGGCGGTCATGACGTCAGCACCGAGCCGGCATTGTCGTTCCAGGTGACGTAGACTTCTTCTTCCCAGGTGATGGCGTCGGGGTTGCCGCGGACGGAATTGGTCTGGCTGACGCGGATGCGTTTGCCGCTCTCAAGAACGATTTGGTAGAGCGAGATATCGCCGAGATAGGCGATTTCCTCGACCACGCCCTTGGTGACGTTGGCGTCGAAGAGGCCTTCGGGACGCTCGCGCGAGATCGACATTTTTTCGGGGCGGATGGCCCACCAGAGGATCTGGTCGGGGGCGCAATCGACGCCGTGCCCAACATAAATATCGCAGCCCAGTTCCGCCGAGCGGATGCGGACGTGATCGGGTTCGTCTTCGCTGACCACGCCTTCCACCATGTTGGCGGAGCCGATGAAACCGGCGACAAAGCGCGAATTGGGGAATTCGTAGATATCGGTGGGCTCGCCGATCATGGCGATTTCACCCTGGTTCATGACGCCGATGCGGGTCGCCAGGGTCATGGCTTCTTCCTGGTCGTGGGTGACCACGATAAAGGTGACGCCGAGCTGTTCTTGAATTTTTACCAGTTCGAACTGGGTTTCCTCGCGCAGCTTCTTGTCGAGCGCGCCAAGGGGTTCATCGAGCAGCAGGAGCTTGGGACGCTTGGCGAGGGCGCGTGCGAGGGCGACGCGCTGGCGCTGGCCGCCGGAGAGCTGGTGCGGACGGCGCTTGCCATAGTCCTGGAGCTTGACCAGGGCCAGGAGCTCGGCGACGCGCGCATTGATCTCGTCACGGGGCAGGTGATCGCGCTTGAGGCCATAGGCGATGTTCTGCTCGACCGACATGTGCGGGAAGAGCGCATAGGACTGGAACATCATGTTGACCGGCCGCTGATAGGGCGGCACGTCGGTCATGTCCTGGCCATCGATTTCGATCGTGCCCGAAGTGGGGCGTTCAAAGCCGGCCAGCATGCGCAGAAGCGTCGACTTGCCGGAGCCGGAGCCGCCCAGGAGGCAGAAGAGTTCGGAACGGTAGATATCGAGCGAAACGTCATAGACCGCGGTGATGTCACCGAATTTCTTGGTGACGTTCTTGATGCGGACAAAGGGCTTGTTGTTGGAGGGATCACGCCAAGGGCGGGTGTCGATGGCAAGCTGTTGCGGTTTCTTGGCCATTTGGCGGTCTCTGCTCAAGAGTGAAGGGGCAGCTTGCGCCGCCCCTTGCTGAAGACAATTACTGGCCCGTTTTGATGCGGGTCCAGGTGCGGGTCAAGAGCTCTTCGAATTCAGGTGTGTGCGCCCGCATGGTGAAGCCGGCGGCCAGCGTTTCGGCCGATGGATAGATGGAAGGGTTGGACTTGACCTCTTCATCGACGAATTCGAGCGAAGCCGGGTTCGGGTTGGCATAGAACACGGTGTTGGTGATCTCGGCCACGACTTCGGGACGCAGGATATAGTCGATGAACTTGTGGGCGTTCTGCGGATGCGGCGCATCGGCCGGGATGGCGAGGACGTCGTAAAGGGTCGGCGCGCCCTCAGAGGGGATCAGGTAGCTGATCTCGGTGCCTTCGGCAGCCGCATCGGCGGCGATGAACATGTCGCCCGAATAGCCCATAGCGAGGCAGATTTCGCCATTGCCGAGGTCATCGATATATTGCGAGGAGTGGAAGTAACGCACCGACGGCTTGATGGAATTGAGCAGTTCCTCGGCCTTGGCGAGATCTTCTTCGCTTTCCGAATTCGGATCGAGACCGAGATAGTGGAGCGCAGCGCCGACGACTTCGGAGGGGCTATCCATGACGGCGACGCCGCAGGAGGCGAGCTTGCCCACGGTTTCCGGATCGAAAAGCAGGTCCCAGCTGGTGGGCGGGGTATCGGTGCCCAGGGCTTCGGCGACCTTGGCGGTGTTGTAGCCGAGGCCGATGGTGTTGAGCATATAGGGAATGCCATGGGCGTTGTCGGGATCGAGCTCGGCGACGGTCTCCATGGCGACGGGATCGAGATTGCCAAGGTTTGTCAGCTGGCTCTTGTCGAGCGGCAGGATCAGGCCGGCCATGATCTGGCGGGCGAGGAAATTGCCGGAAGGGACGACGATGTCGTAGCCGGAATTGCCGGCGAGGAGCTTGGCGTCGACGATCTCGTTGTTGTCGTAGACGTCGTAATTGACCTGGATGCCGGTTTCCGCCGTGAAGTTGGCGATGGTGTCTTCTGCGATGTAGTCGGACCAGTTGTAGACGTTAAGGACCGGCTCTTCCTGGGCAAAGGCCGGGGCGGCGGCGAGAAGGGCGCCAAGGGCGATGGCGAGCGACTTTGTCATGAGGGCCAAGTCTCCTGATGTGGACCGTATGGGGAGGTGAATTTCAGGGGCGCGGAAAGGCGCGCGGGGCAGTCGCAAGGATCAGCCCAGATTTGGGCGCATATCGTGGCGCGCTCGGCGCACCATCAACAATGGACCTGGTCAGCGAAGTGCCCTTTCCCGTATCGATGGCCGCACGGTACTCATAAAGGCGAGGAGCGGCAAGGCTTGGACTCTTAGTTTTATGAGGGTTGACCGGGTTTTTGCCCTAGCGCACAAGCGGGGCAAAGCGGGCCGCTCGACGGCCTCGGTCAGAGAGTTTTCGGAGCGTATAGCATGAGCGGCAAGGCCTATCTTTCAGTGAGCAACGAAGTCGAGGCGGCGCTTGCTTCCGGCAAGGCGGTGGTGGCGCTGGAATCGACCATCATCACCCATGGCATGCCCTTTCCGCAGAACCTCGAAATGGCGCGCGACGTGGAAGAGGTGATCCGGGCTCAGGGCGCGGTGCCAGCGACGATCGCGATCATGGACGGCAAGCTCAAGGTGGGCGTTTCGGGCGAGGACCTGGAGCGGCTGGCGCGCGAGGGGCACAAGGCGGCCAAGGCGAGCCGGCGGGACATGGCGGCGCTTCTGGCCAATGGGGTGATGGCCGGCACGACCGTGGCGACGACGATGCAGATCGCAGCGCTAGCAGGGATCAAGGTTTTTGCCACCGGCGGCATCGGCGGCGTGCATCGCGGGGCCGAAGATAGTTTCGATATTTCGGCCGACCTCGAGGAGCTGGGGCGCACGCCGGTGGCGGTGGTTTGCGCGGGGGCCAAGTCGATCCTCGATATCGCCAAGACATTGGAAGTGCTGGAAACCAATGGCGTGCCGGTCTTGGGCTTTGGCACCGACCATTTCCCGGCCTTCTGGGCGCGTGAGAGCGGGTTTGGGGTCGATCAGCGGTTCGACGATGCAGCCGGCGTGGCGCGGATGCTGGCGATCCAGAACAATCTGGGCATGGGTGGCGTCTTGATCGCAAATCCCATTCCCGAAACGGATGCCTGGGCGGCATCTGCGATCGAGGGCTTTATCACCCAAGCGCTGAGTGATGCTGACAGCCAGGGCGTCAAAGGCAAAGCGATGACGCCATTCCTGCTCAAGCGCATTTTCGAGCTGACCGGCGGCAAGTCGCTGGTGAGCAATATCGCGCTGGTCAAAAACAATGCGCGGGTGGCGGCCGATATCGCCGTGGCGTTGGCAGGCATCCCCCGGGCATGAGCCGGCGCATCCTTGTCGTCGGCGACGTCATGACCGACATCATCGTCAAGCCCGATGGGCCGATGGTGATGGGGTCGGACCGGGCCGCTTCGATCCGCAACCGGCCGGGTGGGTCGGGCGCCAACCAGGCGGTGTGGCTCGGCGCGGCGGGTGCGGACGTGATGTTTGCAGCGCGCGTCGGGGCCGACGAGCGGGCGATGTACGAGAACTATTTCCGCGGGCTCGGCGTCGTGCCGGCGCTGGCGGGGGACCGCGAGCTGCCTTCCGGGGTGCTGGTCACGATCCTTGATCCGAGCGGCGAGCGCAGCTTTCTTACTGACCGGGGCGCGAACCTCAATCTTTGCGCCGACGACCTGCCGCCCACGCTTCTCGATGGCGTCGGCATGGTGATGGTGTCCGGCTACAGTTTTTTCGCGCCTGGGCCGCGCAAGGCCGTGCAGGGCCTCTTGGCGTCGGCGCGCGAGCGCGGGGTGGCGATTGCGATCGATCCGGCCTCGATCGGGTTCTTGGCCGAAGTCGGGCCGAGGCATTTCCGCGACTGGGTCGGGACCGCGGACTGGCTCTTTGCCAATGAAAGCGAAGCCGAGATGCTGACCGGCGAGGCTGAGTTCGAGAGGCAGATTGAGCTGCTCGGTCAGCAGTTCGGCCATGTGGTGATCAAGCGCGGCCGCTTCGGCGCGGCCCTGGGGGGTAGGGACGGCATCGCGGTCAGCCAGCCGGCGCCGGTGGTGCAGGTGGTGGACACGACCGGGGCTGGCGATGCTTTTGCGGCAGGGTTCATGGCGGCGCTGATGCGGGGCGAGGCGCATGAGCGGTGCCTGGCAGCAGGGATCGAGCGCGGCGCCAGGGCGGTGCAGTTCGTGGGTGGGCAGCCTAGTTAGGAGACCGTTCAAAAGGCGAGATCATGCCAGGTGAGGTTGGCGGCTTGTTGCGCTGAATGCTGTCGCTCACCAAGCGGCAGATTTCTGCGGCTTGATGATAATCGAAGATCTCCAAGAACTCGACGCCGGCCCGGCGCAGAGCTTCGCGCTTTACCGCGTCCCGCGCGGCAGCGTCGCCCTGGTGATGACCAGGCCCTTGATGCTCGATTGCGACGACCGGGAAACCATGGGTGTCGATGACCAGCATATCGACCCGCTTAGAGTTCACGGACCTGTAGGCTTCTGCATCCGTGGAGTGCAGGAACTCGCCCATGCTGGGTTGTGCCATCAGTCGAAAACCCGGGCCGCAGTTTCGAAGATGAGACTCGACGGTGCGAAACACATCATACTCACCTTTCGACATGAGCCTCTGCTTTTGGAAGGGCGCATGCATTACGGTACGCAATTGATCAGCAGCGTCCCTAGGCTTTGCCGCTGATCGATGTTTTCTCTCAAAGCCTTTCTCTTGTCGGTCGGAGACTTGCACAGTTCGCGGCGACCACGGTTTGCCCTTTGTGGGTGGCCTTCGCCCGTAGAACGCTGCAACAGCTGCCGCAGCAGCCAGCAAGATCAATGCGATGACTTCCATCGACAAGAAACTGGGCATGGCCTTTACCGCAATGATTTCCACTTACGCCTCCCTCACGGAGGAGTAAGCTGCAGCAGATCGGTTAAAGTCTTTCTCTGTCAATCCGTGCAATTGCGCGAGATTAATGATCCTCATTGGCGTCGGCGATGCCGCGGTTCCAGTAACCGGCGGCCTTGATGTATTCGGGGTTGAAGCCGCGCGCCTCGAGATCGGCGCGGACGGCTCGGGACATGGCGACTTCGCCGGCGATATAGGCGTAGGCGATGCCTGCCGGGAAAGTGGCGGCGGCAATGGCGTCCTGGATCAGCGTCGTGGTGCCGGCGGGGGCGCGTTTGCGGTGGAGGTAGGTGAGGCTGAGGTCAGCGGCGGTTTGAAAGCGCTGCTCTTCGGCCGCGTTTTCGACTTCGATGAAGGCGAGGATTTTTGCGCCGGCGCCTAGTTCTTCGATACGGCGGCCGATGGCGGGAAGGGCGGTTTCGTCGCCGGCCAAAAGGTACCAGTCAAAGGTCATGGGCACGACCATGGAGCCGCGCGGCCCGCCGATGACCAGCGTCTTGCCGGGCGCAGCCTCCGCGGCCCAGGTCGAGGCAGGGCCATCGCCGTGAAGCACGAAATCGAGCTCGATCCAGCCTTCGGCGACGCTCCAGTAGCGCGGGGTATAGTCGCGCATCTCCGGCCGCGTACCGGGCGGGAACTCGGCGCCGTTTGGCCCAATGGGCGGCAGCAGCGGCTCGACACCCTCGGGGAAAAAGAACGCCTTGATGTGATCGGCATGGGCTGGGGACACAAAGCCTGTCATGTCGCCGGTCAAATGAATGCGGCGCATCAGCGGGGTGATATCGGTGACCGTTTCGACGGTAAGGAGGCGCAGGCGGGTTTCGTGGCGGACGCGTTGCGGGGCGCGGGGGTCGAGGGTCTCGGTCATGCAGTCAATCCTGATTTGAGTTGTCAGCATTAGCGATGTGCCGGCGGTGAGACAAGTTACGGCTAAGCAAGGATGCAGCTTTCAAAACCCGGAGCCGAGCTTATAACGGGCCCCATGCATCCCCTGGTTCATCGATTCATCGCCCGCCACGAGCCGCGTCACGACTGGCGCGTGCATGCCAAATCGGCAGCCGCAGCGACATTGAGCGTGTCGCTGATTGGCGGTCTCGGAGCGTTGACGGGCATTCCCCTGCTGCTGGCGCCGCTCGGGCCAACGGCCTTGCTGATCTTCGGTCAGCCCAATTCGGCTGGGGCGCAGCCGATCAATATCTTTGCCGGTTACCTGATCAGCACGTTGATCGCCGTGGCGGCAATGCAGGTGGTGCCAGAGCCGTGGTGGCTGGCTGCCATGGCGGTGGGTGTCGCAATGCTGGCCATGCTGGTGCTGCGGGTGACGCATCCGCCGGCCCTTGCCGTGCCGCTGTTGATCCTCACCGGACCGGTGGATGCCGGGCGGCTCTTTGGCGTGCTGCTGGTGGCGTGTCTGGTGCTGGTAGCTCTTGGCATGGTGCTTCATCGCCTGCCGCCCAAAGTGCGCTATCCGTTGCCGCTGGCCGAAGAGATCGACAAGCGCTGATCGCCGCAGTGGGGTTGAACCTTCGGCCCCCGCCTCTATGTCAGGCACCTAATAACAGGAGCCAGTGTCATGAAGCGCGCCATCCATTCCGAGTTCGGTTCGCCCGAAAAAGTGTTGCGCAGCGAGGAGGCGCCGCGGCCGGAACCGGGCAAGGGGCAGGTGCTCGTCCGCATGCTGCTGTCGCCGGTGCACAACCACGATCTCATGACCATTGCCGGCCAGTATGGGTTCAAACCCGAGCTCCCCTATGTGCCGGGCACCGAGGCTGTCGGCGTGGTCGAGGCGCTGGGCGAAGGCGTTTCGAACCTCCAAACCGGGCAGCGGGTGGCGGGTGGCGCGAGCAGCACCTGGGCGGAATTTTACCTCGCCGATGCGACGCGGCTGGTGCCAGTGCCCGAAGGGGTCAGCGACGAGACGGCGTGCCGGCTGGTATCGATGCCGCTCAGTGCCAAGATGCTGCTGGAATCGCTTGATGTTCAGCCGGGCGAATGGATCGTCCAGAATGCCGCCAACGGCGCCGTGGGCAAGCTCGTTGCGCAATATGGCAAGGAGCGGGGCATCAATGTGCTTGGCCTTGTGCGCCGGTCGGCGGCAGTCGAGGAGATGCGGGCGCTCGGCATCGACGCTGTAGTGGCGACCGATGAAGACGGCTGGGTCGAGAAGGCAAAGGCGCTGACGGGTAGCGCGCCGGTCGTGCGGGCCGTGGATTCGCTTGGTGGCGATGGCGCTGCGCAGGTGCTGAGCGTCGCCTCGGATGGCGCAGTGCTGATCAGCTTTGGCGCGATGACGCAGCGGCCGCTCAAGATCGCGGCGGGGGAGCTCTTGTTCCGCGGCATCACCGTCAAGGGGTTCTGGGGTGCCAAGCCGCCGATCAAGCCTGAGCGGATCGGCGAATTGCTCGGCGAATTGGTGCGCGATGCGGCGGCGGGGAAGCTGGTGCTGGAAGTCGAAAAGGCTTTTCCGATCGAAGAGGTAGCGGAGGCAGCGCGCGCGAGTGGCGAGCCGGGCCGCAAGGGCAAGATTGCGATCAGGGGGTGAGGGCTGGCGGATGCTTCGACATCCCAGACACCCCCTTCCGAGCGTCGCTAAGGCGCTGCGCACCTAAGCTCTGCTTGCCTTCCCCTCTGAGGGGGAAGGTGGCACCAAGTATGCGGCTCCCCTTTACCCTCCCCCTCAGAGGGGAGGGTAGCGCAGCTTGGCCGCAGGCCTTAGCGTAGCTAGGGAGGGGGTGATCAGGATGGTCAACATCGCACAGCGTTTGCGAAAGAATCCGACAGCGCCGGAGCTGAAGTTCTGGGCACTGATCCAGCCGATCCGAACACAGTGGCATTTCCGCAAGCAGGTGCGGATGGGCGGCTATGTTGTGGACTTTGCCAGCCACCAGGCGAAGCTGGTTGTCGAGATCGATGGGGACACGCATTTTGTCGGCACCGGTCCGATGCGGGACAAAGACAGAGACGGCGTGCTGCGTGCCTACGGTTATCAGGTTCTGCGGTTCACCAATGATGACGTGATGCGCAATCCGGAAGGTGTCTACAATACCGTGTTTGCAGCGCTCGCGTCGAAGGCACCCCCTTCCGAGCGACGCTAAGGTGCTGCGCACCTAAGCTCTGCTTGCCTTCCCCTCTGAGGGGGAAGGTGGGCATCCAGTATGTGGCGCCACCATGCGCCTCAGAGATAGCCCAGCATGCGGTCCTGCTCCTGGCGCAGGGCGTAGAGACGGGTAAAGGTGTCGGGCTGGGCGTTGGCGCGGGTGAGGAGCTCGCCGATCTTGATCGGGGCCGTGACGACCCCGCCTTCGAGGAGGCCGACGGGCAATGCGCCCTGGGCGCGGGCTTCGTCGGCGCGCATGGCGTAGGAGCGGTAGGAGGTTTCACCGATCGCGTCGAGGCTGTCGCCGGGCTTGAGGTCGCGCTTGGCGACGGCGCAGACTTCGGCAACGGGGCGGGGCAGCGGGACCATGTCGGGCTTGCCATACATCATGATGCGCGCGGCGGTCAGCGGGACTTCGAGGCTCGTAAGGTGGTAGGGGCGGAAGAAGGCGTAGTAGGGACCGTGGCCGATATGAAGATCGTCCATGCGCTCGATGATGCGCGGATGCTCGGCCTTGACGATGACGAAGACGCCCGGGGCGACGCCCTTGCCGATTGTGAAATCGACGACGCCGGAGCCGTTGAGAATGCCGCCATCGGATTTGGGGATCAGCACCTTGGCCATGTCGTCGCGATTGGTGGCGGGGCCGTGCATGCCGGGGATGTCGGGCATGAGGCCGGTGGCATTGGCGATGGCGGTCATTTCGACGGCGGTCTTGGAGCCATCGACGAACTCGACCAGCATGCGCGGGTTCATGTTGCGGCGGGTGGCTTCTTCCCGGTAGTCGTCGGGGACGGCGGAATGTTTGAGCGGATTGTTCTTGCCCTTGCCGGCGGCGACGATGTCGAGGCCGAGGGCGGAGACGAATTCGATCAGCTCCATGCAGGAGCTCGGTTCATCGCCGGCGCCGACGGAATAAACGACGCCGAGGCGATCGGCCTGGGCCTTGAGGTAGGGTCCGATGGTGACGTCGGCTTCGACATTCATCATCACCAGATGCTTGCCGTGTTCCATGGCCATGAGGTCGTAATCGGCGGCGACGCCAGGCTTGCCGGTAGCGTCGATGACAACATCGATATTGGGCGTGGTAACAAGGGTTTCGGCGGAGGTGATGGCGATCTTGCCCGCTTCGATGGCAGCGGTCGCGGCGGCGGGGCTGTCGGCGGTCCTGCCCTTGCTGTCGTCACCATAAGCGATAGTCATGGCGTCGAGCGCAGTGTGCGGGCGGCGGGTGGCAATGGCGGCCATTTCGATGCCGGCCATCAACGACATCTGGGTGACGAGATCTGTGCCCATTTCGCCCGAGCCGATGACCCCGACGCGGATGGTTTTGCCCTCTGCGGCACGGGCGGCGAGGTCGCGGGCGATGCCGGTCAGGGCGATTTTGGCGGGCATGGCGGTTCCGATCTTGTGGTCGGGTTGCGATAAACCGCGCGGCTGGCTGCGGCAAGCGTTTAGCAGATTTACGCGCGGCGGAGCAGGACGGATCAGACTTAGCGATTTCTAAACCGTTCCTCACGAATATGACTTTCGGAGAATGCTCCGGGGGAAAAGCCATAATCATGGCCAAGCAGAGCCTGAGGAAGATCGCCTTGCCGGCGGTCATCGACCTCGATGCCATCGATGGAATTCGCGACACGCTGATCGACGCCCTCGAAGAGGGATCGGTGAGCGTGGCCGGCGGCGTCGTCGAGCGGGTATCGACCAATGCGCTCATGCTTCTTGTCAGTGCGGCCGAGACCGCGCGGCGACACCAGTTCGATTTTACTATTGAAGCGCCGAGCGCGGCGATGACTGCCGCGATCGAGCGGCTGGGCTTGGGCGCCCAGTTTTCAGGGATGATGAGACAATGACCTTGCGCGTACTGACGGTTGATGACAGCCGCACCATTCTGGCCATGCTGCACCATACTTTGAGCAATGCCGGGTTCGAGGTGCTGCAGGCCGAGGACGGCAGGCAGGGGCTCGACATGCTCAAGACCGAGACCGTGGACGTGGTGATCACCGACATCAACATGCCGGTGATGGATGGCATCGAGTTCATCCGCAAAGTGCGCGCCACCGGCCAGCACAATTCGCTGCCGATCCTGATCCTCACCACCGAGACCTCGCAGGACAAGCGCGACCAGGGCAAGGCTGCGGGCGGCACCGGCTGGATCGTGAAGCCTTTCGACCCCGAAAAACTCATCTCCGTCATCCATCGCGTAGTCCACTAAGCGCAACAAACCCAGAAGGGTTGGGCGGTTCGCATGAGCGATCTCGACGATTTCAAGGCCACCTATTTCGACGAATGCTCCGAGCTCCTGACGGCGCTCGAGGAGGAATTCGCGGCGATCGAGGCGGGTGAGCGCGACAGCGACCGGCTCAATGCCGTGTTCCGGGCCATTCACTCGATCAAGGGTGGCGCCGGGGCGTTCGGCTTTAGCGCGCTTGTGGGCTTCG
This sequence comes from Devosia rhizoryzae, assembly GCF_016698665.1. Taxonomy (NCBI): domain Bacteria; kingdom Pseudomonadati; phylum Pseudomonadota; class Alphaproteobacteria; order Hyphomicrobiales; family Devosiaceae; genus Devosia; species Devosia rhizoryzae. The sequence goes on from NZ_CP068046.1 coordinate 3,394,470, forward strand.
CCCATGCCTATGAAACGCTGCTCGATTACGTGCGCGACGGGCGGGTGGAACTGACCGACGAGGTGGTGAGCCTTTGCATCCGCGCCAATGACATTGTCGCCGATCATGTCAATGCGGCACAGACCGGCGAGGCCCTCGACGCCGATTATGGCGCCGAGGAAAAGGCGCGCTTCGATGGGCTGGCGCGCGGGGACAGCGGCGAGGATGACGAGGGCGGCGAGCCACTCGAAGACTTCGATATCGATTTTACCCCGGTGATGGTCAATCTGGGCCATGCCGAGGGCGAGGCTGCGGTCGAGGACGTGTTCGACGTGCCGCCGATGGCGCCGGCGGAGGGAAGCTGGGAAATCCGCTTCACGCCGCATCGGGCACTTTACGCCCGCGCCAATGATCCGCTGCTGCTGTTCCGCGAGCTCGCGGCCCTGGGCACGATGCGGGTCAAGGCGCGCATGGGGCAGGTGCCGCCGCTTTCGGATTTCGAGCCGTTTGCGGTTTATTGCTCATGGGAAATCTCGCTCAGCGAGCCAAGCCTTACCGAGGCGCAGATCCGCGAAGTGTTCGAATTCGTCGATGGCGATTGCGATATCGCGATCACCCAGGCGGGTGCGGTGCCGGCGGCTGACCTCGAGGCGATGGAAGAGGATCTGCTGGCCGATGCCGGCGAGGCGGACCTTTCCAGCCTCCTGGCGCTGACCGAAGACGAAATGGCGATGCCGGAGCCCGAGGCGGGGATTGCATCGCTGCTCGATTTTGCGCCGGAGCCAAAGCCGGTCGCAGCGAGCAAGCAGGACCGGTTCGAGGAAGCGCCGTCGCTAAGCTTTGCCGATCTTGCCGCAACGATCGCGCCGACGCCGGCTACAGCGCCCAAGCCGGTGGCGGTGGCACCCAAGGCGATGGTGCCGGCCAATAGCGATGGCGAAGAAAGCCATCGCAGCAATGGCGTGCAGTCGATCCGCGTCGACCTCGACAAGGTCGACCGCGTGGTCAACATGGTGGGTGAACTGGTCATCACCCAGTCCATGCTGACCCAGCAGATGGATGAGACGCTGCGCGCGCGCTACACCGAACTGGTGCGCGGGCTCGAAGTGCTAGCGCAGACGACGCGCGGGCTGCAGGACTCGGTCATGGCGATCCGCGCGCAACCGGTGAAATCGGTGTTTTCGCGCATGCCGCGCCTGGTCCGCGAACTGGCGACGAAAACGTCCAAGAAGATCAAGCTCGAAACGATCGGCGAGAATACCGAAATCGACAAGACGGTGATCGAGCAGCTGTCCGACCCGCTGACGCATATGATCCGCAATTCGGCTGACCATGGCATTGAAAGCCCGGAAAAGCGCCTCGCAGCCGGCAAGTCGGAGACCGGCACGATCCGGCTTTCGGCGGAGCAGGCGGGCGGCAATATTCTCATTATCGTTGAGGATGATGGCGCCGGGATCAATCGCGAGCGCGTGCTCAAGCTTGCGCGCGACAAGGGGATCGTGGCGCCGGACTTTACGCCAAGCGACGAGCAGATCGACCAGCTGATCTTTGCGCCGGGTTTTTCAACTGCCGAAGCGGTGAGCGATATTTCCGGCCGCGGCGTCGGCATGGACGTGGTCCTCTCCAACATCAAGAAGATCGGCGGTTCCGTCCATGTCCGTTCTTGGACCGGCAAGGGCTGCCGGATGACCTTGCGCCTGCCGCTGACGCTGGCGGTGCTTGATGTCATGCTGGTCAAGGTCGGGGAGTCGCCATATGTCGTGCCGCTTTCTTCGATCGTTGAAACCATGCAGTGCTCGCGCGCCAGCTTCGAGCGCGTGCCATCGGGTGGCCGCGTGCTGCAGGTGCGGGGCGAATATGTGCAGGTGATCGACCTCGGCAAACGCTTCGGGCTGGCCAAGCCGACCGGCACCGCGGACCAGTTCGTGGTGCTGTGCGAGAGCGAGGGCAGCCAGAAGGTGGCGCTCGTGGTCGACGACATCATCGGCCAGCAACAGGTGGTGATCAAATCGCTCGAGGAAAATTTCGAGCGCGTCGAAGGCATCGCCGGCGGCACGATCCTGGGCGATGGCAATGTGGCGCTGATCGTCGACGTGCAGGGGCTGCGCACGACGCATCTGCACCAGAACGCGGCTTAAGAGATTGGCGTCATTTGGACGCTAGAGTGTGTATCGAGTTGAGTGAGGCGCCCAGAAGGGCGTGAAGGGGCTAAAACAATGGAAGCGTTGAGCCTTCGGGACGATCTGGGTGATCGTGCCGCAGCCGCCGGGCAGAACAGCCTGCAACTGATCGCCTTTTCCATCGGCGAACAGACCTATGGTGTCGAGATCACCACGGTGCGCGAAATCCGCGCCTGGAACGGGGCGACGCCGCTGCCCAATACGCGCGAATATGTGCGCGGGGTCATCAACCTGCGCGGCACGATCGTGCCGATCTTCGACCTGCGCGCCCGCTTTGGCGATGGCCAGACCTCGCCGACCAAGAACCATGTCGTCGTGGTGATGAGCGTGGGCGACAAGTGGGTCGGGATTTTGGTGGATGCGGTGAGCGATATCCTGACCGTCAATCGCGACGACATCCACAATGTGCCGGAAGGCAATTCTATCGACACCGAGCTGCTCAACGGCATCGTGACGCATGAGAGCCGCATGGTGGGGCTGATCGACCTCCAAGCCGTGGTGTCGGGTGCAAAGGCAGACGCTTAGCGGTTTGTTGCTATCCAGCTGAGGATGGATGAAGGGGCGCCTTGGGCGCCCTTTTTGTTTTCGATCTAGCTACAACCACGGTGTCATCCCCGCGCAGGCGGGGATCCATCCTGAGATCTCAAGATGGGCCCCGGCTCAAGGCCGGGGTGACAGCTGGTGGATGGGCAACATCGGGGCCTTTCCTTCGTTATATGATCGGAGGACCGCCCGATGCCCGATCTTGATTTTATTGCGCCCATGGAAGCCAAGCTTGTGACCGAGCTGCCGGACGGGGAGGGGTGGCAGTTTGAGCCGAAGTGGGATGGGTTTCGGTGCATTGCGGTCAAGGATGGTGCTTCTACGGCACTGTTTGCGAAGTCGGGCAAGGATCTGGGGCGGTATTTTCCCGAGGTCCTGGCGCTGATCGAAAAACTGCCGGCCAAACGGTTCGTGCTGGATGGCGAATTGCTGGTGACGGTGGATGGCGTTGCCTCGTTCGATGATCTGCAACAGCGTCTCCATCCGGCGGAGAGCCGGATCCGGAAATTGTCAAAGGAAACGCCGGCGCTGCTGGTGGTGTTCGATCTCCTCGTGGATGGGAAATCCGACCTGACCGCTAAGCCGCTCAAGGAGCGGCGGCAGCGGCTCGAGACATTCTTGGGTAAGTTAAGCGACGTCGCCGGCCTGCGGCTGTCGCCGGTAGGCCGGGACGTGGAGGAAGCGCGGGGCTGGTTCGAGCATCTGAGCCAAGAGCTCGATGGCATTATCTGCAAGCGGTTGGATGGACCCTATAAGAGCGGCGAGCGTGCCATGCTCAAGGTCAAGCGCATCCGCTCGGCCGATTGCGTGGTGGGCGGCTTTCGCTACGGGACCGGCAGCGATGAGGTCGGTTCGCTCTTGCTCGGGTTTTTCAATGCGGAGGGCAAGCTCGACCATGTCGGCTTTACCTCAGCCATTTCTGCCAGCGAAAAGCCGGCGCTGACCAAAAAGCTAGAAAAGCTCAAGGGTGGGTCGGGATTTACCGGTGATGCGCCGGGCGGGCCGAGCCGCTGGTCGACGGAGCGGTCCAGCGAATGGGTGCCGCTCATGACCGAGCTTGTAGTTGAAGTCTCCTACGACCAGATCACCGGCAACCGCTTCCGCCATGGCACGCGGCTCTTGCGCTGGCGGCCCGACAAGGCGCCGGAGCAATGCACGTTCGAGCAATTGGCCGAGCCGGTCGATCCGGATGCGGTGATCAGGGCGGTGGTGGCGCCCGAAGCGCGTTAGCGCGACGCGTCTAGAACAGCTCGGCTTCGCCGTGCATCTGGTGGGCGGCGATGCCGGAGAGGGCGGGGACGCGCAGTTCGTCGAGCGTCAGGCTGGCCCAGATCTCGTCATAGACGCTGTCGGGTGCGGTGGGCGGAAGGAGCGCGAACTGGCGCACGGCCAAAGCCATGTTATGGCAGCGCTGCTCGATGCGGTCCTGGCCCTGGAGGGCGGTGATGATCAGCTGCACGGCTTCGCGGACGGTGGGGTCCTTGCCAACCTTGTTGTCGGCAAGGATTTCCAGCGCTTCGGTGATGCCTTCGAGCATGGACGCGGTTTGCCGCGCGGTCTCGTCCAGTTCGCGTGCAAGCTTTTGCAATGACATTGCGGTTGATCCTAGCCCCCAGTCCGACAACCCTATCGTTCTATTCCTAAACCGCTTGTTGCCAAGGAGGGCAGCTGCGTGTGCCTCGTATGTCTTGGTTAGCGTTTGGCTAACGAGTTTACCGCTACGATCCGAAGTAATTCGTTCGCACCAGGTATTCGCGACCAATGGCCCTGACTAACTCCCTGCCACCCGAATTCGACCGCGGGGTGGTAACGACCGTACACCAGGGCGACTGCCACGTGTCCAACGCTCCCGATGTCACCTTTTCGACCGTGCTCGGCTCGTGCATTTCGGCCTGCGTGCGGGACCGTGTCGCCAATATCGGCGGCATGAACCACTTCCTTCTGGCCGAGCAGTCGGGTTCTGCCAAGGACCGCTATGGGGCGTCTGCCCGCTATGGCGCCTTTGCCATGGAACAGCTGATCAACAAGGTCTTGAGCCAGGGCAGCGGCAGGAAGGGCAATCTCGAGATCAAGATCTTTGGTGGCGGCAAGATCAACTCGGCGCTCGACGACGTGGGCGCCAAGAACATCGAATTCGTGCGCCAGTTTCTGTCGCTTGAAGGCTATGCCGTCACCAGTGAAGACCTGGGCGGTACCTATGCCCGAAGGGTGCTGTTCAAGCCCCATTCCGGCCGCGCTTTTGTTAAACGTCTCGATAGCGACATGAACGCCAATCTTGCGCGTGAAGAAGAAGCAATTGCGCGCCGCCGTGTTGTCGTGCCGGCGCCGGTGGACGATATCGAGCTGTTCTAGCTTCAACACTTGCCCAAGTGTTACTTGGCCGGGTCGAACTACACTCTTGGTTAACCATAATCCGGCTAGGGTTTTCGCTATGTCGGACAATGCCGCAAAACTCCACGATTCGCGCCCGCTTGGCGGGGGGCTCCGGCTCGCGCTCCAGGCGTCCGGGATGTGGCTTTTCGGCAGCGCCGTGGGTGTCGGCCTGTTGCTGGCAATGGGGCCGGGGCCGGGATGGTTCGCTGCGGTCGGCAGCATTTGTGGGCTCGCCACCGCCGGAACGATCGGCGCGGCTTTGCTGGCGGATCGTAAGGAAACCCAGCATCTTGCAGCCTTGGCGCGGGCGGCGGGCCTGAGCGACCGTCCGGACGACCGGCTCACCATGGCCCACATCGTCCGTCGCCTGGGCGATCGGCTAGAGCGGGCCAGCCATTTTCGTGCGGCGCTCGGCACGATGGAGACAGCGACGGTTGTTGTCGATGAAAAGGGCGCGCTTTTGGCGGTAAGCCAGGGTGCCGAGCGGCTGGTGCCGGGCCTCCATGAAGGCGAGACGCTGGATCGTCTGTTCGGCAAGGGTTATCTCGAGAGCGGCGGCGGTGCACCGGCCGAGAGCATGGTGCTGATGGGCGGGCGGCGCTTTTCCATGCTGCGCCGCAATCTGCCGTCGGGGCGCTATGTGCTCGAGTTCAAGCCGGCGGGCAATTACCTCGAAGACGATGAATTCGATGCGCTGCTGGGCGCGCTGGCGACGGGGCAGCTGAGCTTTCGCTTCGAAGGCGTGGCGCACAAGCCGGCGCTTGCCGCCTTCAACGAGGGGCTGGAGCGGCTCGACCAGGGGCTGATGCAGTTGCGCGGCGTCTTGTCAGGGCGCGTGGAGACATTGGGCGACGCCGATTTGCCGCTCGCCGACGAAGCCAAGGACGTGCTCGATCTTCTGGCGCTGGTCGAGGATCGGCAGCGCGAGGAAGAAGCGGTTCGCGACGGGCTCGAGGACAAGCTCGGGGCGGTCAAGGACCTGTTGCGCCAGTTCGAGGCACGGGCTGCCGAGCTCGAGGCCAAGGGCGAAACCGGCAGGCAGGCCTTGGCGGCGGGGGTGGAGCGGATGGCGGCGCTGGAAAGCGCGCTTGCTGCAGCCGACCAACGGGCCGCCGATGCGCGGGCCATGGCAGTGCAAGCCGATAGTGCAGCAGGGCGCACGCGGGCGCTGGTGAGCGAGATTGCGCGGATGACGCAGGAAATCGACACCATGACGGCCAGCATCGAGGACGTGTCGTTCCGCACCAATCTTCTGGCGCTGAATGCGGCCGTTGAAGCGGCGCGGGCGGGCGAAAAGGGCGCGGGCTTTGCCGTGGTTGCCGATGAAGTGCGGCAGCTGGCGCAGGCCACCAATCGCTCGGCCAAGGAAATCCGCGTCATTGCCGACAAGGGCCGGGCGCAGGCACGCATCGGGCTTGGTGAAGCGGTGGAACTGCAAAAAATCACTGCGGCGCTCCAGGATAGTTTACGCAATCTAAGCAATGATCGCCCCAATATTGGTGCAGACGAGAGCAATGGGGCGGTGCAGATGCGCCCCGTTGCTGTTGATCAGCCCAAGAGCAGCGCGATTGGCCGGGGGGCCGGCTTGTTGCGGCGGGCGGCAGGCTAGCCGGTTCTTTGCCCGGCGCAGAGGGGTAGTTGCATGGAACAGGGAGAGTTCTCCCTCAGCGAGCGTGAGTTCGCGCGGATCAAGGCGCGCGTCTACACGGTCGCCGGTATTTCGCTCAGCGATGCCAAGAAAACCCTGGTTCTGTCGCGGCTTTCCAAGATCGTGCGGACGCTGGGGCTCCAAAGCTTTGATGCCTATGTCGATTATCTCGAACGCGGCGGTTCGGCGCAAGATGGGCAGGATTTCGTCAACGCGCTGACCACCAATCTGACGCGCTTCTACCGCGAGGATCACCATTTCGATCATCTTCGCAGCTATATCGGCACGCTGCTGTCGGAGCGGCCGCGCGGCACGCGGCTGCGCATCTGGTCGGCGGGCTGCTCGACGGGGCAGGAGCCCTATACTATCGGCATGGACTTGCTGGCGGCTTTCCCGGATTTGCGGCGCTGGGATTTCAAGATTCTCGCCACCGACATCGATACGGCGGTGATCGCCAAGGCTGCGAAGGGCGTTTATCCGGAGAGCGAGCTTTCGGGGCTCAGCGCCGAGCGGGCGCGGTTGTTCGAGCGCGGCAGCGACGGCTCGCTGATCATTCCGGCGGCGGCGCGGGAGCTGGTGTCGTTCAAGCCGCTAAACCTCATCCAGGCCTGGCCGATGAAGGGGCCGTTCGACGCCATCTTCTGCCGCAATGTCGCGATCTATTTCGACAAGCCGACTCAAGGCGAAGTCTTCGGCCGTTTTGCCGGGATGATGGCGCCGGAAGGCTTTTTATACATCGGCCACTCCGAAAATCTCGGATCGGGTGGCGAGGGTTTCCGGCTGGTGGGCAAGACTATCTACCAGTCTCGAGAAAAACTGAACAGAAGAGCTGCATGATGAGCATCAAGGTTCTGGTCGTCGACGACTCGGCGCTAATCCGCGAGGTGCTCGGGCGCATGCTGACGCGCGATGGCGATATCACCGTGGTGGGCACGGCGGTGGACCCGATCGAGGCGCGCGAGAAGATCAAGACGCTCGATCCCGACGTCGTGACGCTCGATATCGAGATGCCGAACATGAACGGTCTGGCATTTCTGGAAAAGCTGATGCGGTTGCGGCCGACGCCGGTGGTGATGGTCTCGACGCTGACCAAGCGCGGCGCGAGCGAAACGCTTCTGGCGCTGGAACTAGGGGCGGTGGATTTCGTGGCCAAGCCTAGCGCCGAATTTGCCGGCGGGCTCGATGCGTTCGGCGCGGGCCTGCGCGACAAGATCAGGGCGGCGGCCAAGTCGGATGTGCGGGGCCGTTCGGCCAGCCGGGCCGAGGCGCCGAAGGTGCCGGTGCGTAGCGCTGCGGCGCCCGAAGGGTCGCTGATCGCGATCGGGGCTTCGACCGGGGGCGTCGAGGCAATCCGGACAGTTCTCGGTTCTCTGCCGGCCGATTGCCCGCCGGTGGTGATCGCCCAGCACATGCCGCCGGGCTTTACCGGGCGCTTTGCGGCGCGGCTTGATGAGCTTTGCGCGCTCAAGGTGATGGAGGCCGAGGACCGCATGCCGCTTCTGGCGGGCCATGCCTATGTGGCGCGCGGCGACTACCATTTGCGGGTCGAGCGCTCGTCGGGCCAGCTCAAGTGCCGGTTGGGGCAGGAAGCGCCCGAAAGCGGGCACCGGCCCAGCGTCGACGTGATGTTTGAATCGGTCGCCAAAACGGTCGGTCCGATGGCGGTGGGTGCCATTCTCACCGGCATGGGCCGGGACGGGGCGCGGGGGCTCAAGCTGATGCGTGACGCGGGCGCCTATACGGTGGGGCAGAGCCAGGCTTCGGCACTGGTTTACGGCATGCCGCGCGTCGCCTTCGAGGAAGGTGCGGTGATCGAGCAGGCGCCGGTGGAGCAGATCGCCTCGCGTCTGGCCAATGCCCTGGTTCGGCTCAAGTCGGCAGCTTGAGCGGACCAGGTTGAGAGATTTGTAACGCTTGAACCTTAGTGTCGGCGTCAGTGCGGGCCCAAGAGCCCAGGCGTCGGAAAAGGTAATGAGTCCATGCCAAAAGCAAGCGCAGTCAGCGTCCTGATCGTTGATGACCAGCAGTCGATGCGCGGTATCGCCAAGTATATTCTCAATCAGCTGGGTTTTAAGGACATCATCGAGGCCAAGTCCGGCCGCGATGCCTTGGGCAAGCTCGAAAAGAGCAATGTCGATCTCATCATTTCCGATTGGAACATGGACGATATCGACGGGCTGACCCTCCTCAAGGTGATCCGCAAGCATCCGCGGACGCAGACCATGCCGTTTATCATGGCCACCGGCCGCTCCGACAAGGAGCAGGTCAAGGAAGCCATTTCCTTCGGCGTCAACAACTACATCATCAAGCCGTTCGACGCGATGACGATGAAAAAGCGCATCGAAGCCGTGATTGGCGCGCTGACCTGATTCAGACCGGCAATTTTCTTGCGAACGCCCCGGCTCTCCAGCCGGGGCGTTCTGCTTTTCCCTGCCTACAATTTGTGCGTCCGGATTTATCCGTAAGAAGTGATTAATCGGCCAATTGTATCGTTCCCACAAGTTCCGGCGCAAAGCCGGTAGTCGCCAGAGGCGACGTGGGGGAAAGATAGTCATGGGTTTGTTTCCGCATCTTAGGATTGCGCAGAAGTTGCCGCTCGCGCTGGTCGGGTCGGCCCTGGTGGTCAGCGCTGGGGTGGGCATTGCAAGCTACCTGATCGGGCTGGGCACCGTCGATCAGCAACGCAACCAATCGATGCAGGCCTCACTTAACACGGCGGCGTCGCTGGTCAGCAATTACTACTCCAGCGCCGAGGTGGACCTCAGGCTGTTCGTGCAGCGGTCCGATACCGTCACCGCAATCAAGAACCTCACCCGCGCCGTTGATGAAATGCGCATGGGGCTGCAGGAACGGGCCGGGGCGCAGCTGCAGGCTGCCTATGTCACCGAGAGCCCCAATCCAGAGGATCGGGCGGCGGTCGACAGCAATATCAAGGGCGCCATGTATGACGCGCCGCACAAGCGCTTCCATCCCGGTTTCCGCACGCTGATGCAGGAGCGAGCCTATTCAGACGTGCTGCTGATCAGCGCCGCGGGCGATGTGGTTTATTCGGTGGCCAAGAACATGGACTTTGCCACCAATGTGGTGACCGATGCGGCTGCGGCCGCAAGCGGGCTTGGCCGGGCTTTTGCGGCGGGCAAGGACCTTGCCGACGGGGAAGCGGCGTTTGTCGACTTCTCCCTTTATGCCCCGACAAGCAGCGCGCAGAGCTTCATGGTGATGCCGGTTTATGAAAAGGAAGAAAATACCGGCGTCATGGTCTTGTCCATTTCGCCCGACGCGGTGAGCGCTCTGGTCTCGGGCCTTTCGGGACTGGGGCAGACCGGGGAAGTCGTGGTCGTGGGCAGCGACGGGCTGCTGCGCACCGAGTCGCCGCAAACCGCTGAGGCCGACGTTCTGGCGACCCCGTTTATGGCCGATGCCATCACGGCGGCGCTCGGGGGCAGCAGCGCGCAGGGCATGAGCTATGACTATCGCGGCGCGCCCATGGTGGTGGATGCCGAGCCAGTCAATGTCGATGGCGTCACCTGGGCGGTAGCCGCCGTGCAACCCGAGCAGGAGGCCTTTGCGCCGGTGGTCGAGATGCGCAACATGACGCTTCTGGTCGGAGGCATACTGCTCGCGATCGCCGCGCTTTTGGGGTTCTTCTTTGCCCGCTCCATCAGCCGGCCGCTCAGCCGCCTCACCGATACGATGGAGGCCCTGGCCAATGGCGACCTCTCGGTCGATGTCGCCGGTCAACACCGCCACGACGAGATCGGCGCGATGGCGCGAACGGTGGAAGTGTTCCGCGAGAATGCGCTCAAGGTCAACGAAATGACCGAAGCGGAGGCAGCGCGGATCATCGCGACGCAGGCCGAACGCGCCGCCATGATGCGGGACCTGCAACGCGCCTTCGGTCAGGTCGTGGATGCGGCAATTGCCGGGGATTTCTCGCGCCGCGTCGATGCCGAGTTCCCCGATGACGAACTCAATACGCTGGCGCGTTCCGTCAATGGATTGGTGGAAACGGTCGATCGCGGCGTGTCCGAGACTGGCACCGTGCTCTCGGCTTTGGCCAATACCGATCTCACGCAGCGCATGGAAGGCGACTACCAAGGCGCGTTCGCGCGCCTCAAGGCCGACACCAATGCCGTGGCCGACAAGCTGACCGATATTGTAGGCCAGCTGCGGGATACGTCGCGGACGCTCAAGACCGCGACGGGCGAGATCCTTTCCGGCGCCAACGATCTTTCCGAGCGCACCACCAAGCAGGCAGCGACCATCGAGGAAACGTCAGCGGCCATGGAGCAACTGGCGTCCACCGTCTTGCAGAATGCCGAGCGGGCGCGGGAAGCCTCAACGGTGGCACGCGGGGTAACGCAGACGGCCGAAGAAGGCGGGCAGGTCATGGGCAAAGCGACCGATGCCATGGAGCGCATCACCCAGTCGTCTGCCAAGATCTCCAACATCATCGGGCTGATCGACGATATCGCCTTCCAGACCAATCTCCTTGCGCTCAACGCTTCGGTGGAAGCGGCACGGGCGGGTGAGGCCGGCAAGGGTTTTGCGGTGGTCGCCGTGGAAGTGCGGCGCCTGGCGCAATCGGCGGCGCAGGCCTCGAGCGAGGTCAAGGCGCTGATCGAACAGAGCGCCACCGAGGTCAAGGGCGGCTCGCGCCTCGTGGCCGATGCCGCGCAGCGTCTCGAGCAGATCCTGAGCTCCGCCCGCGCGTCGAGCGCGCTGATGAACGGGATCGCCCATGAGAGCCGCGAACAGGCAGCCTCGATCGAAGAGGTCAATACCGCCGTCCGCACCATGGACGAGATGACCCAGCACAATGCGGCCCTGGTCGAGGAAATGAATGCCTCGATCGAGCAGACCGAAGCACAGGCCGCCCAGCTCGACCGCATTGTCGATATCTTTGCGCTCGAAGAACGCGCGCCGGCGCCTGCCAAACTTGCTTCAGCGGCGCCGGGCCCGGTCAAGTCGCTCGCCGATGGCGCCCGAGGATTGCAGGCAAAGCTTTCGACGGCCGCTCGCTCCTATTTGAGCAAGGGTAATGCTGCCGTGGATGCGGACTGGAACGAGTTCTGATCTACTCAAGAAGTCCAAACAGAGGGCGCCGAGGGCGCCCTTTTGCTTTGCAGCGCAGACTAGAGGCGGCGCTTAAGGATAACACTGCCTTAAGCGGCTTGATCTATTGTCGTCACATTGCGCCGCGGGAAGGCGCCACATTGGTTTGAATCTTGGGGGAGAAAAGCCATGTTGAAGTGGATAGGCCGGAGCCTGGCGAACACGAAGCTGACGACCATGATCGCGGCTCTGGTGGTCTCGGCGATAACCGTCTCGATCGCTGTGGTCAGCACGGCAATATTCGTCAATCTTACAGCCTCAACGGAGTCCACGGCCCAGCGCCAGCAGGTCGTAAACCTCAAAACTGCGGCGACGATCCTGGAAAGCAAGCTGCCGGGTGCGGAAGTCCTGTGGTCCGAGGACGGCAGCGAGATCCTGGGCATCTCGACCTATGGCATGCCGGGGCGTTTCAGCGGCAACGAGATTGCCGATGCGATCAGCCGCATTACCGGCGAGGCGACATCTCTCTACGTCTTCAACGAAGAGAGCCAGCAATATATCATGCAGATGACCACCTTTGCCGATGCCGACGGCAACAGGGCAGTGGGCACTGAACTTGCGGCGGACTCCCCGGCAATCGCGCAGGCCGAAGCAGGCCTCGCCTATTTCGGCGAAGAAACCATCCTCGGCAAGACCTATTACGCTGCCTATCAGCCGATCCTCAACAAGTCGGGCAAGCCGCTGGCTCTGCTTTTCGTGGGCATCGACCATGCCCATGTGGACGGCATCATCTACGACACCTTGCGCCTGATCCTGATCGTGGGCGCGGCGACGCTCGTTGTTCTTGGTGCGATCGGCTGGGCGCTGTCGCGGCAGATGATGCGCCCCATTCCCAAGCTTGCCGGCGTGATGAAGGAGATCGCCGCTGGCGACTATTCAGCCGAAGTGCCGTTCAGCCACCGCGGAAATGAAGTGGGCGAGATGGCCCGGGCGGTCGAGGTGTTCCGCGACAATGGTCTCAAGATGAGCACGATGAGCGAGGAAGAACGCGCCGCTTCCGAGCGCCGCCGCATCGAACGCACCGACATGATGGTGGCGCTGCAGGCGGCGTTCGGCGAAGTGGTGGACGCGGCGATTGCCGGCGACTTTTCCAAGCGCGTTCATGCGCAGTTCCCGGATCGCGAGCTCAACAGCCTTGCTGGCAGCGTCAATGCGCTGGTGGAAACGGTGGATCGCGGCGTGACCGAAACCGGGCAGGTGCTGGCGGCCATGGCGCATGCCGATCTCACCCAGCGCATGGTCGGCGATTACCAGGGCTCCTTTGCCAAGCTTAAGGAAGACACCAATGCGGTGGCTGAAAAGCTCAGCGATGTGATCGGGTCGCTGCGCGTCACCTCGCGGGCGCTCAAGACTGCCACGGGAGAAATCTTGTCCGGCGCCAACGATCTTTCCGAGCGCACGACCAAACAGGCCGCAACGATCGAGGAAACCTCGGCAGCGATGGAACAGCTGGCGACCACCGTCGCCCAGAACGCGCGCATGGCAGACGATGCCAACAAGAGCGCCAATGCCGTTTCGACCAATGCGTCGCGCAGCGGCGAGGTGATGGACCAGGCCAATGCGGCAATGGAGCGGATTACCCAATCCTCGGGCAAGATCTCCAACATTATCGGCATGATCGACGACATCGCCTTCCAGACCAATCTTCTGGCGCTCAACGCCTCGGTGGAAGCGGCGCGGGCGGGGGATGCCGGCAAAGGCTTTGCCGTGGTGGCCGTGGAAGTGCGGCGTCTGGCCCAGTCGGCGGCGCAGGCCTCTTCGGAGGTCAAGGCGCTGATCGAGGCCAGCGCCAGTGAGGTCAAGGGTGGTTCGGACCTGGTGTCGAGCGCGGCGCGGCAGCTGCGCGACATGCTGGGCGAAGTGTCGGCCAATGCGCAGCTGATGCAATCGATCGCCAAGGCGAGCCAGGAACAGGCGGCGGCGATCGATCAGGTAGGTGTCGCCGTGAGGACGCTCGATGAAATGACCCAGCACAATGCGGCGCTGGTGGAAGAAACCAATGCCGCCATGGAACAGACCGAGGCGCAGGCTTCCGAGCTCGACCGGGTGGTCGACATCTTCACCATCGCGGAAGACGAGACCGAAGGCGAACCCGCTCCGGCACCGGTGCAGCGCCGCCAAGCCGCTCCGCGGATCGAAACGGAAAAGATGCGCAGCGCGGCTCGCTCGTATCTGAGCCATGGCAATGCGGCTATCGCGGCGGACTGGTCCGAGTTCTAGCCGGACGCTACGGTCTTCCAATCTCCGAACGCCGCCCCCTGGGCGGCGTTTTCGTCGGTGCCTATGGTTTACCCGTGATTAATGCGGGTCCGGTAGTTTGTCGCCAGAGGGTTGCGCGCAGACGGTCATGGGAGTGTCCGGCCTGCAGGGGACCGGCGACGCCGGCCACGAAGGACGAAGAGAATGCGTATCCGGGCAAAGATTTTTGCCGTGGCGGGGCTGATGGGCCTTGCCTCAATCGTCATTGGCGGCATGGCCGCGAACATGGTTTTTGCCTATAATCAACGCGTTGATCAGCTCGAAAATCTTGCTGATCGCGCGTATCTAGGCGAGCGGCTCAACCGCTATGTCACGGCAGTGGTGATGGATGCGCGCGGCATCTATGCCTCGGAAACCACCGAAGAAGCTGCCCCTTTCGCCGAGGGGCTGACCAGTACGCTGGACAAGATCGATACCGTCCTCGCCGATTGGCGGCCAAAGGTGGATGCCGAGGGTCTGGCCGCCTTTGACGCCGTGGTGAGCCGGACGGCTGAATTTCGAGCGTTCCGCATGGAAACGGCGCGGCTCGGGCGCGAAGTGAGCCCGGCGGATGCCGATGCGCAGGGCAATACCGATGAAAATCGGGCCAATCGGCGGGCCTATCAGGCCGAGATCGATGCCGTTGTCGAGCGCGACCAGACGTTGATGGGCACCGTTCGCAGCGACCTCGACGCCTTTCAGTCGCAGATGCTGTCTATCCTGATCGGGACCATTATCGTGGGGCTTGGTGCTGGCATGGCCGGCGCGGGTTATCTTGGCACCGTGCATCTGTCGCGGCCCATCAGCGGCCTGACCAGGAGCATGCAGGCGCTGGCCGACGGCGAACTCGATGGGCAGATCGACTTTACCGGAAACAAGGATGAGATCGGCGCCATGGCGCGCACGCTGCGCGTGTTCCAAGAAAATGCCCGCACGGTGGCAGCGCTGACCGAGGAAGAGCGCCAGCGCGCCCGCTCCATCAGCGAACGGGCGCAGATGATGAGCAATTTCCAGGAGCAGTTCGACCGGGTGGTTGCAGCGTCGCGCGACGGCGATTTCAGCCGCCGCATGGATGATCATTTCAACGATCCCGACCTCAACCGCATTGCAGCCGACTTCAATGGCGTCTTGTCGAGTGTCGAAGGCGGCCTCAGCGATGCCGGCACGGTCTTGTCGGCACTGGCCAAGACGGACCTCACGCTGCGCATGACGGGCGAACACCGTGGTGCCTTTGCAGCGCTCCAAAGTCACATCAACACGGTTGCCGAGACCCTGACCGGGGTTGTCGACGGGCTGAAACAAACCTCGCGTGCGCTCAAGACTGCAACCGGGGAAATCCTCACCGGCGCCAATGATCTTTCCGAGCGCACCACCAAGCAGGCGGCGACGATCGAGGAAACGTCGGCGGCAATGGAGCAGCTTGCCTCAACCGTCCTCCACAATTCGGAACGGGCGCGCGATGCCAATGCCAATGCGCAGGTGGTGAGCCAGACGGCCGAAGCGGGTGGCGAGGTGATGGGCAAGGCCACCGAGGCCATGCGGCGCATCTCGGCTTCTTCGGGCAAGATTTCCAACATCATCGGTCTGATCGACGACATCGCCTTCCAGACCAATCTTCTGGCACTCAACGCCTCGGTGGAAGCGGCGCGCGCCGGCGATGCGGGCAAGGGTTTCGCCGTTGTGGCCGTGGAGGTGCGGCGCCTCGCACAATCGGCTGCGAGCGCCTCTGCCGATATCAAGGGGCTGATCGAGCAAAGCGCCAACGAGGTCTCCGGCGGTACCAGGCTCGTGGAGGAAGCTGCCGCAAGGCTCAGCGCCATGCTGGATGCCGCCAAGAGCAATTCGAGCCTGATGGACAGCATTGCCCGCGACAGCCGCGAACAGGCCTCGGCAATCGAGGAAGTTACCGTCGCGGTGCGGCAGATGGATGAGATGACCCAGCACAATGCAGCATTGGTGGAACAAACCAATGCCGCGATAGAACAGACCGAAGCGCAGGCGTCCGAGCTCGACCGGATCGTTGCGGTGTTCCGCACAGGCAGCGCGGTGGAGGTTGCCGAAGCGGTGGCGGTCCCGCAGCGCAGCCCGACCGTTCGCAGTGCCGCGCGCACCTACCTCAGCCAGGGCAATGCCGCCATTTCGGCAGATTGGTCCGAATTCTAAGGTCCCACTCACCTTCAAAGCTTAGCGCCGCCTCCAGGGGCGGCGTTTTCTTTTGCGGAGAATGGATTGTCCGTGTTTTGCGAAGTTCAGCGTATTGATCTAAGTAGTTCGTCTTCATCTCAGAGTAATACAAATCACAATTTGTCCTTACGGATAATCTCTAGAGCGGGGGCAGGTCTCCGTTAACCAGAAGTGGCCCAGTTTGAGCCCATGCCGCAGAACGGAGCGGCAATAGGGTGTTGGGAATGGGCATTTTATCTTTCGGCCGATCAGGCGCAGCCAGCAGCGACGCCGCCAAGGTGGCAGCAATGATGCGCAGCCAAGCGGTCATCGAGTTTGATCTCGATGGTACGATCATTACCGCCAACGACAACTTTCTTGAGGCCATGGGCTATGCGTTCGAGGATGTCGCTGGGCGGCATCATTCGATGTTTTGCGACGCAGAGCTTGCCGCCAGCCCCGAATACAAGGCGTTCTGGGCGCAGCTGGCCCGCGGTGAATATCAGTCGGCAGTATACCGGCGTTTCGCCAAGGGTGGGCGGGAAGTGTGGATCCAGGCTAGCTACAATCCGGTGCTGGACCGGTCCGGGAAGCCGGTGCGGGTCATCAAGTTCGCCACGGACATCACCGCGCAAATGCAGCAGGCGGCCGACCGGCAGGCGCAGATCGACGCCATTTCCCGTGTGCAGGCAGTGATTGCCTTTGACCTCGATGGCATGGTGATCGACGCCAATGAGAATTTCATGGCTACAGTCGGCTATGAGGTCGACGAGATCGTGGGTAAGCACCACGCCATGTTCTGCGACCCCGCTTATGTCAAATCCGAAGACTATCGGCGCTTCTGGGGGAAACTGCGGGCAGGTGAGTTTGTTGCCGCCGAGTTCCAGCGCTTCGGCAAGGGCGGCAAGGAAATCTGGATCCAGGCTTCCTATAATCCAATCTTTGATGCCTGCGGAAAGATCGTCAAAGTGGTGAAGTTCGCCACCGACATAACCGAACGAAAGCGCTCGGAGGGGATCATTGCCGAACTCACCGCCTCGCTGGCCCGAATGGCCGAGGGGGACCTGGGCGGCCGGATCGATCGCAGTTTCACCGGGCAGTACGAGGCGTTGCGGCAGGCCTTCAATACCTCGCTGACGCAGCTTGAAGAGATTGTCGCCAGCCTTCGCTCTGCTTCGGGTGCGCTGCGCACCGCCACGTCCGAAATTCTGGCCGGGGCGAACGATCTTTCGAGCCGCACGACGCGGCAGGCCGCGACTATCGAGGAGACATCGGCTTCGGTCGAGCAGCTTTCCACCACCGTCACCGACAATGCGCGGCGCGCATCGACAGCGAGCGAAAAGGCGCGGCTGGTTGCCCGCAGCGCCACCGATGGCGGCACGGTGATGAACGAAGCCACGCAAGCCATGACGGCAATCGAAGCGTCTTCGGGCAAGATCTCCAATATCATCGGCATGATCGACGACATTGCCTTTCAGACCAATCTCCTGGCGCTCAACGCCTCGGTGGAAGCGGCGCGGGCAGGTGACGCAGGCAAAGGCTTTGCGGTGGTGGCGGTCGAAGTGCGGCGCTTGGCGCAAAGCGCCGCCGGCGCTTCGGCAGACGTCAAGGCGCTGATCGAGACCAGTGCCGGGGAAGTGCGCGCGGGCGCGCAACTTGTCGGCAAGGCAGCCGAAAAGCTCTCCGACATTCTGCTTGGTGCGGAGGAAAGCGCCGGGCTGATCGACGACATCGCCCGCGCCAATCGCGAACAGTCGAGTGCGCTCGAAGAGGTCACCATCGCCGTCCGGCAGATGGATGAAATGACCCAGCACAATGCGGCGCTGGTGGAGCAAACCAATGCAGCCATCGAGCAGACCGAAGCGCAGGCCGGCGAGCTCGACCGGATCGTGGAAGTATTCCGCATTGCCGCCCAGAAGCCCGAGCCCCGGACCGCAAGACCGCGTCTGGTCAAGGTATCCGGTGGCGGGTGGCTTGAAGCCTAGCGCGACCCGATTGCCCTTTTCTCCGTGGCGAGGCACAAGGGCGCGACGGAGACTTTCATGGCACGCATTGGCCTTGTGGCGCATGACGATCGCAAAGACGAACTCTGCCGCTGGGCCGAGACGCACAAGGCGCGGCTGGCGCAACACGAGCTTTGGGGCACCGGCACGACGGGGGCGCGGGTCACGGCCGAGACCGGTCTCGCCGTGACGCTACTGAAAAGCGGGCCGCTGGGCGGCGACCAGCAGCTGGGCGCAATGATCTGCGAGGGGCGGCTCGATGTGCTGGTGTTTTTCATCGATCCGCTTTCGGCGCAACCGCATGATGTGGACGTCAAGGCGCTGACCCGGCTCGCAACGCTCTACGACATCATGCTGGCCAACAACAAATCCACAGCAGACGCGGTTCTTGCGGCCATTTGACCGAACGGAAACGTTGACCACCAGCCTTGACTATGAACAGATGCCGCAAATTTGCCGGGATTAAACCGGGCGGCATCCCTTCAGGAAATCGGGGCTTTCAGGCACTTGTCTTCCGACTTGGTTATCGACGTTCGCAACGTCTCCAAACGCTTTGGTGGTCTTCGGGCCGTCAACAACTGCTCGCTGTCGGTCCGGCGCGGCTCCATCACCGGGCTGATCGGGCCCAATGGCGCCGGCAAGTCGACGTTGTTCAACATGGTGGCCGGCAATATCACGCCCGATGAGGGACAGGTAATCTTCGACGGTCAGGACGTGACCGGCTGGAAGCCGTTCGAGCTCTTCCGCGTCGGCATGCTGCGCACTTTCCAGATCGCGCATGAATTCGGCCAGATGACGGCGCTCGAAAACCTGATGATGGTGCCGGGCGACCAGCCGGGAGAGCATCTGATCGATACCTGGTTCCGTCCGCGTCTCGTCAAGTCGCGCGAAATCGAGGTGCGCAAGAAGGCGCTCGACGTTATCGATTTTTTGAAACTCGGCCACGTGCGCGACGAGCTGGCCGGCAATCTTTCCGGCGGCCAGAAGAAGCTGCTCGAGCTTGGCCGCACCATGATGGTGGATGCCAAGGTGGTGCTGCTCGACGAGGTGGCGGCGGGCGTCAACAAGACGCTGCTCAACGATCTTGCCGGCAATATCGAGCGCATGAACAGTGAGCTCGGCTACACCTTCTTCGTCATCGAGCACGACATGGACTTGATCGGCCGGCTCTGCGACCCGGTGATCGTCATGGCGCAGGGCGAAAAGATTGCCGAGGGTCCGATGGCCGAAATCCGTGCCAATCCGGCAATCGTCGAGGCCTATTTCGGCACTCCGGTGGAGGTGGCGTAGATGGCCCTGATTGAACTCAAGCAAGTCGTCGGCGGGTACGGCGGCGCGCCGATCCTCAATGGCGTCAACATCGCTATCGAAAAGACTGATATCGGTGTGATCGTCGGGCCGAATGGCGCCGGCAAGTCGACGACGCTCAAGGCCATCTTCGGTCTGCTCAAGGTCACCGGCGGCACGATCGATTTCGGTGGCGAGAACATCGCCAATTCGCTGCCGGACAAGCTCGTGCCCAAGGGACTGAGCTTCGTGCCGCAGGAAAAGAACGTCTTTACCTCTATGAACGTCGAGGAAAACCTCGAAATGGGCGCCTTCACGCGGCGCGACGATTTCCGCCAGACCATGAACTGGGTCTATGGGATGTTTCCGGTGCTGGCTGAGAAGCGGCGGCAGCCCGCGGGCGAGCTTTCCGGCGGGCAGCGGCAGATGGTGGCGATGGGCCGGGCGCTGATGAGCAAGCCTAGCCTCTTGATGCTGGACGAACCATCGGCGGGGCTTTCGCCGCGCTATGTGATCGAGATTTTCGAGACCATCCAGCGTGTCAACAAGGAAGGCGTCGGCATCCTGATGGTCGAGCAGAATGCCCGCCAAGCGCTGGCCTTCGCCAGCAAGGGCTTTGTGCTCGCGCAGGGGCAGAATCGTTTCACTGGCACCGGACCCGAACTGATCGCCGATCCCGAAGTCGCCAAAAGCTTTCTGGGGGGCTAGGCCGTGGACGAACTTATTTTCTTTATCAACCGCGTGCTTATTTCCGGCACCGTGCTCGGCTCGATCTATGCGCTGGGCGCGATCGGCGTGACGCTGATCTTCGGCATCCTGCGCTTTGCCCATTTTGCCCATGGCGACATGATGACCCTGGGTGCCTTTATCTCCTTCCTCCTTGCCACAGCTTTGGCCGCTGCCGGCATCATCCTGCCGCTGCCGATGGGCTTTGTGGTCCTGCCTGTCGCCATGGTGATCACCGCCATACTGGCGCTTGGCATCGACAAGGGCTTTTACGCGCCCTTGCGGTCACGCGGCGCCAAACCGGTAACGCTGCTGATCGCTTCAATCGGCGTGACGCTGATGATGCAAGGCCTTATTCGCCTTGTGTTCGGCACCAGCACGCAGACCATGTATGTGGCCGGCGAGACCAAGGACATCTTTCGCTTCGACATGGCTTGGGCCGGCGGTTCGCGCCCGATCAGCGTCACCGAGCCGCAGCTGATCATGTTTGTCGTCACGGCGATCCTGGTGCTAGCGCTCCACCTTTTCCTCACCCGCTCACGCCTCGGCAAAGCGATGCGCGCCATGTCCGACAATGCGCCACTGGCTCAGGTTTCGGGCATCAACACGGCTCTGGTCGTGCGTGTCACCTGGATTATCGCGGGTGCGCTCGCCTGCGTTGCGGGCACCATGCTGGCGCTCGACGTGGCGCTGATGCCGGACCTAGCGTTCAACATTGTCCTTCCCATCTTTGCCGCGGCGATCGTTGGTGGGCTGGGGCATACCTATGGCGCAATCGTGGGTGGTTTCCTGATCGCCTTTGCCGAGACGCTGGCGGTGTTCAACTGGACTGCGGTGCTCCGCCCGCTGAACGGAATCCTGCCCGAGGGCATGGCGCTGCCGGCGAACCTGGCACTGGTGCCGACCGAATATAAATTGACCGTGGCCTTCGTAATTCTCGTGGTTACGCTTCTCGTGCGGCCCACGGGTATCTTCAAGGGAGCCTCGTCATGAGCGCTGCTTCCACCCAGACGCGCTTTCTCGATACCATGCTTGGCCGCGGGCTGATGCTGTTTGCGGCAATGTTCGTCCTTGTCGTCGTTGTCGGCATCACCCAGGGCGCGGCTTCGCTCTCGCTAATCCTGGTGCAGGCCACCGCCTTTGCGCTGATCGCGCTTGGCCTCAACATCCAATGGGGCTATGGCGGACTTTTCAACTTTGCCATCATGGGCTTCCTCATGGTGGGCGGCGCCTCGACGGTGTTCCTATCCTATCCCGTTAATCCCGACTTCTGGAACAGCGATGGCCCGATGATGCTGGGCCGCGCGCTCGCCGCCTTCGTGATCGGTGTCGCCCTTGTGATGCTGGCACGGCGCGCCGATCGCATCGGCATTCGCGGCAAGTGGAAAACCGCGCTTGTCGTTCTCGCCTGGTTTGCCGGTTACATCATCTACCGCACTCAGATCGATCCGGCGGCCGCCTATATCGAATCCACTGCCGGTTTCGTTGGTGGTCTTGGCCTTCATCCCATGCTGGGCTGGGCCTTTGGTGGCCTCGTTTCGGCGGTCATCGCCTATTTCATCGGCAAAATCAGCCTTGGCCTGCGCACCGATTACCTTGCCATCGCGACGATCGGCATTTCGGAAATCTTGCGTGCGCTGATCAAGAACATGGA
Organism: Devosia rhizoryzae; assembly: GCF_016698665.1. NCBI lineage: Bacteria > Pseudomonadati > Pseudomonadota > Alphaproteobacteria > Hyphomicrobiales > Devosiaceae > Devosia > Devosia rhizoryzae. Next base: position 3,416,379 of record NZ_CP068046.1, read on the forward strand.
CTGGCTGACGCGCGGCACCATGACCGTCTCGCCCATGCCTTGGCCGACGCCACTGCCGCAGGCGCTGCAGGCGCAGGGTTTTTCCATCCCTGACAGCTTCGTCTTTGCGCGTCTAAGCTTTCTGGTGGTCGCGGTTATCGTGCTGGCCGTGGCCTTCGTCCTTGTACAACGCGCTTATGGCGCGCCGTGGGGCCGCATGATGCGGGCCATCCGCGACAACCACATTTCGGCCGGTTCGATGGGCAAGGATGTGACCGGGCGCCAGCTTGAGCTCTTTATCTTCGGTTCGGTGCTGATGGGGATCGGCGGGGCAATCCTGAGTACCTTTACCCAGATATTTGACCCGTCCGGTTTCCAGCCGATCAATCACACCTTCATGCTGTGGGTGATGGTGATCGTCGGTGGCGCCGGCAATAACTGGGGCGTCGTGCTTGGCGCATTCCTGATCTACATCGTCTGGGTCATTTCCGATCCTGTGGCACAGCTGATCTTCCTCAACCTTTCCGCCCTGGGCGAAAACCTTGGTTGGGGGGCTATTCCCGAGATCAGCTCTCGTGCGCTTCAGGCCCGCGTCTTTGTGCTCGGGGTCGTGATCACCCTTGCGCTGCGCTATGCACCGCGCGGCCTCTTGCCTGAAGTGGTGAGGCGAGGCTAAGCCTCGCTGACATCCAGAGTCGTCATAAACTCGATTGTTGCCCCGGCCTTTAGCCGGGCTCATCCTAAGATCTTCAACGTCTTGCCGGTCTATCCGACGGGATAGACCGCATTGGTCAATCGCTCCGATTCCTCCCACAAGCGGCCTGCGACGGCCATATCGCTTGCGGCCCGCGGCTCCTTGCTCGGGGCAGGCTTGCCCTTCATGCCCATGAAGTCCTTGGGGCCCCAATAGTCGCCATTGCGGGCGCCCGGTTCTGTCGCCGCGACGACCAGCGGCAGGGCGCCATCGGCGGCGGAGTGGGAGAATAACGGGTTGAGCAGCATCCCGAAAACACCGGCCACTCCCCCTTCGCCGGGACCATTGGCGACGAGGTTGGTGCGCGCAAGGCCAGGATGGGCCGCGACCGAGGTTATGTTCCAGCCAAACTGCTCGCTGCGCCGGCCCAGCTCGTGCATGAACAAGAGGTTGGAGAGCTTGGACTGTCCATAAACCCTCATGGGGCTGTAGCTGCGCTCATGCTGGAGGTCGGCGAAATTGATCTGCCCGAAGCGGGCTGCGATGCTGGCAACGGAGACCACGCGCGGCGCCTGCGCCTTGAGCAGCAGCGGCAGCAAGCGGCCGGTCAGCGCGAAATGGGCCAGATGGTTGGTGCCGAACTGAAGCTCGAAGCCATCGGCCGTGGTCTGGCGCTGGCGCGGCGCCATGACGCCGGCATTGTTGATCAGGATATCGAGGCGCTCATAAAGCGCTGAAATGCGGGCGGCGCCAGCCGCGACTGATGCCAGGTCACCCAGGTCGATCTGCTCGAAAGCAAGCTTGCCGCGGGGCCTGGTCTCGGCAATGGCACGCGTCGCCTCGGCGGTTTTGTCAGGATTGCGCCCGATCAGGATGACATGCGCGCCGGCGCCGGCCAGCATGCGCGCTGCTTCAAGGCCCAATCCACCGGTTGCACCGGTCACTGCGGCGATCTTGCCGGAAAGGTCAGGAATGTCTTTGGGTTCGGTGATGGCCATGCGGAACTCCTTGGGTTTGGAGAACGGAGGCCCGCGCGGATGGTTCAGAAACGAAAAGGCCCGGGCAGGATGCCCGGGCCTCGGAATGATCAGCTTGATCGAAATTAGTCGATCAGGCCCTTGTTCACAACGGTGCCGCCTTCGACCACGAAGTAGTTGATGGCTCCGGCGACGTCGCCGACGTCATCGAACTCGATGTTGCCCGAAGCGCCTTCATAGTTGATGTCGGTACCGGCAGCGATCAGTTCTTTGGCCTTGGACCATTCACCCGGAAGAATGGTTTCGCCGGGTGCATTGGCGACTTCGCGCAGCGCAGCCGAGATGCCGTCGCGGTCGAGCGAGCCCGACTTTTCAATTGCGAGGCCGAGCAGGAACACGGCGTCGTAGGAGTTGGTGACATAGGTTGCAGCCGGGTCCTGGTCAGCAGCTTCTGCAAGGGCGACCAGCGCGTCGTAGGACGGGCCGGCAGCGGCGGCAGCCTGGGTCAGGATCATGCCTTCAAGGTTTGCAGCGTCGCGGGTTGCGAGCAGTGCATCGCCGGCCATGCCGTCGCCGCCCATGAAGAGGTCGAACGTACCGGCTTCCACAGCCTGGTTGAGGATCGCGCCGCCGCCGGCATTTTCGTAACCGTAAATCACGAGCGTGGTGGCGCCGGTTGCTTCGATCTGGCCAATTTCGGGACGGTAGTCAGCCTTGCCGTCTTCGTGGGCAACGCTGGCGAGCACGGTGCCGCCACCAGCTGCGAAAGCGTCCGAGAACGCAGTGGCAAGGCCAGAGCCGTAATCGTTGTTGACATAGGTGACGCCGACTTCAGTGACGCCCTGGGCGATCAGCAGTTCGGCGGCCTTGACGCCCTGGATGGAGTCCGGAACGACGTTGCGGAAGACCAGGTCGTTGTCTTCGAGTTCGGCAACGGCCGGAGCGGTCGACGCGGGCGAGATCATCACAACATTGCCGGCAATCGCGGAGCCGTTGGCGCCGGCAATGGTGGAGCCGGAGCAAAAGCCGCCAAAAATGGCGAGGACGTTTTCGGCATTGACCAGACGGTCGGCTGCCGGGCCGGCCGTGCCAGCGTCGCAACCACTGTCGGCAACAACCGAGGTCAGGTCCTGGCCGTCGAGAATGCCGCCCTGTTCATTGATGTTGGCGATGGCGAGGTTGCCGCCGTCGACCATGCCGGGCGCGAAGCCGGCGATGCCGCCGGTGACGTCGGCGAGAAAGCCGATCTTGGCTTCCTGGGCCAGTGCCGGGGCGGCAATGGTCAGGGTGGTGGCGGCGACCGCAAGGGTCAGGGTTTTCTTGAACATGGACGTCCCTCTGGTTCGGTTGCCCGCGGACAGGCCTTTTGGCCCCTTCTTCTGGCGCGCAACGATATCGGGGGCGCCATGGGGCGCCCCGCTGGAGGGGACTTTGCACAATCACAAGGCGCTTGTCACCGGGGTTTCCGCGCCAAATCCGACTGCCCGCACAGTTGCTTAACAGCACGGTATTCCGCATAAATTGCCGGGCAAGGAATAAGGGGATGCACATGCCGGCACAGCGTTTGCTCCAGGGGCTTTTCGCCCTCCTGTTTCTGGCCGCGCCAGCCCTGGGCCAGGTGACCGTTCTGGATCAGGCGCAGGATGCAGGCGGCGCGCCGGAGGCCGCCGCAGCCGCGCCCGGCGCGCCTTGCGGCAACCAGCCGCTCACCATTGTCCGCATGAGCTGGCCATCGGCGACGCTTCTGGCAGAGATCCATTCCCGCATTCTGCGGGCAGAATTCGGGTGCGAGGTGCAAGTCGTGCCCGGGGATCTGGCAGCCACGGCGTCCTCCATGGGTTCGACCGGCCAGCCAGCCGTTGCCCCCGAGCTGTGGGTCAACCGCATCGCCGATGTTTGGAACGGCGCCATGGACACGCAGATGGTGCGCAGCGCCGCGCCAACTTATGCGGAGCCCGATTTTGAAGGCTGGTTCATGCCCGCCTATATGGGCGCCGGTCTGCCCGAGGTGCCCACGGCGGCAACGCTGGTCACCGTGCTGCCAACCCTTGAGACCGAGGGTCAGAAGCTGCGCTTTATTTCCTGCCCGATCGATTGGGCCTGCTCGGTGATCAACCGCAATCTGATCACCGCGCAGGGCATTGCCGATCTGGTCGAGATCGTTGAGCCCGCCAACCGGCTGGAAATGGACCGGCTGATCGCCGAAGCGGTGAACCGCCGCGAGCCATTCCTTTTCTATTACTGGCAGCCCAATGCAGTCTTGGCGCAACTCGACTTTGTCGGGCTCGACATGGGTGATTATGTTGAGGAAGCCGCGCAGTGCCTTGGCACCAGGGATTGTGCCAACCCCGAGCCTTCGGCTTTTCCGCAGGACATGGTGGTGATCGCGCTGGCGGAAAGGGTGTTCACCAACATGCCGGTTATCGCCAGTTACTTTCAGCGCACGACGATGACGCTTGAAGACATGAACGCGCTTCTGGCCCAGTTGTCCGCAGAGGGCGCCACGCCGGAGGCGGTCGCCGACCGCTTCGTGGCCGAGCGGCGAGCGCTTTGGGGCACGTGGCTGGACGCCCGCAATTAAGATTGCGGCAACTATGCTCTAGGGTCAGCCCGCCTTTGTTACCTGGCGGTCATGGGAGCTTGCTACCTACCCGGCCCTGCTGCGCAACCCGGTCTAACTTGTTGCCCTCAAACGTTTTTCTCCTTAGGTATTTACCGCTTGTTTAGTGCTGGGCTGGCAGGTTGGGGTGACTATCGAGGCTCGCCATGCGCCGCAATCAGCATCTGGAAAACATCCTTCACGGCTACCGCAACTTTGCGATCGGCATAGCTCTGGTGATCGCAGTCCTTGCCGGAACGCGTTATCTCAGCATCACCGTGGATAACCGGTTCGTGCAGGACGTCATCTTGCCTCTCGCCTGGTTTGCCGATGTGGCGGTGCTTGGCATGCTGCTGATCCTTGGTCATCGTTGGCTGAAGCGCCGGCTTACGGATGTCCATGTCGCTGCGGAAGCAGCGCGCGCCGCGGCGCATCGGGATGCGCTGACGGGGGTGTTCTCGCGCTCTTATTTCCTCGAGGCGCTTTCGGCCGAAGTGCATCACCAGTCGCGCCGGTCGGTCGGCTATATGCAGCTCGATCTCGACAATCTCAAAGTGCTCAACGACAGCGCCGGACATGGGGCGGGGGACGCGGCCCTGCAGCATCTGGTGCGGGTGATCGCCGAAGTCGTTCCCGGCGCCGTGATCGGGCGGCTGGGTGGCGATGAATTCGGCATCCTGATCCGCGACCACGACAACAAGCAGGCGCTTCGCCGGTTGGGCGAAGCCTTGCTGCGCCAGCTCGATCAGCCGGTGCAGATCGCCGGCCGGCCCGTGCGCGTCAGTGCGTCGATCGGCGTGGCCGTCGCGCCGCTCGACGCCGAGGAGACCACGGACCTGATCTCGAAAGCGGACCTCGCGCTCTACAAGGCAAAGCGCTCCGGCCGCCGCACCGTCGTGCCGTTCGACACCGACATGCTGGCCGATGAGCGGTATCGGCGCTTTGTGGAACGGGAACTGCGGGCAGCGCTCCTCATGGATGAGCTCGAGGTCCATTATCAGCCCGTCTTTTGCACCAAGACCATGACCGTCAAGTCGCATGAGGCGCTGCTGCGCTGGCGGCACAAGGTGCGTGGCATGATCCCGCCGGCCAAGTTCATCCCCTTTGCCGAAGAAAGCGACCTGATCGACAAGCTCGGCGCCTGGGTGCTGCGCCGCGCCTGTCTTGATCTGCCGGCACTGGGCAGCGCCACCGTCTCCGTGAACGTCTCGCCCGTGCAGCTGCGTCACGCCGACTTCGCGCAGCGCGTGCTTGCCATTCTTGCCGAAACCGGTACCGATCCGGAGCGCCTGATCCTCGAGGTCACCGAAACGGTGCCGCTCGATGGCGACGCCACCGCCATGGCCAACCTTGCCGAACTGCGGCGGCTGGGCGTGCGCATCGCCATCGACGATTTCGGCGCCGGCTATGCCAGCCTCCAATATCTGCGCGGCTTTGCCTTCGACATCATCAAGATCGACCGCACCTATGTGACCAATGCAGTCGACAATCGCATCGACGCCATGATTATCAATGCGATCATCAAGATCGCGCGCTCGCTGCCGGTCGAGGTGATTGCCGAGGGTGTCGAGACGGAGGCACAGCTCCAGCTACTCACCCGCATGGGCTGCTCCGGGCTGCAAGGCTATCTTCTGGGCCGGCCACACGCTCTGCAAGTGGACGCTGCAGCACAGGCCGCCTGAGCCGAAAGCATTATGCGAGAAGTCGATGACGTCACTGCGCCGCAGATGGTTGCGTCGGGTGGACCGGCGTGGCTATAACGGCATTGTAGTCAGCCGGCTTGGGAGCAATGCCTTGGACTTGAAGCGGATCAACGACCACGTCAGCGTTTCTGGACAGATCCAGCCCGAAGATGTGGCGACGCTCAAAGACCTCGGTTTTGTCGCCATCGTCAACAATCGGCCGGACGGGGAATCTCCCGACCAGCCGGAGGGTGCCGCAATCGAAGCCGCCGCCAAGGCTGCCGGGCTTGCCTACCATGCCATTCCGCTTGGGCGCGAAGGGGTCAATCCCGAACTCGTCGCCAATACCAAGGCCGTTCTCGAGGGGAGCAACGGCCCGGTGTTCTGCTATTGCCGCTCCGGCACGCGGTCGACGACGCTTTGGGCGCTGAGCCAGGCGGGTGAGGCGCCGGCCGAGGAGATCATCTCCCAGGCAGCCGAGGCGGGATACGACATGAGCCACCTGGCCGGATATCTCGGCCGCACCTGAGTTTTGTTCTGACGGCACGGACGGGTTGCCGTCCCTTCCGTCGCATTTGCTGAGCCGGACCCGCGCAACGGGTCCCAAGCCCCTCCTGCTCGGAATTTAAATCGATGCCAATGAAGAAAATACTCGTCGCCAATCGCAGCGAGATCGCCATTCGCGTGTTTCGCGCGGCCAATGAGCTGGGCCTCAAAACCGTCGCGGCCTATGCCGAAGAAGACAAGCTGGCGCTGCATCGCTTCAAGGCCGACGAGGCCTATCTGATCGGCAAGGGGCTCGGTCCGGTCGAAGCGTATCTCCAGATCGACGAATATATCCGCATCGCGCGGCTTTCCGGCGCCGATGCCATCCATCCGGGTTACGGGCTCTTGTCGGAGTCGCCGGAATTTGTGGATGCCTGCGAGGCGGCGGGCATTACCTTTATCGGGCCGCGGGCGCAGACCATGCGCGACCTGGGCAACAAGGTTGCCGCGCGCAACATGGCGATCAAGTCCGATGTTCCGGTCGTGCCGGCGACCGACGCGCTGCCGGATGACATGGACGCGGTCAAGGCCATGGCTGCCGAGATCGGCTATCCGCTGATGCTCAAGGCCAGCTGGGGTGGGGGCGGCCGTGGCATGCGCCGGATCATGGACGAAGCCCATCTCGTTAACGAAGTCTCGGAAGGCAAGCGCGAGGCCAAGGCGGCGTTTGGCAAGGACGAGATGTATCTTGAAAAGCTGATCGAGCGTGCGCGCCACGTCGAAGTGCAGCTGATCGGCGACGACCATGGCAATCTCGTCCATCTTTTCGAGCGCGATTGCTCGGTGCAGCGCCGCAATCAAAAGGTCGTGGAACGCGCGCCGGCCCCATATCTGTCCCACGCCGTGCGCAAGGAACTGACCGACGCGGCGGTGCGGCTGGGCAATGCCGCGAACTACCGGGGTGCCGGCACGGTCGAATTCCTGATGGATGCCGATACCGACAAGTTTTACTTCATCGAAGTGAACCCGCGCATCCAGGTCGAGCACACAGTCACCGAAGAGGTGACCGGCATCGACATCGTCAAGGCGCAGATCCATCTGCTGGATGGCGCGGTGATCGGGACGCCGGAGTCCGGCGTGCCGCTGCAGGAGAATATCCGCCTCAACGGCAATGCCATCCAATGCCGCGTTACGACGGAAGACCCGGAACAGAATTTCATTCCCGACTATGGCCGCATCACCGCCTATCGCGCCGCGACCGGTTTTGGCGTGCGTCTCGATGGCGGCACCGCCTATGCGGGCGCCATCATCACGCGCTATTACGATCCGCTGCTCGAAAAGGTCACCTGCTGGGCGCCGACGGCGGACGAGGCCATCACCCGCATGCATCGCGCATTGCGCGAGTTCCGCATCCGGGGTGTCGCGACCAATCTGGCGTTTCTTGAAAACATCATCACGCATCCGGACTTTCTCGAGAACCGCTACACGACGCGCTTCATCGATACGACGCCCGACCTCTTCAACTTCAAGCCGCGCAAGGACCGGGCGACCAAGCTCCTAAGCTATATCGCCGACGTGACCGTCAACGGGCATCCCGAAGTACGCGATCGTCCGCGTCCGCCTGCCGATGCCGCGGCGCCGATCGTACCGCAGTTCGAGCCGTTGATCGTCATCGAAGGGTCGCGACAGATCCTCGATCGCGAAGGCCCGATGGGCTTGGCGCACTGGATGAAGCGGCAACAGCGCGTGCTTTTCACCGACACGACGATGCGCGATGCGCACCAGTCGCTGTTGGCGACGCGCATGCGCTCCTTCGACATCACGCGCATTGCGGAAAGCTATTCGCGTGGCCTGCCCAACCTTTTCAGCCTCGAATGCTGGGGCGGCGCGACGTTCGATGTGTCCATGCGCTTCCTCAACGAAGACCCGTGGGAGCGGCTCGCGAGGGTGCGCGAGGGCGCGCCCAATATCCTGATGCAGATGCTGCTGCGCGGCTCGAACGGGGTCGGCTACACGAACTATCCTGACAATGTGGTGCAGTTTTTCGTCAAGCAGGCGGCGCGCGGCGGCGTCGACATTTTCCGCATCTTCGACTGCCTCAACTGGGTCGAGAACATGCGCGTCTCGATCGATGCGGTCGCGGCCGAGGGGAAGGTCGCGGAGGGGGCGATCTGCTATACCGGCGACCTCTTCGATCCCGATCGCAGCAAGTATGACCTCAAATATTATGTGGGTCTCGCCAAGGAGCTGGAGGCGGCCGGCGTCCATGTATTGGGCATCAAGGACATGGCCGGGCTCTTAAAGCCTGCCGCGGCCAAGAAGCTGGTGTCGGTCTTGAAGGAAGAGATTGGCTTGCCGATCCACCTTCATACGCACGATACGTCGGGCGCTTCGGCGGCAACGGTGCTGGCGGCGGTGGAAGCCGGGGTTGACGCGGTCGATGCGGCGATGGACGCCTTGAGTTCCACCACCTCGCAGCCGACGCTGGGCTCGCTGGTTGCAGCGCTTGAAGGCGATGCGCGCGATCCGGAGCTCGACCCCAAGGCGATCCGGCAGATTTCGTTCTACTGGGAAGCGGTGCGCAACCAGTATGCGGCGTTCGAGAGCAATCTCAAGGGCGGGGCTTCGGAGGTCTATCTTCACGAAATGCCGGGCGGGCAGTTCACCAACCTCAAGGAACAGGCGCGTTCGCTAGGGCTGGAAACGCGCTGGCACGAGGTTGCGCAGACCTATGCCGACGTCAACCAGATGTTCGGCGACATCGTCAAGGTAACGCCATCGTCCAAGGTGGTCGGCGACATGGCGCTGGCCATGGTCTCGGCCGGCATTTCGCGCGCCGATGTCGAAAGCCCGGACAAGGACATCGCCTTCCCGGACTCGGTGGTCGGCTTCTTTGCGGGCGATCTTGGCCAGCCGCCGGGCGGCTTCCCGGAGAAGCTGCAGAAGAAGGTGCTCAAGGGCCGGACGCCGATGAGCGAACGGCCGGGCTCCTACCTCGAGCCGATCGATCTGGAAGCCGAGCGCAAGAAGGTTTCCGAAGAGGTCGGCATGCCGGTGGACGATCTTCGGCTTGCCTCCTACCTCATGTATCCCAAGGTCTATACCGACTTCGAAAAGACCCAGGATCGATATGGGCCGACCGAAGTGCTGCCGACACCGGTCTATTTCTATGGTCTCAGCGAAGGCGACGAACTCCTGGTCGATATCGAGCGCGGCAAGACGCTGGTCGTGACCTATCAGGGCCGGGCTGAGACCAATGAGAAGGGCGAAGTCCGCGTTTTCTTCGATCTCAACGGCCAGCCCCGCACCATTACCGTTCCGGATCGCTTGAAGGCCGGCGAAGTCAAGGTTCGCGCCAAGGCGACCGCTGGCGACGCAAGACAAGTCGGTGCGCCGATGCCGGGGGTCATCTCAACGCTTGCTGTCAAGGAAGGCCAGAAAGTTTCGGCTGGTGACGTGCTCTGCTCGATTGAAGCCATGAAGATGGAAACCGCCATCCACGCCGAAGTGGATGGCACGGTGGCCGAACTGCTGATCAAGCCGGGCGACCAGATCGATGCCAAGGACCTGTTGGTGCGGCTGGACTAAAACAAAAGGCCCGGGAGCGATCCCAGGCCTTTCCTATACTAATGACCCGAAGACCTCATCCTGAGCTTGTCGAAGGACGAGGTCGGGAACTCGGTGGCTGCGACCTCGTGGATCGACAAGCTCACCATGAGGTCTAGAATGCTTTAGGAACTAAAGCCGCCGACCCTGTCCGTCGATGGTCTGGCCGTAGCCACGGCGATTGCCGGGGGCGTGGGCATAGGCGCGCTGGGCGGTGACGTCTAGCGGCAGGCGCGAGACGATCCAGCTCATCAGCAGCGGCACGACGACGAAATCGTCCATGATGCCAAGGAACGGAATGAAGTCGGGGATGATGTCGATCGGGCTCACCAGATAGAGCGGCACGAGCAACATTGCAGCCTTCAGATAGAAAGGCGTCTCCGCGTGGCGAAACGCCTTCCACAGGATCATCAATTCCTTGCGGAAGATAAAGAACCGGCCGATGGTGAAGCGACCGAGCAGGGCCAAAGGCGAGAATGGGTTTTTCATGAGCCTTAAATGGCCCATCTCCGATAAGGTTCAAGACCTCGTTCATCACGCAAGCGTAACATTGCGCAAATAGGCTCGGCGGCTTATCTCTGGCGCCAGTTACGAGGTGATCAAATGGCCGGTCCAGCGCCGCGCAGGCAGTCGGTAGGTGTTAATGTCGGTGGGGTCATGGTCGGTGGTGGTGCCCCGGTCGTAGTCCAGTCGATGACCAATACCGACACGGCCGATATCGATGCGACGGTGAAGCAGGTGATGCAGCTGGCACGTGCCGGCTCCGAGATCGTTCGCATCACCGTTGATCGCGACGAGAGCGCCAAGGCGGTGCCGATCATCCGCGATCGCCTGGCCTTCATGGGCTATGACGTGCCGCTGGTCGGCGACTTCCATTATATCGGCCATAAGCTGCTTACCGACCATCCGGCTTGCGCCGAGGCCCTTGCCAAGTACCGCATCAATCCGGGCAATGTGGGCTTCAAGGCCAAGCGTGACACGCAATTTGCGACGCTGATCGAGATCGCCAACCGCTACAACAAGCCGGTGCGCATCGGCGTCAACTGGGGTTCGCTCGATGAAGAGCTGCTGACGCGGCTGATGGACGAGAATGCCGTTTCGGCAGCGCCGATTTCGGCTTCTGCGGTGCAGCGCGAGGCGATCATCCAGTCGGCCCTGTTGTCTGCGGCGCGGGCCGAAGAGCTGGGCATGCGGCGCGAGCAGATCCTTCTTTCGACCAAGGTGTCTGACGTCCAGCACCTCATTGCCGTCTACCAGGACCTCGCCGCGCGCTGCGATTATGCGCTGCATCTGGGCCTTACCGAAGCCGGCATGGGCTCGAAGGGCATTGTGGCGTCCTCGGCAGCGCTCGGCATTCTTTTGCAGCAGGGTATCGGCGACACGATCCGCATCTCGCTGACGCCCGAGCCAGGTGGCGATCGCACCACCGAGGTCAAGGTGGCGCAGGAATTGCTACAGACCATGGGCTTCCGCCAGTTCCTGCCCGTGGTTGCTGCTTGCCCTGGCTGCGGCCGGACGACCTCGACTACGTTCCAGACGCTGGCAAAGGAGATCCAGGATCACCTGACCTCCTCAATGCCGGAGTGGAAGGAACGTTATCCGGGCGTTGAGGCACTGTCGGTGGCCGTGATGGGCTGCATCGTCAATGGGCCGGGGGAGTCGAAGCACGCCAATATCGGCATTTCGCTGCCGGGCACGGGCGAAACGCCGGCGGCGCCGGTTTTCGTCGATGGCCAAAAGGTCGCGACGCTACGTGGCGCCGATGTTGCCGACCAGTTCAAAGTGATGGTCGCCAACTATATCGAGCAGAAATTCGGCAACGGCCAGAAGACCGCCGCCGAATGAATGGACGCAATCAACGGCGCCTGTTCTGGCTCGCCATGCTGATCCTGGTGCTTGGCGGGCTCAAGCTCATGGGCCAGATCTAGGCTATTCGGTCGCCATCACCATGACCGGCAATTCGCCGCCGATCTCGACGGCTTTGCTCTCTTTATCGAAGACGCAGACGATGCTGGTCGTGTCGGTCGAGACGATGGCGAGGCCATAGCTCTCGCTGCCAAAGGGATCGACCGTTGCGGTCGCGCCCGGCAGGGCTTCGGCTGTTGCCGTGAGGCAAGCCGTTTCCACTTCAGCGGCGAATTCTGCCCAGGCGTCTTCGGAGGCGGCCTGAGCGCTGCCCAGTGCAGCAAGGCTGATGGCGAGAACGGCAATAGGCTTGAGCATAATCTCTCCTTCTGGGTCTGCGCAGTGTTGCAACCCAATCAGGCTTTTTGGTGCCACTCCGGCAGCGGGAAAACGCGGTCGTAAGCCCAGTTAAAGACCAGCGCATAGAGCATGTAGAAGAGCGCAAAGCCCATATCGAGCAGCAGCGCCTGCCACAGCGAGATGCCCAGATAGAGCGCGATCAGCGGCATCAGCATGATCAGGAGCCCGATCTCGAACAGCACGGCATGGGCGATGCGGAGCGCCGGCGTCTTCAGCGTCGTGCCGGCAAAACGGACCATGGCGCGGTCGAAAAGGAGATTGAAGACGTAGTTCCAGGCCATGGCAACGGTGGCGCTGCCAATGACAATGATGGCCGAGTCGCCGGCGTGGAGACCGAAGGCGAAAGCAGCCAAAGGGGTGGCGATCAGAACGCCCAAGATTTCGAAGCTGATGGCGTGGCGAAGACGATCTGCGGTGGTGCGCATGGGAAACTTCCGAAAGCCGGGCCGTCCCGCGCAAAAGATCCCGAACCGGGGGAGGTCGTCCTCGCGAGGCTTTATCTAGGCCGAGCGCGCACGGAACTCAAGGCTTGGGCGGCTTTAGTGCGAAAACGCCCGAGCGGATCGGGGCATCGCTGCCGAAATCGGGGACGCGGTATTCTGCGATGAGTTCGAGATGGTCCAAGGGCAGGTTGCGCCGGAAGGGGTCTCCGACCAGGACGCGTTTGCCTTGTGCGGCCATGCGGCTGAGGGCGGACAGGGTCGCTGTTGTGACCTCCGCGTCGTAGAAGACATCTCCGGCGAGTACCACCTCCGCCTCCACGATTGCGTCGCTTATCGCAATGCTGACGCCGTTCGCTTCGGCGTTGAGTGCGATCGCCGCGCGTCCGATCGGGTCGGGTTCGAAGGCGGTGACCGTCGCTCCGGCTTTGGCTGCGGCGATGGCAACCAGCCCGCCGCCAGCGCCGAAATCGAGCACGGTCTTGTTGGCGACGAGCTCAGGGTGGCTCACCAGATGAAGGGCGAGCACTGCGCCGCCAGCCCAGGCATAGGCCCAATAGGGCGGTTCGTCGGCGCGGGCCTGCTCCGTCAGCCACGAGATGAGGCCGCTTTTGGGCGTTGGGCGGTAAAGCGAAACGTCGGGGCGAAAGGGGAGGGGCGCCAGAACCAACCGCTCACGAATAAATTGTTGCGTCGACGGGTTCACTCGGGAAGCTGGCACGCATCGACCCATTTGCCGCCGCACAGTTCCGCCAGCCGCTCGACTGTCAGTTTTACCGAGGCATGGGTGTCGCCGCCAGCGGGAATGACGAGGTCATAGATCTTGAGCGAGACGTCTAGATAGATCGGCAGCGGCGCGGGCAGACCGAAGGGGCAGACGCCGCCAACCTGGTGGCTGGTGAGCCGCAAGACGTCTTCGGCACCCAGCATGCGCGGACGGCCGCCGAAGGCCGTCTTGGACTTGCCGTTGTCGAGGCGCGCATCGCCGCGGGTGACGAGCAGCACTTCCTCGTCGCGTACGCGGATGCAAAGCGTCTTGGCGATCTGGCCAGGCGCCACGCCATGCACTTCCGCTGCCAGTTGCACCGTGGCGGTCGAGGCATCGGTGACGATGACGTCGAGATCGGGGGCGCGGGCCGCAAGGTCTTCGCGGACGGACTGGAGGCTCATGGATGTCCTTTCAGAACAGGCTTGCCAGCCGCGTCTCGTATTTGAAGCGGGTTTTCTCGCGGATCGGCGTGGTTACCGCGCGGCGGATGAAGTCGAGTGGAATGTCCTTGCCGTCGAGCGCCATAAGCTCGCTGACGGTGACGCGCTCGCCGGCATAGGGCGTGATGCGCACATCCATGCCAGCGGTGACAGTGCCTTCGGCGAGCACCCGGCAATAGGGGCCGGGGCGATTGGCACGCTGGAAGCGCTTCAGCCAGCGCGGGTCGCCCATCTTGGCCGAAAAAGTAAGGCAAGGCTGTCGATAATAGGTGACTTCAAGCAAGGTGTCGCCGATGGCGAAGCGGTCGCCAATGGCGGTCTCGGCGCTGGTCGTGCCTTCTATCGTGAGGTTCTCGCCAAAGGATCCCGGCTGTGGCGCGTAGCCAAGCTCGCCCGTCCACGAATCGTAGTCGTCCTGGAAGTAGACATAGATGGCTTGGTCGCGGCCTCCGTGGTGCCGGGTATCGAGCACGGCGTCTTCGGCAATGCCGAGCGTCTTGATCCCGACAGGGCCCTGGATGGGTTCCTTATAGATGCCGGTCTTGGCGCGCATGCCGGGGATGGGCCGCGGTTGGCCGATGCAAACGGCGAGGAGCGTGCCCACGCTCATTTCTGTCGCACCGCGAAGTAGCGCGCCGTGGCGCGCAGGCCATCGGCTTTGGGACCAAATGTGCGCAGTGCCAAAAGCGCCTCGTTGACGATGCCGTCGAGCATTTTGCGGGCGCCATCAACGCCGAGGCGGCTGACCACGGTTTGCTTGCCGGCGTCCTGATCCTTGCCGGTGGCCTTGCCCATGGCTTCAGGCGTGGCAGTGACGTCGAGGATATCATCGGCGAGCTGGAAGGCGCGTCCGGCCGCCTCGGCATAGGCGGTCAGCGCCGACAAAGCCCGTGCATCGGCGCCGCCGAGAATGGCGCCCATGCGGACGGCGGCGCGGATCAAGGCGCCGGTCTTCATGGCCTGCATGGTGGCAATGTCGGTTTCGGAAAATCCGCCCTGTTCGCCCTCGATATCGCGCATCTGGCCGCCGACCATGCCGCCGGTGCCGCTGCCAGCAGCAAGTTCGCCGACAAGGCGGATGCGGGTTTCGGCATCGGGATGGCAGGCCGGATCGGCGAGGACCGCAAAGGCTTGGGTGAGGAGGGCATCGCCGGCGAGGATGGCGGTCGCGTCGTCATAGGCCTTGTGCACGGTCGGCCGGCCGCGGCGGAGATCGTCGTCGTCCATGGCCGGGAGATCGTCGTGGATCAGCGAATAGCAATGCACCATTTCGATGGCGAGACCGGCGCGCAGGGTTTGATCCTTGGGCAAGGAAAAGATCGCCGCCGACTGGCGCACGAGAAGCGGACGGAGGCGCTTGCCGCCTTCGAGGCTGCCGTGACGCATGGCCGCCACCAGCCGCTCCGCCACGGGCCCCGGCCCCGAAAGTCGCGCGCCGGTCAGGTATTCGGAAAGCCCCGCCTCAACGGCACGGGCACAATCGGCGCTGT
Source organism: Devosia rhizoryzae (assembly GCF_016698665.1). Taxonomy (NCBI): domain Bacteria; kingdom Pseudomonadati; phylum Pseudomonadota; class Alphaproteobacteria; order Hyphomicrobiales; family Devosiaceae; genus Devosia; species Devosia rhizoryzae. The sequence goes on from NZ_CP068046.1 coordinate 3,431,806, forward strand.
CGGCGGAAAAGTCATACATGAGGATGTGCTAGCGGTTTGGCTTGGGGGCGGCAAGGGCCTTGGCCTCCTCCAAAGCCGTCGTTATTGAAGCCCCATGGCCCGACGCAAATCCTTCCTCCGGCACTTGCGCCTTCCGCTCGGCATCCTTGCCGTGCTGGTGGCCATTCCGCTGGTGCTGACGCCGGTTTACCTGGTCGTGCCGCCGATCTCGGTGCCCATGCTGGCGCGCCTCGTGACCGGCCAGCCGGTGGATCGGGACTGGCGGCCGATCGACGAGATTTCGGACCGGCTCAAGGCCTCGGTAATCCTCTCCGAAGACGGCCAGTTCTGCCGTCATTGGGGCGTCGATTTCACGGCGCTCCGGGTCGAGATCGACAATTACCTGGCCGGACGGGAAACGCGCGGCGCCTCCACCATCACCATGCAGGTGGCGCGCAATCTCTTCTTGTGGAACGGGCAAAGCGCCCTGCGCAAGGCGCTCGAAGTGCCGCTCGCGCTCTATATTGACTTGGTCATGCCCAAGAAGCGCATCATGGAAATCTATCTCAACATTGCCGAATGGGGACCGGAGGGGCAGTTCGGCGTCGTCGCGGGCTCCTATCGCGCCTTCGGCCGAGAGCCGCAGAACCTTGATTGGCGCACGGCCAGCCTCCTCGCCGTCACCCTGCCGAACCCCCTTGTCCGCCTCCCGGCTTCGCCCAATGTCGGGCTGTTGCGTCTCGCCGACATCGTCGCGGGCCGGGCGCAGCAATATGGGGAGAGAGCCGCCTGCGTCGGGCCGGGCGGCAGGCTGGCGCTTTGATATCTTGAACCTGCGAGTGATTAGTATATACTCTTTCGACGGAGGTATATACGATGGCATTTTATGTGCGGGATGAGAGTACGGACCGGGCAGTTCGTCGCCTGGCTCAACTCAAGAACAAGAGCCTGACCGAGACTATTCGCGAGGCCGTTGAGTCCGAATACGCGCGCCAGCGTCATGTCGTTCCGCTGAGCGAGCGCCTGGCACCCGTAGTCCAGCACTACCAGTCGTTTCCCGCTCGCGCGGAGGGAGCGGACAAGGCATTTTTCGATGACTTGTCGGGAGATGCCTGATGTTCGTGGATGCCTCCGCCGCGATCTCGATTCTTAGCGGTGAGGAGGATGCAGCGGAATTGGCGGCACGTCTCGACACGGCGCCCGTGGTGATGATGTCGCCGATGTCGATCTATGAGACGGTGGCAGGGCTCGCCCGGAAGCGCCAATGCCCGATCGACGAGGCCGAGGCCATGGTCGACTTTTTTATCTCTGAAACCAGCGCCACTGTGATCGATGTCGATGACAAGGTTGGCCGGGTCGCTATCACGGCGTTTGCCCATTTCGGGAAAGGCCGTCATCCTGCCGACTTGAACATGGGGGATTGCTTTGCCTATGCCTGCGCGCAGGTGCATGGCGTGCCCTTGCTCTACAGGGGCAATGATTTTGTTCACACCGATATCCCTGCGGCCTAGAGCGGCGACAATTGCTCTAGCCAAGCGGGCGCGGTTGCTCTATAGAGCCCACCAATCCTGACAGAGACACGTCTCTGGCCGCTTTTGGCGGCGCAACGATTTTGATTTTCGGAGTACCACCATGGCAGTGCCAAAACGCAAGACCTCGCCGATGAAGCGCGGTTTCCGTCGCTCGGCCGATGCGATTGCCAACCCTACCTATGTCGAAGACAAGGATTCGGGTGAGCTGCGTCGTCCGCACCACGTCGATCTCAAGAGCGGCATGTATCGCGGCCGTCAGATCCTCGCGGCAAAGAACTAAGCCGAAAGGCACTTGGCGCCTATGCGCTAGATCATGTTATTGAGCGGCCGGCCCCCAACAGGGTCGGCCGTTTTCGTTTGCCGCCAGGGAGCGGCCCAGCCGGAGAAGCACTTGATGAGCACGCGCGTCGAATCGGACACCATGGGCACGATCGAGGTCCCGACCGACAAGTATTATGGCGCGCAGACCGCCCGCTCGCTCATGAACTTCGATATCGGTGGCGAGAAGATGCCGGCCGAGATCATCCGCGCTTTCGGCATCCTAAAAAAGGCCGCGGCGCTCGCCAACCACAAGCTCGGTCTCATGGACGAGGCCACCCGGGACCTCGTGGTTGCCGCCGCCGATGAGGTGATCGAGGGCAGGCTTGCCGATCATTTTCCGCTGGTGGTCTGGCAGACCGGTTCGGGCACGCAGTCGAACATGAATGTCAACGAGGTCATCTCCAACCGTGCCATCGAAATGGCCGGCGGCACGATGGGATCGAAAAAGCCCGTCCACCCCAATGACCACGTCAATATGAGCCAGAGCTCGAACGACACCTATCCGACGGCCATGCATATCGCGGCGGTCGAGGCGGTCGAGAACTACCTCTACGAGCGCGTTCAGCTCTTGCGCGACACGCTGGCGCAAAAATCCGAAGAGTTCATGGACGTGGTCAAGATCGGCCGCACGCATCTTCAGGATGCAACGCCCCTGACGCTGGGCCAGGAGATTTCCGGCTGGGTGGCGCAGATCGATTATGCTGTCGCCGCCATCAAGGCGACGATGCCACAGCTCAAGGAACTGGCGCTCGGTGGCACGGCGGTCGGCACAGGGCTCAATGCGCATCCCGACTATGCCGTGGCCGTGGCTAAGGAAATTGCCGAGCTCACCGGCCATGACTTCGTGACCGGCCCCAACAAGTTCGCGCTGCTGGCTGGGCACGACGCCTTTGTCGGCACTTCGGGTGCGCTCAAGCAGCTCGCCGTCGCTTTCATGAAGATTGCCAATGACGTGCGCTGGCTGGCGTCCGGTCCGCGTTCAGGCTTGGGTGAAATCACCATTCCGGAGAACGAGCCGGGCTCGTCGATCATGCCGGGCAAGGTCAATCCGACGCAGTCCGAAGCCATGACCATGGTCGTGGCGCAGGTGATGGGCAATGATGCCGCCATCGGCTTTGCCGCATCGCAAGGCAATTTCGAGCTCAACGTGTTCAAGCCGGTGATCGCCTACAACTTCCTGCAGTCGGTGCGGCTGCTGGCCGATGCGGCGAAGAGCTTTAACGACAATTGCGCCATCGGCATCGAGCCGGACCGCAAGCGCATCAAGCAGCTGGTGGATCAGTCGCTGATGCTGGTCACCGCGCTCAACCGCAAGATCGGCTATGACAATGCCGCCAAGATTGCCAAGACCGCGCACAAGAATGGCGGCACGCTGCGGGAAACGGCGATCGAGCTTGGGCTGCTGACGGGCGAAGAATTCGATGCGGAAGTGAAGCCCGAGCAGATGGTGGGACCGCTCAGGGTTAAGAAGTAAAACCCCCACCCGGCCTCCCCCGAAAGACGGGGGAGGAGCCGCATCGTGTGCTCGGCTTCAGCGGCGGCATACACCGGCCCGCTCCTCCCCCGTTTTCCGGGGGAGGTGGGGTGGGGGCTTCTCGTTGCGGCGCCTAAAGTGCAAAGCCCTCGGGTCGAGCCCGAGGGTGACGATCTGTGATAATATTGACTATCCCCGCACAGCCGCCTCGAGCGCCGCCACGTCGATCTTGCGCATCGTCATCATGGCCTCGAACGCCCGCTTAGCGCCGGAGCCGCCGGCTTTCATGGCGTTGGTGAGGGCGCGGGGGGTGATCTGCCAGGAAATGCCCCACTTGTCCTTGCACCAGCCGCACATGCTTTCCTGGCCGCCATTGCCAACGATGGCATTCCAGTAGCGATCGGTTTCTTCCTGGTCGTCGGTGGCGATCTGGAAGGAAAAAGCATCGGTGTGTTGCGGGCCGGGTCCGCCGTTCAGCCCCATGCAGGGGATGCCCAGGACGGTGAACTGCACCGTGATCACATTGCCGGCCGAGCCGGACGGAAAGTCGGATGGGGCGCGATCGATATCGCCGACGACGGAATTGGGGAAAGTCTGGGCATAGAAGCGGGCCGCCTCTTCGGCGTCCTTATCGTACCAAAGGACGATGGTGTTCTTTTCGATTGGCATCAGGTTCTCCTCGATCTGCGCTGCCACCGATCGACAGCTTCATGCCGACGACGGTTGACGGGACGGGAATTGAACGCCCCTCCCGATCTTTTTCCAAGCTCTTCCGCGCAACGCCTCCTTCTGGCATCTTCCCTCTACTCTCACCGAGGCCAGCCATGAGCGAAACCGTCGTCCTGCCCACCCATCCTCTGCGCCCGCGCGGCAACAGCTTCATCGTGCCGCTGCTGGTCGTGCCGTTTCTGCTCTACAACCTCGTCGTGTTTCTGTTTTTCGGCGGCAATCCGGTCAATTGGGGCGCTGGGCTCTTTGCCATTCCGATGCCGTCGGGCATGCCCTGGGCGGTCACCGCAGGCGATCTGCTGCTGGTTGTCGGCATCATTATGCTGTTTGTCGAAGTGCTGAAATCCACCGGCACATCGCGAAACTCTATCATCGAGCATATGCTCTCTATGGTGCTGTTCGTCGTGTTCCTGATCGAATTCCTGCTGGTCGGCGCCGCGTCGAGCTCGGTGTTCTTTTTGCTCATGGTGATGAGCCTGATCGATGTGGTCGCGGGCTTTACGGTCTCGATCACCAGCGCCAGCCGCGACGTTTCGATGAGCTAGACGACAACAGTCTTGCGATAGCCGGCCGGCATGCGGCGCTCGGCGATCCGGGCGCCGTTATTGTAGGCGCTGGTCGCCGCTTCCGGCGTGCCCTGGCGGCGAGCGCGTTGCGGTGCCATGCGGTCTCGCGCGGCGATGAGTTGGCTGACGAAGGCCGCAGTCGGAGCGGAGCGTGCGAGCGAGGGTCGCGGGTCGACCGTGCCGGTGGTGACCGGCAGTGCGCTCAGGGTTTCGCTTTGATCCAGATCCGACATCACGCTGTACCATCCAGGGCCGCCCTGTCCCGTTATGGGGCAGAGGCAGCGGCGCCTGCTCGCTAAGGGGCAAGCGCCATGCCAGATGGTAACAGCTCGTTAAGAGATTTCGATCCCTGGGCTTGGATCACTTCACAGGGAAATGGCGCGCCTAGAAGTTGTCCTTGCCCTTGCGGATGGCGGCGAACACCTCGGAAGGCTCTTTGCCTTCGAGCCCGTAATAGGCCGCGAGTTCGGGTGCATCGGCGCGAAGGAAGGGATTGGCGCGTTTGTCTTCGCCGAGCTTGAACGGGATGGTGGGCTTGCCTTCTGCCCGCAATGCATCGACATCGGCAGCGCGCTGCTGCAGGGCGACGTTGTCGGGGTCCACCGAGAGGGCAAAGCGGGCATTGGACTGCGTATATTCGTGTCCGCAATAGACCAGCGTCTCGTCTGGCAGGTCGCGGAGGCGCTTGACGCCTTCCCACATGGGCCCGGGCTTACCTTCGAACATGCGGCCGACGCCGAGCGAGAAGAGCGCGTCGGCGGAAAAAAGGTGCCCACCGTCGCGGTCGTAAAAGACGATGTGGCCCAGCGTGTGGCCGGGCGCATCCATCACCTCGAAGGTTGTTTCGCCGAGCGTCACCACATCCCCGTCGCCCACGAGTTCATCGAGCCCCTCGATCTTGTCGGCCTCGGCGCGCGGACCGACGACGCGGGCGCCGAAGGCGGATTTGAGCTCGGGAATGGCTTCCACGTGGTCGATATGGTGATGGGTGATGAAGATGTCGGAGAGGGTCCAGCCGCGGCGGGTCAGTGCGTCGCGGATGGCCTTGGCTTCGGGCGCGTCGATGGCGGCGGTGCGGCCCGTGGCCTCGTCATGCACCAGGTAGCCGTAATTGTCTTGGCGGGCGGGAAAGACGTCGACGATGAGGGCCATGGGCATATCCTTTGGTTTGGCTGCAAGCTAGGGATGCCTCCTGCGGATGGCAAGCCGGGGTTGGACAAGCGGCGGGCGGTTTCCTAAGTTTGCCCAATGACCAGCGATGTCTCGCGCCTTATCGGATATTACAAATCGCCGCTTGGCCGGCTGTCGCGCGCCTTGGTGCGCGAGCAGGTCACGGATTTGGCCGGCGATGTGCGCGGCAAGCGGGTTCTGGGGCTTGGCTTTTCGACGCCTTATCTCCGCTTTACGCTGGAGAAAGCCGAGCGCGTCCTGGCCTTCATGCCGGCGCGGCAGGGGGCTTCGGCCTGGCCGCGTGAGGGTCCGTCCCATACCGTTCTCTGCGATCCGCTGGAAATGCCGCTGACCGATGCCGCGGTCGATCTCACCATTGCCATTCACGCGCTCGAGCATGTGGCGGATGCCGAAGAGCTGATGCGCGAGCTGTGGCGGGTCACGGCGCCCAATGGGCATCTGCTCTTGGTGGTGCCGCGGCGGCGGGGCATCTGGGCGCAGCGCGACAATACGCCGTTCGGCCAGGGCAATCCTTATTCCGGAAGCCAGCTCGAAAAGCTGCTGCGGGATCATAGTTTCGTACCGGAAGCCTGGCGCGACGCTTTGTTCCTGCCCCCGTTTCAGTCGCGGTTCGTTCTGAAATATCCGCGTTTTTTCGAGCGGTTCGGGCGCCTCTTCGGGCCGGCGATGAGCGGGGTGATCTGCGTGCGGGCGCGCAAGGAGGCATTTCCGGCAGTGCCGCGGCGCAAGAAGGCCGAACGCTATGTGCGCGTGCCGGGTCTGTCGCCGGCAACGGCGCGGTCGGGGTAGAACCCCCACCCAGCCTCCCCCCGCAGAAGGGAGAGCAGTCCGGCCGTTGGTTTAGACTCTATCGAGCTCCTCCCCCGACTTACGGGGGAGGCCGGGTGGGGGTATTGGCAGATTGCGACACCCTTTGCTTTCGACCCTCAACCCGCCTATGGTCCGCGCGAATTTTCCGCCGCAGACTTGTCCAATGTCCGATCCCGTTCGTCCCCTCCCGCAACCTGGCATTCTCGATATTGCGCCCTATCTGCCCGGCAAGGCCGGGGCGCCGGGAAGCAAGGCGATCAAGCTTTCGGCCAATGAGTCTCCGCTTGGGGCCAGTCCCAAGGCCATCGAGGCCTTTGCCGCGGCCGCGCAGCAGCTCGAAATCTATCCGGAAGGGTCGTCGCGCCTGTTGCGCGAGGCGCTGGGCGAGGTGCATGGGCTCGATCCGGCGCTGATCGTTTGCGGCAATGGGTCGGATGATCTCCTCCACCTTCTGGCGCAGACTTATCTTGGCGAAGGCGATGAGGCGGTGATGAACCGCTATGGTTTTTCAGTTTATCCGATCATCACCCAGGCAGCCGGCGCCCGCATCGTCATGGTCGACGAGACGGATTTCACCGCCGATGTCGACGCGCTGCTTGCCTCCGTGACGCCGCGCACCAAGGTGGTGTGGCTCGCCAACCCGAACAACCCGACCGGCACCTATTTGCCCGATGCGGAAGTACGGCGGCTGCATGCGTGGCTTAGTCCCGACATTTTGCTGGTCATCGACAATGCCTATGCCGAGTATGTCACCGCGGACGATTTCACCGTCGGCAGCGATCTAGTGCGTGAGGCCGACAATGTCGTCATGGTGCGCACCTTTTCCAAGATGGGGCTGGCGGCCGCGCGGATCGGCTGGATGTTCGGGCCGGCGCATGTGGTCGATGCCATTCATCGCATTCGCGGGCCGTTCAACGTCAACCTGCCGGCGCAGATGGCAGGAGCGGCTGCAGCGCGGGACACCGAATTCACCGAGCGGCTCAAGAGTTTCAACGCGCAGTGGCGCGACTGGCTGACAGCGGAGCTCGACGGCAACCATATGCGCGTCATTCCGAGCCAGGCGAATTTCATCCTGGTGCAGTTTCCCGATGCCGAGCATGCGGCTCTGGCGTTCACGACCTTGCTGGAGCGGGGGCTGGTGGTGCGCGAGGTCGGCGCCTCCTACGGCATCCATGATGCCTTGCGCATTTCGATCGGCAGTGAGCAAGCCATGCGCGGCGTGGCTGGCATTCTACAGGCTTTGGTGAAGGTCGGATGAGCGCACAATTCAAGAAACTTGCGCTGATCGGTATCGGCCTGATCGGGTCCTCGATCGCGTTAGCGGCGCGCCGGCATCGTCTTGTAGAGACGATCGCTATCGCCACGCGGCGGGCGGAAACGCTGGACGAGGCGCGGGCGCTTACTCTGGGCGACATCTATACGCTCGATGCCGCCGAAGCGGTGCGCGGCGCTGATCTCGTGATCCTCTGCGCTCCGGTTGGCGCCTACGAAGCCTTGGCCAAAACAATTGCGCCGGCGCTGGAGCCGGGTGCGATCTTGTCCGATGTCGGTTCGGTAAAGGCGCATGTGCACAAGGTCGTCGGGCCGTACGTGCCGCCCGGCGTCGCTTTTATCCCCGGTCACCCGCTGGCGGGGACCGAGCATTCCGGGCCCGGAGCAGGCTTTGCGGAGCTTTTCAGCGGTCGCTGGTGCGTGCTGACGCCGGGACCGGAAGTGCCGCAGGAGCAGACCGACAAGCTGGTCGGCTTCTGGCGCGCCATGGGCAGCAATGTGGAATGCATGGATGCGGCGCATCACGACATGGTGCTCGCCATCACCAGCCATGTGCCCCATCTGGTCGCTTATAATATCGTGGGGACCGTGGCCGATCTTGAAGCCGACACCAAGTCGGAAGTCATCAAGTTCTCGGCCTCGGGCTTCCGCGATTTTACGCGTATCGCTGCGTCCGACCCGGTGATGTGGCGCGACGTCTTTTTGACCAATCGCGATGCGGTGCTTGAAATGCTGGGCCGTTTTCTCGAGGATCTTTCGGTGCTGCAACGCGCGGTACGGACCGGCGACGGTCCGGCGCTGGAAGAAATGTTTACCCGCACCCGCGCCATTCGCCGCTCGATCATCAATGCCGGCCAGGAAACCGCAGCTGCCGATTTTGGCCGCCCGCATGAGGCGGCGCCGGCAACTTTAAGAGAGAGCGACGAGGCTTAAGGCTCCTTCTTGTTCCTCTCCCCATCGGGGAGAGGTGGCTCGGCGTAGCCGAGTCGGTGAGGGGGATCTCTCCACCCTCGCTGAAGCATCCCCCTCATCCGGCGCTGCGCGCCACCTTCTCCCCGAGGGGGGGAGAAGAATCAGAAAAGGCTCGGCAGGGCGGAGATGGGCACGAGGCCTGAGCTCAGGCCGCCGTTGGCGAAGCTGAGCTGGTTCTTGTGGCGGCCGTCTTCGCCCGGAACGCCGAGAACCAGGGTACGCCAGGGCTCCTGGATGAACGGGCCGATGCGTTCGGCGACACCTTTGGAGTCGATGGCGAGGGACCCGGTTGGATAGCCCGCTTCGTCAAGCGCGAGGTCACCGGTGGCCGAAAGATCGGAAACGCCATCATTGGCGCGAACGGCAACGAGGCTGAGCTTGCCGCCGGCCTGCTGCCAATCCTCAAGCAGTGGCGCGGCACCCCAGTTGCGGATGTCGTCGGGCAGGCCGGTGAGCTCAGCCTCGATCTCGGCCGTGGTCTGCGCCAACTCGATGCCGGGCACTTCAACGTCGCTGGCGCTGACATAGGCGGCGAGCGCGGCACGGCCGGTGGCGGGGTCATGGAGTTCCGGCATGTCGAGGAGGTGCGCTTCGAGGTGCCCGCTCTTGCTAATCAGGGCATTGCCGAAGAGCGTGTCGTTCCAGCTCAGCCCGTCGCCTTCAACCGACAGCCGGGCGATGCGCCAATTCTCGATGCGAAGGCTGGCATCCAGTGCGGTCCAGCTCACTTCATTGCGCCCGCCGGTGAAGGCGTCGGAAATTTCGGCGGGGCCCGCGGCGGACGCCAGCACGTGGTTGGGACGATAGGCGAGGACGCTGGCGCGCAGATCGGGAACGGTCACCATCAGATCGCCGCTGACCAGCGTGGCGCCGGCACAACGGACGTCGAAGTTGAACGGATAGCCGCCGATGTCGAGCGTCGCACAGGTGAGCTGCGGCGCCGTTTCCCCGTCGGCCAGAGCCAAAGCATCAACCTGCGTCTTGATCTGCGACGAGACAAAGAGCCAGGCGCCGCTCCACAGAACGACCAGGGTCAGAAGGATCGAGCCGAGAATGATGATTCGCTTTTTCATGGCTTCGTCTTACCCTTGTGCCGCCCGTGTCAGAAGCGGGTTTGCGCCTTGCCGCGGATTTGCCATCAATGCCGGGTCTGGCATTGTCGCCGGGAGACGGGCACTATCGTGATCAAATCGGGTCAAGCCATGACGTCGACGCAAAGCAATACAGTCTGGGTTTTCGGCTACGGCTCGCTGATCTGGAACCCGGGCTTTGTGTTCGTCAGTTCGCAGCTCGGACTTTTGCGCGGCGCGCACCGGTCCTTGTCGATCATTTCGCATTATCATCGCGGCACGCGTGAGCAGCCAGGCCTTGTGTTCGGTTTGACGCGCGGTGGTTCCTGCCGTGGCATGGCTTTCGAGGTTGCGACGGAGAGCTGGGCCGAGACGCGCGCCTATCTCAATGCGCGTGAACTGGTGACTTCGGTTTATCGCGACGTCATGCGCCCGGTCGTGCTCTCCGATGGCCGTCGTGTCATGGCGCTGACCTATGTGGTGGACGAGGCGCATGAGCAGTTTGCGGGGGTGCTGACGACGGAGCAGCAACTAGCGATGATCCGCGCCGGTGTCGGCATTTCGGGCCGCAATGTCGATTACGTGCTCAATACTGCGCGTCATCTCGAACAGCTCGGCATCCGGGACCGGGCGCTGATGGAGCTGGCGGACGCGCTGGAAACAGGGCTTGAAGGTCAGGCCGCCTGAGCGGTTATGGCTTGCACGGGATAAGCATTTTCCAGATCCCAGATGGCGGCCATGCGGTCGTGCGGCGCGGGCATGCGCAGGACTTCGGTGGCGCAATCAAGCGCCAGGCGGCAGCGGGTGCGGCTCATTGGATCGGCAACTAGTTCTTCAGTTGACCCGACCCAAAGCGGCAGGCCACCCTTGGCGATCACATAAAGATCGGTTTCGCGCATGGCGAAGTTTTCGAGATTGTCATGGGTCAGCTCATAACGCCGTCCCGAGCGTCCCTGCCATTCCGACCTGCGGCTCCGGCCGCTGTCGCCCCGCTCGAACACTACCATCATCGGCACCATGGTCGCTCTCCCGTTCTTAAGAACAAAAGTAGAACGTATTTTATGGAACGTCAAGCTGCGGTGTTCTTACGCAGAAGATCGAAACGCTGCTTGAGCCGATCGTCGAGCGGACGCGCTATCCCCGATTCCAGCGCTTCGAGAGCCAGGCGGTTGCTTTCGGCCTCGATGACGGAGCGCAGCCGCTCGGTGAAGACGTCGGGCGGAAGGCCGGGTTCGATTGCCGGAAGAAAACGCGCCTTGGCGGTGCCGGGCCAGATTATAGGACTATTGCGGCCCCAGTAGAGGCCCGAGTTGAGGGCGACCGGCACAACCGGAACACCGAGCGTCGTGTACATCCGGACAATACCCTGGCGGTATTCGGCCGGGGCTAAGGCAGCCTTACGGGTGCCCTCTGGATAGATGACGATCTGGCACCCACGCTCGGCGGCCGCCTTGGCCTGCGCCAACATCTGCGGAATGGCTTGGGCGCCGCGTTTGCGGTCGATCTCGATGCAATCCAGCGAACGCGCGGCCCAGCCGAAGAAGGGGATTTGCATCAGCTCCTTCTTGGCGATGTAGGCGGGGCGGACGAGATGGGGAAAGATCGCAAAGATATCCCAGTCCGATTGGTGCTTGGAGCCGACGATCGAGCCGCCGGGCGGAATGTTTTCGGCGCCTTCGACTTCGGTCCGCACACCGCAGATGACCCGCAGCAGCACAAGGCTCGAAGCGCACCAGTATTTGGCGATGCCCCAGCCGAAAGCCGTGCGCTCGGCAAAGAGCCCGACCGTGCCCGCGATCAGCGCGCAGATCGTCGTATTGCCGATAAAGAGGGCGTAAAAAATCGCCGTGCGAACGGCCTGGATGGCGGTGCGGATCGACTGACCCATTTCAGGAAGCCTCGCTCAAGTAACGCCGCACCGTCGTGCGCGAGGTCACCGCGGTCAAGACCGCGATCACTGGTACAACCGCAAGAATGAAGACGAGGCCGGTCCAGCCAAGGAGGAAGTCACCGAAAAGAACGCCGACCTGCGCGGTGGCCTCGCTGGGAAGGACGCTGTTGGCAGCGGTGCCGATGACGAGGAAGAAGAGGATGGCCAGCAGCGCGCCCAGGATCCCGCCCTGGAGGCCGATCGAAAGGAAGCGCCCCTGGAAGGCACCGGCGATGAACTTGTTGGAGGCGCCGATGAAGTGGAGAACGTCGACGATCTCGCGATTGGAGGCCATGGCGCCGCGAGTGGCGAAGACGATGGCCAGAACCGTGGCAACGCCGATGAGCCCGAGGATCAGGAGGCCCGAGATTACCACCGTGCCGGCCATGACATTGAGCTGTTCGCGCCATGCGGCGTGCGTGTCGAGACTGGCGCCGTTGATGGCTTGGAGGTTGCGCTGCAGCTGCTCGACATCGGCGTCCACGGGGTCGGTCAGCTGCACGACGATGAGGCGCGGGATGTCGATGGCGGAAAGATCAAGGCCGGCACCGAGCCATGGCTCGAGCAGGGCCTGGCTTTCTTCCACCGTCAGGGCGCGCGCGGCGCCGACGCCCGGGGTCGATTGCGCCAGCGACACGGCGGTGCGCAGATTGGATTCCATCACCTCGCCCTCGACCGGGCGCAGCTGAATGGTCATTTCGCGGCCAACGTCGGCAGACCAGGCAATGGCCGATTTTTGCACCAGCACAACGCCGCCAAGCGTCACGGCGGACAAAAACGCCATGATAGTGATCAGCAGCAGCAGCGTGCGGCCGGCCACGGACTTTTCCGGCACGATTGGCGCGGCGCCGCCACGGCGCGGCAGCAGGCGAAGCAATTGCCTAATCATGGATGGTCAACTCCCCCTTGTTGAGCACCATGCGCGGATAAGAAAAGCGATCGAGCAACGGCAATTCGTGGGTCGCCAGAATAATAGTCATGCCCAGCGTGCGGTTGAGCTCGGCGAATAGGTGCACGAGGCGGCTCGAAAGGTCTGGGTCGACATTGCCGGTGGGCTCGTCGGCGAGCAGCACTTTTGGCCGGGCGATCACGGCACGGGCGATGGCGGCGCGCTGTTTTTCGCCGCCCGAAAGGAGCGTTGGGAGCGCATGCATGCGTTCGCCGAGACCGACCCATTCGAGAAGTTCGACCACATTGGGCCGGTATTCGCTTTCCGGCTGGCCGAGGACGCGGAGGGGCAGGGCGACGTTTTCGAAGGTCGTCAGGTGATCGAGGAGGCGAAATTCCTGGAACACGATGCCGATGTGGCGGCGCAGCTGCAGCAGCCGGTCTTGGTCGAGCTTGCCCACATCCTCGTCGAACATGGTCACCCGGCCGCGGCTGGGCTTGAGCGCCAGAAGCAGCATGCGCAAGAGCGAAGTCTTGCCGGCGCCGGACGGTCCGGTCAGGAAATGAAACGAGCCGGGCTCGATCGAAAAGGTGAGGTCTTTGAGGATTTCCGGACCATTGCCGTAGCGCAGGCCCACATCGGAAAATTCGATCAAGAACGGGTGCTCCCAGTTCACACCGGCGGTGTGGCGGCGCCAAGGGCGAATCAGCCTTTTGCCGCATCATAGCAGCCGTGACCAAGTCCTGCGGCTCTGGCCAGCTTTGGCTGGGGGAAAGCGGCACAATTTTGGTGAAATCAGGGGTTTGAGGAGTTTTAACCCGGGTCCGTTAGGGTCGCGGTTTAAAGCCCAAGGTTTTTCCGCCCTCCATGATCATCACCTGTCCGCATTGCCAGACCAAGTACCAGGTGACCTTCGAGGCCATCGGCTCGGCAGGGCGCAAGGTGCAATGCGCCCATTGCGGGCAGGCCTGGGACCAGCGTCCGCTGGCGCCAGCCGAGCCCGAGATCGAGGATGATCGGCTTTTCGACCAGATGGCGGAAGATGCACTGGACGAAGTGATGGCCGCCGAAGAGCAGGCCGTTGCCGCCGAAAAGGCTGCCACGCGGCCGCCGGCGCCTGTTGCCGAAACTGCCCCGCCACGCGCGCCCGATGCGGCCGAGTTGCGAAAGCGGCAGGCCGCGTTTTCGCGCCGGCAAAGCGCGGTGAGTTCGCGGCTGCCATTGGCGCGGCTGCGGCGGGCGGCGCGGGTGGTCGGTGTCGTGCTATGCGCCAGTCTGGGCGTCGGTGCCTATTTCGGACGCGCTCAGTTGGTGGAGCGCTATCCAGACCTTGCGGGCGTCTATGAAGCCATGGGCATCGGCGTCAATGTCGTGGGTCTCAACTTTGCCGAGGTGGCAACGCTCAAGACCTTGTCGAACGGCAGCGAAGTGCTGATGGTTTCGGCCCAGATCGTGGGGCTGCAAACGCAGCCGGTGCCGGTGCCGCCGGTCGTGGTGAGCCTCCTCGATGACGGGGGCCGCGCCATCTACGAGTGGAGCGTCGTGCCGCAGGTGCCTGACCTGATGGCTGGCGAGCGCGCCACGTTCGACACCCGCCTTTCGCAGCCGCCAGGCGAGGCCGTGCGTGTGCGCCTGAGCTTTGCCGGCGACTCAGTGCAATCGCCTGTGCAGGCTGGGGGGCATGAAACGCCCTCTGCTGCTGCGCCGGCCGAGCCATCACACGCTCCACCCGAGCCGAGCGCGCCCGCAGCGGCGGCGCATGGCGCCCCTGAACACCACTAAAGAGAAGACCCTTGGCCCGTATCCTCCTCGCCGAAGACGATCCTTCCGTTCGCGCCTTCGTGGTCAGTGCCCTCACCATGAAGGGTCACGAGGTCGTCGCCGAAGAAGATGGCGGCCTTGCCGCCGAAACAGCCGATGCCGAGGGCGGGCGCTTCGACCTGCTGCTTTCCGACATAAAGATGCCCGTGATGGACGGCATCGCCCTCGCGCTCCATGTCGGCGCGCTCTATCCGGACGTCACGATCCTCTTGATGACCGGCTTTGCCGACCAGCGCGAGCGCGCCCATGGGCTCGATGCGCTGATCTACGACGTCATCACCAAGCCGTTTACGTTGGCGGATCTCCTGGCCAAGGTGGATGACGCGCTGGCGGGCAAGCCCGTCGAGGTGGTGAGCTTGGGACGGCGGGAGTTGGGGGAGTAGGCAGACCCCCACCCAACCTCCCCCGGAAGACGGGGGAGGAGCTCGATCGAGTTAATCCCACCAGCCGGACTCCTCCCCCTCCTTCAAGGGGAGGTTGGGTGGGGGTTCTAGGAGACCCTTAAACCCAGTCCGGCACGCTATCGAGCGCCAGCAATTCCTCTAGCGACTTGCGGGGGCGGATGACGTGCCACCTTGCTCCGTCCACCAGAACTTCAGGGATCAGCGGGCGGGAATTATAGGTCGAGGCCATGACCGCGCCATAGGCGCCGGCGCTCATCACGGCGAGAAGGTCGCCTTCCTTGACGCCGGCAATGGTGCGGCCCTTGGCAAGGTAGTCCCCGGTTTCGCAGACCGGGCCGACGACGTCGCCGGTGATGGGCGGCAGGTTGGATGGGTTGACGGGCTGAATGTCGTGATGCGCCTCGTAAAGGGTTGGGCGGATGAGGTCGTTCATCGCGGCATCGACGATGATGAAATCGGCCTCGCCGGTCTTCACATATTCGACCTTGGTGACGAGGATGCCGGCATTGCCGACAAGCAAGCGACCTGGCTCGATGACCAGCGAACAGCCGAGTTGCCCGACTTTTTCGCGCACCATGGCGGCATAGGCCTCCGGCAGCGGCGGCGCGTCTTCTTCGGGGTCATAGGGGATGCCGAGGCCGCCGCCGACATCGACATGTTCGATGTGGTGGCCATCGGCGCGGAGGACGCCGACAAGCTCGGCCATCAGCGCGAAGGCGTCACCGAACGGTTCGAGATCGGTGATCTGGGAGCCGATATGCATGTCGACGCCGACGGCTTCGATATTGGGCAGTGCAGCGACGCGGCGATAAACGTCGCGCGCCCGCACGAAGGGGATGCCGAACTTATTCTCGCTCTTGCCGGTCGAGATCTTGGCATGGGTTTTGGCATCGACATCGGGATTGATGCGGACCGAGACGCGAGCGGTCAGACCCATGTCGGCGGCGATCAACGACAGGCGTTCAAGCTCAGGTTCGCTTTCGACGTTGAAGCACTTGATGCTGACCTCGAGGCCGCGCCGCATCTCGGCAACGGTCTTGGCGACGCCGGAGAAGACGATCTTGTTCGGGCTGATGCCCGCGGCCAGGGCGCGCTCGAGCTCGCCCAGCGAAACAACGTCGGCGCCACAGCCTTCCGAGGCCATGAGCTTGAGCACGGCCTGGTTGGAATTGGCCTTCATGGCATAGGCCATCAACGTCGGAATGCCCGCAAAGGCTTCGCGCAGGACGCGCACATGGCGGCGGAGCGTGGCGCTGGAATAGACGTAAAAGGGTGTGCCGACTTGTCCCGCCAGAGCGTTGATGTCGACGTCCTCGGCATAAAGCACGCCGTCGCGGTGATTGAAGTGGTGGACCATTCGTCGGTTCCTGCCTTCCCTCTCCCCTTGCGGGAGAGGGTGCCCGGAGGGCGGGTGAGGGGTGGCGCTCGAGACCCCTCATCCGGCGCTGCGCGCCACCTTCTCCCGCGAGGGGAGAAGGGGGTCCGGTGCGTGTCTAGTGCAGAGCCGGAAAAAACAAAAGCGGCTTAGCGCTCGAAAGCGGTTTCGATCCGGTCGGCAACCAAGTATTGCAGGCGCCAGAGATGCGGGTCGTGGATGCCCATCTGTTCGAGATGGTCGACGGTCTGGTGCAGGTATTCGGCCATGGAGCCGCGGCTGCCTGTGGCCTTGGCGAGGACATCGGCGACTTCGGCTTCGCTGAGACCGGAAACATAGCGGCCGGATTGGCGATCGATGCAGAAGGTCAGCGCCCGCATGCGGTGGTCGCCGCTTTGCACGGTAACCCAGCGGGGCGGAAAGGCGGAAGGCAGCCAAGCCATTTCGCGCTCGAACAGCTGGATCAGGCACTCTTCGACGCGATTGGCCGGCAGGCGATAAGCAACGCCCTTGCAAGCGCCGCCACGGTCGAGTGCCAGCATGAGGCCCGGATTTTCGTCGCTGCCGCGCCAGCGATTGTTCCAGCCGAGGCAGAAGGCCCGGTGCCAGCCGCGGACCACGCCGGTGCGCATCTCGACGAAGTCGCAGGCCGGTTTCCAGATCAGCGAGCCATAGGCAAAGACCCAGATTTCGCCGGGATCATCGATCTGAGCCATGAGCCGCGCGATGGTGGCACGATGATCGTCGACGGTCGCCGCATGATAGCCCTCGGGCGGCGCCGGCATGTCCTCGGTGGTCTCGGGCGGCTGCACATAGGCGACGTGACGGGCGGTAAGGCGCATCTGTCGCGGGTTCCGGGGCATTGGCGATCCAAATCAGTCCAAAGATCGGATCAGACTAAAACGATGTCCAAATCATTCAACCCCGCCATCGCCATGGCCGCCATGCTTGCGCTTAGCCAAAGGTTTGGGCTCGTGGGTTTCGCCGGTCAGCTGGGACTTCCAGCGCGCGGCTTGTTCGAGGACATTGGCGGGCGCCGTGCCGCCATAGGATTTGCGAGCGGCGACCGAGGCTTCCACGGTCAGCACCTTGTGGATGCGCGAATCGATGCGCTCATCGACCTGCTTGAAGTCCTCGATGGTAAGGCCTTCAAGCCCGCAGTTCTTGCCTTCGGCCAATGCCACGATCTGCCCGGTGATGTGGTGGGCGTCGCGGAAGGGAATGTTGAGTTCGCGCACCAGCCAATCGGCGACGTCGGTGGCGGTGGAGAAACCTGCCGAGGCCGAAGCGCGCATGCGGTCGCGATTGGGCTGCATGTCACCGACCATGCCGGTCATCGCGGCCAGCGACAGAGACAGGGCATCTAGAGCGTCGAAGGCGACTTCCTTGTCTTCCTGCATATCCTTGGAATAGGCGAGCGGCAGGCCCTTCATGACGACGAGCAAGGAATTGAGTGCGCCCAGGATGCGGCCGATCTTGGCGCGAACCAGTTCCGCAGCGTCCGGATTGCGCTTTTGCGGCATGATCGAGGAGCCGGTGGTGAACTTGTCCGAAAGCCGGATGAAGCCGAACTGGGCGCTCGACCAGATCACCATCTCCTCGGCAAAGCGGGAGAGATGCATGGCACAGATCGAGGCGGCGGCGAGGGTTTCGAGAATGAAATCGCGGTCCGAAACCGCATCGAGCGAGTTGGCGGTCGGCCGGTCGAAGCCGAGCGCTTGGGCCGTTGCAAGGCGGTCGATGGGGTAGGGGGTGCCGGCCAGCGCTGCCGAGCCCAGCGGATTTTCGTTGAGGCGTTTGCGGGCATCTTCGAGCCGGCCGGCATCGCGGCCGAGCATTTCGACATAGGCGAGAAGGTGGTGGCCGAAGGTCACCGGCTGGGCGTTCTGGAGATGCGTGAAGCCGGGCAAAATGGTTTCGGCTTCTTCTTCGGCCCGGGCCACAAGACCAAGCTGCAATGCGCGGATCTGGCCGACCAGCGTGTCGATATAGTCGCGCACATAGAGCCGGAAATCGGTGGCGACCTGATCATTGCGCGAGCGCGCCGTGTGGAGGCGTCCGGCGGCATCGCCGATCTTTTCGCGCAGGCGCGATTCGACGTTCATATGGATGTCTTCGAGCGCCCGCGAAAAGGTGAAGCTGCCACCCTCGATTTCGCCGAGCACCTCGTCTAACCCTTGCAAGATGGCGTCGCGATCGTCTCGCGTCAAAATGCCCATGGCTTCGAGCATTGTCGCATGGGCCTTCGATCCGGCAATATCCTGGCGATAAAGGCGCTGGTCGAAACCGATCGAGGCGTTGATTTCTTCCATGATGGCGTCGGGTCCGGAAGCGAACCGGCCGCCCCACATCTTGTTGCTCATCTTTATGCCTTTTTCGGAGTTGCCCATGTCGAATTCCAGCGCAGCCCAAACCGGTCGCAAACGCTGGATGCTGCCGGTGACGCTGGCAGGTGCGGTCTTGGCGCTAGCTATAGCTTCGTGGATTTATCTGGGCAATGCCGCCCAGGCCATGTCTTGTCCGGCACAGGGTCCTGCCGCGCAGGTGATCGACGCGGCCGCCACGGGTGAACTTGCGGCACTGATGGGAACCGGAACCGGCCGCGGCTATCAGGACATGGCGTTCAAGGACGCGTCGGGGGCGGACAAGACCATCGCCGATTTCAAGGGCAAGGCGCTGCTGGTTAATTTCTGGGCCAGCTGGTGCGTGCCCTGCCGGGAGGAAATGCCGGCGCTCGATGCGATCGCGACGCAGTACAATTCGGACAAGTTCGAAGTGCTGCCGATCAATCTCGATATCGGCGAGGGCGGCCTCCTCAAGGCGCAGGAGTTTTTGGCCGAGGGTCAGTTCCAAAACCTGCCACTTTATGCCGACAACACTTTTGCCGCTTTCGATCGGCTGAAGCGCGAAGCGGTGGCGGTGGGCCTGCCGGCGACATTGCTGCTCGATGCCGACGGATGCGAGCTGGCGGTCCTGCAGGGACCGGCGGAGTGGCACAGCCCGGATGGCGAGGCTGTGGTCAAGGCGCTGATGGGGTTGCGGGGCTAAACCACCCCTCATCCGGCGCTGCGCGCCACCTTCTCCCGCAAGGGGAGAAGGAAAACGAGATGGTGCCTCATCAGCCTTCTCCCCCTGCGGGAGAAGGTGCCCGAAGGGCGGATGAGGGGGTATCTCAGGCCTGCTTGTCGACCTTGAGGCCCTGGCCCGGCGGTGGGGCGCTGGGGGTGGAGCCCATCAGCATGGTGATGAGGTTCATCTCCATTTCGTGGCTCTTTTTGGCGACGGCAATCTGGACCGATTGCTGCGTCTGGGCAGCGCGGGCGGTCAGGAGATTGCTGGCGAGGTCGGTGTTCATCGCCTGATCCTATGCCGTTGGCGTTAAGATCTCGTCAGCGCCCGCCCCAGAGCACGACGCCTTTTCGCCGCAGCAGCGGCGCCAGCACCACGCCCGCCGCAAAGCCGCCGATATGGGCCCACCAGGCCACAGGCTCATCGGAGCCGACCAGAACATAGAAAAACTGGCTGGCGATCCAGAAGCCCAGCATCCAGAAAGCAGGAACCGGCAGCGGGATCAGCCAGACAATGCGCGCGAGAACAAAGACGCGGGCATGGGGATAAAGCAGCACGTAAGCGCCCATGATGCCGGCCACGGCACCGGAGGCGCCGATCAACGGGCCATTGCCATTGATGTTTAAAAGAAGATGCGCGAGCGCGGCCAGCACCGCGCAGGCAATGTAGAAAAAGAGGTATTTGGCGTGGCCCAGCGCGTCCTCGATATTGTCGCCGAAGACCCAGAGAAACAGCATGTTGGTGAGGAGGTGCAGCCAGTCGGCATGCAAGAAGGCGTAGGTGACGAGGTTCGCCCAATCCGGCAGCCACGGCACCGGCTGGGGATAAAGGTCGCGCACGACGATCGGGATCATGCCGAAGTTGATCGCCGCTGCCTCAAAGGCGGCGGGCGGTAGCGTCGACTGGATCAGGAAGATCAGAACCGTGAGCGCAATCAGCCCATAATTGACGAAGGGCAGGCGCACATGGCGGATCGGATTGCTGTCGTGGAGGGGCAGAAACAGGGCAAACTCCTTCAGGGGAAGGAAGCTCAGCCCTTCTTGTCCACGTCACCATAATTGCCCGGCACCCACAAGACATCGGCAGCGCCATTGTTGTTGGCAACCCGCGACAGAACGAACAGCAGGTCCGAGAGGCGGTTGAGGTATTTTATCGTTTCCCGATTGGTGTCGGGCTCGGCTTCGACCAAAGCGGAGACGAGCCGCTCGGCGCGCCGGGTCACGGTGCGGGCGATATGAAGGCTTGCGGCCAGCGCCGAACCGCCGGGCAAAACGAAGCTGGTGAGCGGGGTAAGATCGGCATTGAAGCGGTCGATCGTGGTTTCGAGCCATGCCGTCTGCACCGGACGGACGCGAAGGCTGGGATATGGGGCGGCCGGATCGTCGGTGCCGGGCGTTGCGAGGTCGGAGCCGACGTCGAAGAGGTCGTTCTGCACGCGGGCCAGTACCGCGTCGATTGGGGCGCTGGCATGGAGCCGGGCCTGGCCAAGCGTGGCATTGGCTTCATCCACCGTGCCATAGGCCTCGATGCGCAAGTCATGCTTTAGCCGCCGTGGACCGCGCACCAGGCCCGTCGTGCCGTCATCGCCGGTCTTGGTATAGATGACGTTGAGCTTGACCATGAAAAGTAGCTCTTAGCCGCCGCGGCCGCCGAAGAAGAACAGTGCGCCCAGCAGCAACACAAGGGCTACGGCCTGGCCGATGACGCGCAGGCGCATCAGGCGCTGGCTGGTATTGCCGGGACCGCCCTTGAGCATGTTCCAAAGGCCCATGCCGAGAACGATGACGACGAAAAGCAGCGCGAGCGCAATGGCGATATTGAGGAGCGTTTCCATCTTTGCCTAAGGGTTGGAGAGAGGAGCAGGTGCTTCATTGATATAGGCAAGGAGGCCGCTCGCCACTGCGTCATAGATGGCACGAATTCGGTGCGAGGTGAACAATTCCCTGTGTGTAGTGAGCCAGATCGGCATGGGCGGGATGTGCAGATCGATCGGGATCACGACGAGGCCCGGGGTTTGCCGTGCCAGCGTCTCCTGCCCGAAGCCGATGCCGAGCCCGGCGCGGATCAGCTCCCACAGATGGGCCTGGTCATCGGAGCGGATGACGAAGTTCTCCCGCTTGAGCTCGAAGCCGAGCCTGCGCGCATGAAGGATGATGGCGTCGGAGCGATCGAAGCCGAGGAGGTCATGTTCCCAGAGGTCGGCGATTTCCTTGGGCATGCCGCGGCGGGCGAGATAATCTTCATGCGCGACGGGGACGAGGGGGATGTCGCCGAGGTGCCGCGTCACCAGTTCCAGCTGCGTCGGGCGGAACATGCGCACGGCAATGTCGGCCTCCCGCATCAGGAGGTTTTCAGCGGAATCGGAGGGCACGACCTCAATGCCGATGCGAGGATGGGCCGTGCGGATGGCGCCCAGAATTTTGGGCAGGACATAGTTGGAGATCATGAAGCTTGCGGTGATACGCACCGTGCCGCCGGTATCATCCTGCGCGCCTTCGGCAAGGATTGCCGCCTCGGCCAATGAGTTTTGCGCGCGTTGCACCGGCTCATAAAGGCGAAGCGCCGTTCCGTTGGGTTTAAGCCCGTTTAGTGTCCGCTCGAAAAGGGGAATGCCCAGGTTTGCTTCCAGCGTTTCGATGTGCCGGCCGATCGTGGGCTGGCTCATGCTGAGATGTCGCGCGGCGGCCGAGAGCGAGCCCCCAGAGATCACGGCAGCAAAGCTGCGCCATAGCGCCCAGTCTGGTTCTCTATTCATGATTGAATGCTCGACCCACGCTTCTGGCTAATCGCCATTCATTCTTGTAGCGACCATCTTGGGCTCCAGCAACACAAAGGAGCTTTGAGATGAGCAAGGGTAAAGTCACCGTCCTCGGCAGCAATGGCCATATCGGCAACACCGTGATGTGGGCCTTTCGCGATGCCGGCTGGGACGTCACCGGGCTCGGCCGGGTCAACCGCAAGCCGGTCCCGAACACGCGCTTCGTCAAGGGGGATGCCGACGACATCGCGGTGGTGAAGGCTGCGATCGCGGAAGCCGACGTCGTCGTCAATGCGCTCCATCTTCCCTATGACAAGTGGGGCAATAGTGCTGCCGAAGCGCAGCTTCAGGTCGTGCTCAATGCCCTAGAGGAAAGCGGCAAGACGCTGATGTTTCCCGGCACGATCTACAATTATCGCGCCTCTGACCGCCGGCTGACGCCAGACCTGCGGCAAAGCGGAGAAAAGGCGCGCGGACGCATTCGGGAAAACCTCGAGCGCATGATCCGCGCGGGTGCGGAAGCGGGTCATTACAAGGCAATCATCCTGCGTGCCGGGGATTTTTTCGGGCCCGGGCAGCGCGGCGAATGGTTCGAGCAGGCCATGCTGATGGATGCGAGCAAGGGCAAGATTTATCATCTCGGTGACTTGGACAAGCGCCATTCCTGGGCCTATTTGCCGGACCTGGGCCGGGTATTCGTGGCGCTGGCGGAGCAGCGGCATGCGCTGGGCAGGTTCGAGAACTTCCATTTTGCCGGCCATTGGGTCAGCCATGGCGAGATCATGGCCGCGACGGAAGCCGCGCTCGGCCGCGAGCTCAAGGTCACTCCCTTCCCATGGTGGGGCATCCGCCTCGTCGGCCTCGTTAACCCGATCATGCGTGATCTTCATGAGATGCGCTACATCTGGAGCAACGAGATGGAACTCGTGGATGAAAGGCTCGATGCATTGCTGGGGCCGAGCTTTGCAACGCCCTATGAGGTGGCGGTGAAGGCGACGGTGAATGAGTTGATGGGGGCGAAGCAGGCGGCGGCTGCTTGACCGAGTGCCCCCACCCCGCCTCCCCCGTAAGGCGGGGGAGGAGCACCATCTCGCCAAGTCTGCGATCGGACTCCTCCCCCTTCTTAAGGGGGAGGCTGGGTGGGGGTGCTAAAACTTCACCGCCCGCCTCACATCCTCAGCCGTCCACCCCTCCGCCCGCAAATCTCTTAAGCTTTGCGAGCCCTTCGACTTGCTGAGCTTTTCTCCATCATCCCCCAGCAGCAGCCGGTGGAAGAAGTAGATCGGCGACTGCAAGCCAAGGAGCATCTGCAACAGGACATGAATGTCGGTCGCGGCCTCAAGATCGCGACCGCGCGTTACATGCGTGATGCCCTGCGCCGCATCGTCCACCACGACGCTGAGGTGATAGCTCGTCGGCACGTCCTTGCGCTGCAGCACGACGTCGCCCCAGCGCTCGGGCCGGGCATATCGGACTTGCGGTCGGTCAAGCACTGTGGGGCCGACCACGGTGAAGGTCAGCATGCCGACGCGGTTCAATGCCTTCTCGATATCGAGCCGGAACTGAACCGGATCGCCGCGTTCAAGCCGCTCGATACGCGCGGCGTTGGAGAGATGGCGGCAGGTGCCGGGGTAAAGCGGGGCGCCGTCGGGATCGGTACCAACGGAGGCTTCGGCGATCTCGGTCCGGCTGCAGAAGCAGGGATAAAGCAGGTCCATGTCGCGCAGCCGGTTGGCGGCGTCGGCATAAAGTTCGAAGCGTTCGGACTGGATCAGGACCGGCTCGGGCCAGTCGAGATCGAGCCAATGGAGATCATCGAGAATCGCTTCGGTAAATTCGGGTTTACAGCGGTTGAGGTCGATGTTTTCGATGCGCAGATGGGCAGTGCCGTCCAGTTTTTTTGCCGCGTCCCAGGTCACTAACGCCGACAGAGCGTGCCCGAGGTGAAGACATCCATTGGGGCTTGGAGCGAAGCGAAGCTGGGGTTTGGCCATGAGCCATTATAGGAATTCCGAGTGACTGTGACGAGTGAAACCATGCCCCGCATCGATACGCTCGAGGGTGTTGCCTGGCATTTGGATGCCCTCGTGAGCATGGTGCCGCGCCTCGCGCCGATGCGCGACGCCGTTGGCGTGGTCATGCCACGGGTTAACCCGAAACAGTTTGCCGGCATGGCCAAGGTAATTTCCGGGCAGCAGATTTCCGTGCAGAGCGCGGCGGCAATCTGGGGCAGGTTCTCGCTGCTACCCGGCGCGCTCGAGCCCGAGACCTATCTGCTGCTCGATGAAGAAACCGTGCGGGCAGCCGGGTTCTCGCGCAGCAAGTATCTTACCTTGCGCGCGATGTCCGAGGCGGTGGTCGCCGGAGAGCTCGACTTCGATGAAGTCGACAACTTGCCCGGCGATGAAGCCATCAGGCGGCTCGTGGCCCTGCGCGGCATCGGGCCCTGGACGGCAGAGGTATACCTCTTGTTCTGCGCCGCCCATCCCGACATTTTCCCCGCTGGCGACCTGGCTTTGCTCAAAGCGGCTCATCACGGTCTCGGGCTTGACGCTCGCCCGACCATCAAGGAAATGATCGTCATTGCCCATGACTGGTCGCCGCACCGCTCGGTCGCGGCGCTCTTGTTCTGGCGTTATTTCGCTGCTCTCAAGAACCGAGAATCGAGCCTTCTATGATCAAGCTCTCCGGCCCCATGCTTGCGCCGATCAATGGCGGTGCGCCCGACAGCGCCGTGGTGCTGCTGCATGGCTA
The DNA here is from genome assembly GCF_016698665.1 of Devosia rhizoryzae. Taxonomy (NCBI): domain Bacteria; kingdom Pseudomonadati; phylum Pseudomonadota; class Alphaproteobacteria; order Hyphomicrobiales; family Devosiaceae; genus Devosia; species Devosia rhizoryzae. The sequence continues at coordinate 3,456,722 of NZ_CP068046.1, forward strand.
TGGCAGCGACGGCAACGACCTCATTGCCATGGCGCCGCACTTCCAGCACCTCTTGCCGGGTGCGCTGTTCGTCTCGCCGCATGCGCCTCATCCGGCATCGATGACCGGCTTCGGCCATCAATGGTTTCCGATCAGCCTTGAGGAAGGGCGGCTGGCCCAGCGGCAGCTCGGCGTTGCAACCGCGCGCCCGGTGCTGGTCGATTTCCTCCACGACCTCTGGGAGCAGACCAGCGTATCGCCGAACCGCACCATCCTGGCCGGCTTCAGCCAGGGCGCGATGATGGCGCTGCATGTCGGCTTGTCGCTGCCCAAGGAAGAAACCCTCATGGGTGTGATCGGCATCTCGGGCGCATTTCTGCCGCCGGACAATTTCGGCGATCCGTCCCTGGCTCGTCCCCCGGTCTGTCTTGTGCATGGCGACCGGGACGACGTTGTCTCACCCGAGCACAGCGCAAATGCTAACAGTCTGCTAACCAAGTCCTTCCCAGTGCTACGATATCACGTAAGCCGGGGGACTGGGCACGGCGTTTCGCCGGATGGAATCGCCTTCATTGCCAAGTTTATTGAAGAGATCACGAACAAATAAGCCTCGCTGCTGCTTCACACGCCCGACACAAAGGGCTTAGTATAAGGGGGCTATGGACTTACGCGATTCCCGTTTCGGGAGCCTCAAGTGACTATCCATGTGTCGCCTGAGACCTGTCCCGCTCTTGTATTGAACGCCGATTACCGGCCGCTCAGCTATTATCCATTGTCCTTATGGTCTTGGCAGGACGCGATAAAAGCGGTGTGCCTTGATCGGGTGAACATCGTTTCCGAATACGAAACGAAAATCCATTCGCCCAGCTTCGAGATGCGGCTGCCCAGCGTCGTTTCTCTTAAGGACTATGTCAAACCGGCACGGCATCCCGCCTTCACGCGCTTTAATGTTTTCCTGCGCGACCGTTTCCAGTGCCAATATTGCGGTTCGCCGCACGATTTGACCTTCGATCACGTCATTCCGCGCTCGAAGGGCGGTCTCACCACCTGGGAAAACGTCGTTGCCGCCTGCGCGCCGTGTAATCTGCGCAAGGCCAATCGCTTGCCCAGCGAAATCAAGATGTTCCCGCATCAGGCGCCTTACGCGCCGACCGTGCACGACCTCCACAACAATGGCCGCGCCTTCCCGCCCAACCACCTGCACCAAAGCTGGCTCGACTACCTTTATTGGGACATCGAACTCGAACCGTGATCTTGTCTCGTGAATATCCAATAACTATTATTGGGTGAGCAGGAGACGAACATGGCTATTAGTGCAGATCTTGGTGAGGCCTTGGAGAAGGTGGTCACCGACCTTGTCGAGAACGGACGCTACAACTCGAAAAGCGAGGTGTTGCGCGAAGGTGTTAGGCTTGTGCAGGAGCGGGAAGCGCGGCTGCGGGAGCTTGAAAAAAAGATCGCTGCAGGCCAGGCAGATGTCGATGCTGGACGCGTAAAGCCTTTAGAGGAAGTATTTGACCGGCTGATGGCCAAATACGACGCTATGGCGAAAGCTAGCAGTTGATGAGGGTGCGATTATCGCTCCTTGCAGAAAGCGACATAGAGGCAATCGCCGACTACATCGCTCAGGATAGCCCCAAACGGGCACTGAGTTTTACAAGTGAGCTACGCTCTGCCTGTATGGGGCTTGGCGAAGCGCCGCTGCGTTTCGCATTGCTGGAAGTTGCACGACACCGAGGCTACCGCCGCCGCATCCACGGCAACTATGTGATTGTTTATTCGGTAGGCGCAGAAGTAACCATAGTCCGCGTCGTATCCGCAGCCGCAGACTTGCAGGCAATCTTTAACGCCTAGTTGCGCCTGTCGCGGCGGTACTGGAACACAATCGAGGCGATCAGCAGCACGACGATGGCTAGCGAGATCAATGCGTTGTAGCCGGCGAGCGAGAGCCCCAAGAAGCGGAACTGGACGACGTCGCAGCCGATGACCGGCTTGAGGTCGTTGAGTGCGTCGAGGCTGAAGTCGGAGCCGAGGCCGGAGCATGCGGTGGGGCCGGGCCAGAAACCCCATTCGACGCCAGCGTGGAAGGCGCCCATATAGGTGCCCCAGGCGAAAATGGCGAGTACGATCGCCATGCCGATATACCAAACCGGCAAGGGCAGCCTGTTCCAGAGCACGAGGATCAGCGCCAGGAGCGGCAGGCCCCAATAGTAGGCGAGGCGCTGTTCGAGGCAGAGTTCGCAGGGCACGAGGCCGCCGATATATTGCGATCCCAGCGCACCCAGGATGGCAGCGAGGCCAAGAAGAAAGGCAAGACCGGCAGCGATCTTGTCGAGCGGGCGGGCAGGGGACATGGCGATGATCTCAGGTGACGCTGCGATGGGAAGGACTTAGCGCCCGGCTGTGGCAAAAGCCAGATGGCAACAGGCTCGTGATTATTGCTCGTCTACGGCTTTCTTGAGGGCCATGGCGTTCTGCGGCGCGTGCAGTTTGTCCTCATGGACGAAGTAGGCGAAGACGTCGCGGCCAGGCTCGCGCCATGTCGCTATCTCCTTGGCCCAGCTTGCAATATCGGCATCTTCGTAGCCGCTGGCGGCTTCGCGTGCCGGTCCCTGCAGGCGGCAATAGGCGAAGTCCGCGGTAAGTTCACGGCCCGGATTTTCGAGCGTATCGGCGATGACGCGAGCGACGTTGTGTTGAGCGAACAATGCGTTCGCTGCAGGATCATCAAAGCTTTTGTGCCGCGGCTCGATGGCGTGACGGATCGGTCCGATATCACTTGCGCCGAGATAGGGCTCGGATTTTGCGCCATCAGCCTCGCTGGCGAGAGCGAGGTAGGAGGCGCTATCTCTCGGTAAGAGCTCGAGAAAATCGGAGAGCACCTGCGGATCGAAGGCTAGGTTGGGCGGTAGTTGCCAGACGAAGGGGCCCAGTTGATTGCCGAGGGCCAGCGGGCCGGAGGCGAAGAAGTTGGCGAGTTCCTGGCGGCAGTTCTTGAGGCGGCGAATGTGGGTGACGAGTTGCGGACCCTTGATGGAAAACTTAAAGTTTTCAGGGGTTTCGCTGGCCCATTTCTGAAAGCTGGCAGGTTTTTGGTTGGCGCGAAACGTTGCGTTGATCTCGATTGTGGTCAGGTGGCTGGCGGCGTAGCTCAGCTCTTTTTTCTGAACGAGGCCTTGGGGGAAGAAGGTGCCGCGCCAGGGTTCGAACACCCAGCCGGCGGTTCCGGTGCGGACTTCGCCTCGATTTGTCATTCGCATCCCCTCTTTGAGAAGAGAGTGTCGCGACAGATCGGTGTTAGCAATAGGCCGCAAATTGGTAATCATTTTTTGCCTTATTTGAGTGCATGGTGAACGAAGAGTTTCCGGGGGTGTTGTGTGCGCCGATCAACCATCGTTTCTTTTGCCGCAGCGATCCTTACGGGTCTCAGCGCGGCAACCGCTGGCGCGTGTGATGACCTGCGAATGGCGCGCGGTGGCGTGGTCACCGAGGTGGTCGACGGCGATACGGTGATCCTCGATTCTGGGCTGGTGGTGCGCATGATCGGTACGCAGGCGCCGAAACTGCCCTTGGGCAGGGAGGGATATCCGACCTGGCCTTTGGCGCCCGAGGCAAAAACCGAGCTCGAGAACCTGGCGCTCAACAAGACGGTGATGCTGGGCTATGGCGGCGAGGAAAAAGATCGCTATGACCGGGCGCTGGCGCATGTCTTCGTTGAAGAGGGCGGCGACGCCATCTGGGCGCAGCAGCATATGGTCGAGAATGGCCTGGCGCGGGTTTATTCATTTCCAGACAACCGCAAATGCCTTGATCAACTGTTTGCGGCAGAGGCAAGGGCGCGCGTAGAGCGGCTTGGAATCTGGACCGATCCCTATTACAGCGTGCGGGCGGCGGATCGGCCGGCTGATTTGCTCGACCGAGTGGGCGACTATGAATTGGTGGAAGGACGCGTGCTCGTTGCCGAACGCAGCGGATCGCGCGTCTACCTCAATTTCGGGCGCTTCTATAAGGAAGATTTTACGGCCGTGATCGAAGCGCCGGCGCTGCGCCTTTTTGCGGCTGACGGTTTTGATCCGTTGATGCTGGAAAACGCCTTTGTGCGCATTCGCGGGTGGGTGGATGACCGGGATGGTCCGCGCATCGAAATAACCCATCCCGAACAGATCGAGGTTCTGGCGAGGCAATGACCACGCTTTTGGGCAAGAAGGTTTGGCGCATGGGAATGCTGGCGGCGCTGCTGCTGGCCTTGAGCGCCTGCACGTCGCTGACCGGCTCCAACATCAATGTGGCGCGCACGGGTGACAATCCGGCGCCGACCGTCGTACCGGAAGGTACCGACCCCAATGATGACGTACTGGGCCGGCGCGAGCATCCTCGGATCGTTGCGGCCTATGGCGGGGTCTATGAAGACCGGCAGGCCGAGATCATGGTTGCGCGGATCGTCGGGCGCCTCCTTGCGGCTGCCAACCAGCCCAATGTGCAGTTCCAGGTCACCATTCTCGATACGTCCGAGGTGAATGCTTTTGCGCTCCCCGGCGGCTATATCTATGTGACGCGCGGTATTCTGGCACTGGCATCGGATACGAGCGAGCTGGCGGCCGTGCTATCGCACGAGATAGCGCACGTGACCTTGCGCCATGCCCGTGCCCGCACCGACAAGACGCGCAACACGCAGATCGTCGATCGGGTCATCACCGGTATTCTGGGCGGCGACACATCGACCGACGCAACGGCCAACCGGACGCGCGAGCAGCTTGCGGCGTTCAGCCAGAACCAGGAGCTCGAGGCCGATGCCGAGGGCATCAAGTTTGCCGGTAAGGCTGGCTATGACAGCCAGGCGGCGGCGCGCTTCCTGGGCGTCATGAGCCGTTTCGCAGCCTTTTCGGCTGGCGACACCGGCGATGGCGGGTTCCTGTCGTCGCATCCTTCAACGCCATCGCGCATCCAGACGGCTTCGAGCCGCGCGCAGGGTCTGTTCGGGTCATCGGCGGCCGGAGAGACGGATCGGGAAGGTTATCTCTCGGCCATTTCCGGCATGACCTTTGGCGACAGCCCGTCGCAGGGCTCGATCATCGGCCAAAGCTTTATTCATCCGGCCTCCAAGTTCACCTTCACGGTGCCGCAGGGCTATGCGCTGCAGAACTCGCAGAGCGCCGTGGTGGGTGTTGCCGGTGACGGTGAAGCCGTGCGCTTCGATAGCGCCGTGGTGCAGCCCAATATGGCGCTGACCGATTATCTCAAGTCCGGCTGGATCGCCGGGCTCAAGGCCGACACGGTGCAGTCGCAGAGCTTTAACGGCATCGAGATGGCTTCGGGCCTGGCGCAGACGGACCAATGGTTCTTCCGGGTCGCCGTGATGCGACTCGATGGCGAAGTCTATCGCTTTATCTTTGCCGCCAAGAGCGACAGCCAGCGCTTTGCCAGTGGCGCGCAGCAGACGCTGCAGAGCTTCCGCCGCACCGATGCCAATGATCTGGGCAAGATCCGTCAGTTGTCGATCCGGCTGGTCACGGCCAAGGCCGGCGACACGGCGGACAGCGTGGCTACGCAGATGGCCAACATCGCTGGCGGGCGCGACCTCTTCTTTATTCTCAACAACCTTTATCCCGGCGATCCGCTGGTGCCGGGGCAGCGATACAAGATCGTCAGCCGCTAAGGCTAGCGTATGGAATTGGCGCTCTGCTCAATCGCCGAGCCGGCGCTGCCAACGCCATCGCTGCCAAAGAGATTGGTCACGGCGCCGCCAAAGACGATCATGCTGCTGATGAGGGCTACGGCGATAAGCCCGGCGATCAGCCCATATTCGATTGCCGTCGCACCGGCATCATCGCGCATAAACCGAACACTCAACAGCTTGAGCATGGCCGCTCCTGAACAGGCGCCTTGAGGCGCTCACAAAAGATCGCAGAGCGCTGCAATCAAAGGCTCGTCTGCCGGTGGCATAGGGTAATCGCGCAGGGACTGAGGCCTCACCCACTTGAGGGCCTGGTGCTCCCGGGCTTGCGGCGTGCCCTGCCATTTTCGGCAAACGTAAAGTGGCATCAACAGGTGAATGTTTTCGTAAGAGTGGCTGGCAAAGCTCAGGGGCGCGAGGCAGGCCTCCTTGGTCTCGATTGCCAGCTCTTCGCCCAGTTCCCGGATCAGCGCGGCTTCCGGCGTTTCTCCAGGCTCAACCTTGCCGCCAGGGAATTCCCACAGACCGGCCATGGACTTGCCTTCAGGACGCTGGGCGATCAGCACGCGACGATCAGCATCGACCAGGGCGCAAGCGACAACCAGGAGGATTGGTTTGGCCGTCACTTCGGAGCTCCGGGAATGCGATAGTGGTAGTCGTACTGATGGGTGTAGCCGAGGCCCGTGTAGAGTGCCTTGGCGGCCTGGTTGTCCGCCTGGACGTTGAGCGCGGCGACTTTGGCACCCTGGCTCTTGGCCCAGGTTAGGCCCGAGCGCATCATGGCGGCGGCAAGTCCCTGGCGGCGGCGAGCTGGGTCGGTCACGACGTTGCCGGTTATGACGATGCCATTGGCTACGGCCATGATCGAGGAGGCGACGGCTTGCCCATCGCGATGGATGACCACGCCTGCAGCGGGAACCTTGAGCATTCCGAGCAGACCCTTGAGGCCAGCGATCTTGGCTTCGTCATAGTCCTGAAGGCGCTTGGTGGTGGCAAGGAATTTGGGATCGAGCGGGCAAAGATATTCGGCATTGGCATCAGCTTCGAAGTCGCCGAGCTCCATGGCGAAAAGGTTGCTGTGGTCGATCTGCTGCCAGCCAGCCTCATCCAACGTTGCGCCAAGCTCAGGAGCAGCTAGCGGGGTCATGCGGAAGACCGGCTTGATCTTGCGCATGACCATCCACGACGCGGCCGAGATCACGCGGACATCGGCATCTTCGAAATCATCGGGATCAAAGCACTGGGTCGAGTTGGCGCGCTGGGTATAGCCGTTGGTCGCGCGGCGCAGCCAGGAGCCGTCCCACTTCTCCTCGATTCCGGGCCAGGCCAGGAGGCCGGCCCGTTCGAATGCTTCGGGGTCAGGGAGGCTCACATCAGCTCCGATAGTCGCCGTTGATGGTGATGTAGCCGTGAGTAAGGTCGCAGGTATAGACCGTGGCCCGGCCTGAACCGAGGCCAAGCTCGACCGTCATTTCAAGCTCTTCGCCCTTCATGTAGGCGCTGGTGGCAGCTTCGTCGTAGCCGTGGGCACGTTCGCCATCCTTGGCAACCAGGAGATCGCCAAAACGGATGGAAAGCTTGTCGCGGTCGGCCGGCTCGCCGGCCTTGCCGACGGCCATGACGACGCGGCCCCAATTGGCGTCTTCACCGGCAATGGCGGTCTTGACCAGGGGCGAGTCGGCGATGGCCTTGGCGATGCGGAAGGCGGAGGCGTCGGTGGTGGCGCCTTCGACATGGACCGAGACCTGCTTGGTCGCGCCTTCGCCGTCGCGAACGGTGAGAATGGCGAGTTCGAAGAGAACGTCGGCGAGGGCAGCGCCAAAGACTTCGGCACGCGGGTCATCGAGGCTGTTGATGGCATCGACCGGCGCCTTGCCGGTGGCAAAGGCAAGAAGCGTGTCTGAAGTGGAGGTGTCGCTGTCGACGGTGATGGCGTTGAACGTGGTCTGCACATGCTGGCTGAGCAGCGCCTGCAGAACCGGGGCCGCGATCGGCATGTCGGTAACGACGAAGCTCAGCATGGTGGCCATGTCCGGCGCGATCATTCCCGAGCCCTTGGCGATGCCGTTGATCTTGACCTCGACGCTATCGATGTCGAGCACGGCGCCCGAGAGCTTTGGAAAAGTGTCGGTGGTCATGATCGCCCTGGCCGGCTCAATCCATGGCGCATCGACGAGACGGGTGGCGGCCTCGTCGAGCTTGCCGTCGAACTTGCTCGCGTCGATCAATTCGCCGATCACCCCGGTCTGGGCGATGAAGACTTCCGAGGGTGCGCAGCCGAGGGCTTCAGCCGCGACCTTGGTGATGTAGCGAACGCTTTCACGGCCCTTCTGGCCCGTGAAGGCGTTGGAATTGCCGGAGTTTACGACCAGGCCGCGGGCCACGCCGCCTTTCAGATTTTCGCGGCAGAGCTCGACCGCGGCGGAGGAGGTGGCTGATCGGGTGAGCACACCGGCGGCCACCGTGCCTTCATCGAAGGCCATCAGCAGCACGTCGGTGCGGTTCTTGTACTTGATGCCCGCTTCAGCCGTGGCGAAGCGAACGCCGGCGATCGGCGGCAGATCCGGGTAGGATTTGGGAGCGAGGGGAGAAACCGGATGGGCAGCCATGAAGCATCACCTTAGCCAAGCAGGATGCGCTTCGTGTGCCCGAAACATGTGACGGGCGCAAGGCTGAGGCGAGGTTCCTGGCTCAGGCCGTGATGCGCTTCTTGCCGGCAATGAAGGCACCGAAGCGTGTGGTGATGAAGGGCACGATGAAGAAGACGATGGTGGTGGCCATGAAGGGCACGAGGACGAGGCTACGCTGCCAGAATTCCCAGCCTGGCGTCATCATGGAGACGAGCGTCGCGTAGATGACGACGACGGGATAAACGGCAAATGTCATGAGCAGGGCCATGCGGGCCTTGGCGGCGAAAGAGAGATGCATGAAGAACTCCAACGAAACGATGCGTTTCGATATGTAACGAAACGAGCCGTTTCGTTCAAGTCTTTTCTTCAGCTCTTTTTTGCCCCATAGTGCCGGCATGGAAACCGAGACCGAAGACCTTAGCCGCCGCTCGATCGGCGCCCGCCGTAATCCTGCAAGCCAGGAGGCCATTCTCGACGCTGCCGAAGCGGTACTGCGGGAAGGTGGCATTGCGGGATTTTCGATCGAGGCGGTGGCACGGCGAGCAAGGGCGGGGAAGCCGACTATCTATCGCTGGTGGCCCAATCGCACGGCGCTGATGCTGGATGTTTACACGCGCTTCAAGAATGCCCGTGCCTTTCCGGACACCGGAACGCTGCGCGGCGACCTGGTCGCGTTCCTCGACAATCAACTGCTCGGATTCTGGAAAGACAGCCTCTGTGGCACGGTTTATCGCGCGGTGATCGCCGAGGCTCAAAGCGATGCGGGTGCCGAAGAGGCATTGCAGGCCTATCAGGCGGATCGCAAGCAGCGTGCCCTGGTTCTCGTGGAGCGCGCCAAGGCGCGCGGCGAGGTGCCCCAGGATGTCGACGCGGCGTTGATCATCGATCTTGTGGTCGCTTATGCCTGGCACCAGTTGCTGGTGGGCCATGTGGCGCAATCGATGGGCAAGGTCGAGGCGGTCGTCGATACGGTTCTGCGCGGCACTCCCGGCTACCGGGCATAAAAAAAGCCCGGCGCATGGCCGGGCTTTCGCATTCGATTTGGGTGATCTTACTGCGCGGCCGGTTCGGCAGCGGCACCGGAGGCTGCTTCGGCTTCCATGGCTTCCTGAGCGTCGAACTTTGCCTTGAGGTCGGGATCGGCGATGTTGACGGTGACGCCGGCCATCAGCTCATCGACCTTGGTAACGAAGGCCTGCTGGAGGAGCTGCTGCTGGATCTGCGGGGCAACCTGCTCAAGGGCCGGCGGGGCGGACTGGCGCTTTTCCTCAAGGCGGATGATGTGCCAGCCGAACTGGGACTGGACCGGAGCGGAGATGTCGCCCGGATTGGCCAGCGCATAGGCGGCTTCCTCGAAGGGCTGAACCATCATGCCGCGGCTGAAGAAGCCGAGATCGCCGCCATTGGCTGCGCCGGGATCGATGGAGTTTTCCTTGGCGAGGGTGGCGAAATCGGCGCCGCCATCGAGTTCGGCCTTGAGTTCGTTGGCGCGTTCCTCGGTTTCGACGAGGATGTGGCTGGCGTGAAGTTCGTCGGCCGGCTGGAACTGGGCGACATACTTGTCGTATTCGGCCTGCACGGCTTCGGGCGTCACGGCACCGGCAATGGCGTCGGCAAAATAGGCGCGGCGCAGGGCGCGTTCTTCAAGGTAGGCCTGGCGCTGGGCAAAGAGCGGGGTCTGGTCCATGCCGGCGGCGCGCGCGGCATCAGACATGACCTTCATGTCGATCAGGATGCGGACGAGGAAAGCGCGGCGCTCTTCAGGCGGCATCTGCGCGAGGTCCTGCGCCATGTCTTCGGCGGCAAAGCCGAGATCGGCTTCGGTGATGTCCTGGTCGCCGACCGTTGCGACCACGGCATTGGGGTCGATCTCGGCCGGTGCTGCCGGTGCAGCTTCGGCGGGGGCGGCGGCGCCGGCCGGCGGGGTTGCGGCGTCCTGGGCGATCGTCGCCACAGCCGGCGCGGCCAGCATCAGCGCAGCGAGGCTAAGGGCGCGGGTCAGGCGCGAGGAAGTGGTCAGCATCGGGGATTTGTCTCCTTGGCCGGGCCCAGGACGGGCGATCCAGCATGGTCGAAAAGCAGTTCGGACCCGGCTCGCACGACAAGGGGGCTAAAATGTGCCGCCAGCATCGCGATCCGTTCACTCGATCGTGGTCGGCAAAGGCGTAAAGCCGAAGGATCATGGGAGGTGTCGCCGATTTCGGATACGTTGACAAGCCTTGGCCCCCCTCCTACATCTCACCCGCTTTTACGAAAGCATGCGCCTCGTGCCGCCTTCACCACGCGCCGGGACATGCGGACACTCCACACAGGGAACCGGAAGGGTTTCCCCAAGTTGTGACGAGGCGAAAATGGGGTCTGCTGCCGCGCCCGCCTGACGCTGGCTGCCCACCCCGACGCCCCGCCGCCCAACACAAGGACCTTACGAATATGGCACTTGCTGCGTTTGCCCGAAAGATTTTCGGGTCGCCGTCTGACCGTCAGGTCAAGCGGTACCAGGGCAAGGTGACGGCGATCAATGCGCTCGAGCCGGACCTGGTCAAGCTCAGCGATGACGAATTGCGGGCCCGCACCGCCGACTTCAAGGCGCAGATCGAGCGCGGCGCGAGCCTCGACGATCTCGTGGTTCCGGCCTTTGCTACGGTGCGCGAAGCGTCCAAGCGCGTCCTGGGCATGCGGCACTTCGATGTGCAGATGATCGGCGGCATGGTCATGAACGACCGCGGCATTGCCGAAATGCGCACCGGTGAAGGCAAGACGCTGGTGGCGACGCTCCCGATGTATCTCAATGCGCTGACCGGCAAGGGCGCGCATCTGGTCACGGTCAACGATTACCTCGTCAAGCGCGACGCGGCCTGGATGGGCCAGATCTATGCGTTCCTGGGTCTGTCCTGGGGCACGATCGTGCCGGGTCTTTCGGATGCCGAGCGCAAGGCAGCCTATAATGCCGACATCACTTACGGCACCAATAACGAGCTTGGCTTCGACTACCTTCGCGACAACATGAAATATACGCGCGCCCAGATGGTGCAGCGCGGCCATGAATTTGCGATCGTCGACGAAGTGGACTCGATCCTCATCGACGAAGCGCGCACGCCGCTGATCATCTCCGGTCCGTCCGAAGACCGCTCCGAACTCTATATGCAGATCGATGCGCTGATGCCGATGATCGGCGAGGGCGATTTCGAGCTCGAGGAAAAGCACCGCGCCGCGACCTTTACCGACCAGGGCGTCGAAAAGCTCGAAGCGGCGCTAGCCGAAGCAGGGCTCCTCAAATCCGGCTCCATGTATGACGTCGAAAACGTCGCGCTGGTGCACCATGCCAATTCGGCGCTGCGGGCCCACAAGCTCTTCCGCCGCGACAAGGACTATATCGTCCGCAACGATGAAGTCGTCATCATCGACGAATTCTCGGGCCGCATGATGCCGGGCCGCCGCTATTCGGAAGGCCTGCACCAGGCGCTGGAAGCCAAGGAACACGTCAAGATTCAGGCCGAGAACCAGACGTTGGCCTCGATTACCTTCCAGAATTATTTCCGCCTTTACAAGCGCCTTGCCGGTATGACCGGTACGGCCGAGACGGAAGCGGAAGAATTCGCCGACATCTATAGCCTCGGCGTGACCACCGTTCCGACCAACCTGCCTATCCAGCGCATCGACGAAGACGACGCGATCTTCCGTACGGCGGAGGAAAAGTTCGACGCCATCGCCGACCTGATCAAGGAATGTCAGGAACGCGGGCAGCCGGTTCTGGTCGGCACGACCTCGATCGAAAAATCGGAAATGCTGGCCGATCTTCTGCGCAAGAAGAATGTGGGCCAGATGAACGTGCTCAATGCCCGTCACCACGAGCAGGAAGCCTTCATCGTTGCCGATGCGGGCTTGCCGGGCGCCATCACCATCGCCACCAACATGGCTGGCCGTGGTACCGACATCCAGCTCGGCGGCAATCTCGAAATGCGCATCCAGAAAGAGGCCGAGGGCCTTGAAGGGGAGGCGCGCGAAGCCAAGATCGTCGAGATCAAGGCCAAGATCGCCGAAGACAAGCAAAAGGCGCTGGCTGCCGGGGGCCTTATGGTCATCGGCACCGAGCGCCATGAATCGCGCCGCATCGACAACCAGCTGCGTGGCCGTTCGGGCCGCCAGGGCGATCCGGGGCATTCGAAGTTCTTCCTGTCGCTTCAGGACGACCTGATGCGTATCTTCCCGGTCGACAGCATGGACTCCATGCTCGGCAAGCTCGGGCTCGAACAGGGCGAGTCGATTACCCACCCGTGGGTGAGCAAAGCCATCGAGCGGGCGCAGGGGAAGGTCGAGTCGCGCAACTTCGACATCCGCAAGAACATCCTCAAATACGACGACGTGATGAACGATCAGCGCAAGGTGATCTTCGAGCAGCGTATTGAATTCATGGATGCGACCGACGTCAGCGAGACCATTCTCGACATGCGTCAGGAAGTGGTCACCAATATCGTCGCCAAGTCGATCCCGCCGCGTTCCTTCCCGGAGCAGTGGAACATCGAGCAGCTGACGGAAGCCTGCAAGACCTATCTCAACCTCGACCTGCCGATCGCCGAGTGGGCGCAGGAAGAGGGGATCGACGCCGAGACCGTCGAAGAGCGTATTCGCACCGCTGCCGATCAGTTCATGACAGCCAAGGAAGAGCAGACGCTCAAGGCCTTTGAAGAGGCCGGCACGCCGATGCCCAATGTCATGCGGCAGATGGAGAAGGATATCCTGCTCCGCTCGGTCGACGGGCTCTGGCGCGAGCATCTGGTGATGCTCGATCACCTCAGCAAGGTGGTCGGCTGGCGCGGTATCGCTCAGCGCGATCCGCTGATGGAATACAAGCAGGAAGCCTATGAGCTGTTCCAGGCGCTGCTCGCCAACCTGCGCGAGCTGGTGACGACGCAGATGAGCCACCTGATGATCCAGCCGCGTCCGCCGGCGCAGCCCGCGCCAATGGCGCCGCTTGGTCTCAACACTGCGGGTCTTCGCACCACCCATATCGATCCGACCACGGGCGAGAATGACGCGACGAGCGGCGTCAGCGGCACGGTTCCGGGCAATGCCTTTGCGGCCGGTCCCTTCGCCGATGGGCAGAACGACAGCCAGGATGCAGATACGTCCTTGCGTCCGATCGATCCGGCTTTGCTGGTCGGGGTGTCGCGGAATGCGCCTTGCCCTTGCGGTTCAGGCAAGAAGTTCAAGCACTGCCACGGCGCGTTTGCCTAAGCCGTCATAATGTTCTGAGATTAGGGGCGGCCTTTGGGTCGCCCTTTTTGTTGGGTTCAGCAGCTGACGCGGATTTCGGCGTAGCCCGTCAGGCCTTCGTCGCCGCCCGAGGTCACACCGATGGTGCAGGCGCTGTTGGGGAGGGGCATGGAGCCGCCCGAAGGGATGGTCGTGCCATCGACCAGGGTCATATAGCCATTGTCGATCATGCCGACCTCGACGCTCGCCGGCTGGCCGCAGATTTGGTATTTGTCGCCCATAGCCACAAGCAGGCGCATGCCGACGGGGAGGCAATCCTCGCCTGTGGCGGTGACCGCCGGGGTGGAGGCGGGTGCGATGGGGGGCAGGGTGACAGCGGCGGTCTGCGCTTCCTCGAGCGCCGTCAGACGGTCCGCCAGAGCCGTCAGCTCTTCGCTGGTTGGGCCAGCGGCGGCTGTGGGCTGGCTGCGGGCGTAAAGATCTAGGCTCACGCGCAGCTGCGCCAGTTCGGTCGATAGCCGCAGGATTTCGCGTTCGCCCTGGGCCGAGAACCAGATCGTCGTGCCAAGGGCGCCAAGGCCTGCAAGAGCGCCGATCGTGCCCAGAATAATGGGCAAACGGGATCGCCTCGGCCGGGCGGCTTCCGGCGAACGGGTGTCGGCGGCCATTACCACTTCGGGGCTTTTGCCTGGGGTCTCGCTCGTCGGCTGATCCACGGCGGGTCTCCACATGCGTTCGGGTGGCCATCTCACCCAAGTGCGGCAGCAGTGCGGCCTAGGGGCGCTGCTCGGACGTGGTTGGCATCGCAGCCGGCTGGCTCATGGCCGGAGTCGGGGCCGGTGCCGCGCCGCCGAACATATTACCCACATTGTTGAAGAAACCGCCGATGGCTTGCTCGCGCTGCTGCAGCGCCACCTTTTCGGCCTCCTGCTTGGCCGCGGCCTGCTGGATGGTTGCGACCTGGCTGGCCAGCGCGGCGTCGTCGGCCTGCTGGCGTGCCGTCACGTAAGCATTCTGGATCGACGGCGGGCAGAGGCCCGCAGGGTCGAGCGGGCCGGCCGAGGATGGATTGAAGATGTACTGCTTTTCGCAAACGTCCCAGACCGGCGGGGTCTTGGTGGTTTCGAAATAGTCGTAGCCTTCCTTGATGTCCTTCCAGAACTCGATGTGCTGGCTTGATGCGTGCTGGGCGAGGTTTGTCGGCGTCATGCGGAAGGGGAAGATCTGGAGCTGGAAGCTGGTATTGCCGCCTTTGAAGGTTTCGCGGGCCAGGGCATAGATTTCGGCAATGCCGGCATCGGTCATGGCGTAGCAGCCGACGGACTTGCAATCGCCATGGACCATGAGGTTGGAACCGGAGCGGCCGTTGACGCGGTCGAACTTGTTGGGGAAGCCGGTGTTGAAGGAGAGGTAATAGGCCGACTTGGGATTCATCAGGCCCGGCGTGATCGTATAGAAGCCCTCGGGGCTCTGCCGGTCGCCTTCCTTGAACTTTGGTCCGAGATCGCCCGAATAGGTGCAGATTTCGTAGGTCTTGAAGAGGTTATAGGTGCCGGAGGCGGTCTGCTTCCAGACTTCGAGCACGGATTCCTGTTTGAAGATGCGCACCACCATGCCGCGCTCGGGCGCCGAGCCCATGTTGCGCAAGCCCTGCACGACGCCGCTCGTCAGTGGGCTGTTGTGGCGATTGTTGTCGCCCTTGGCAAAGCTAGCGCAGGCGGCAAGGCCAACAGCCAGCCAGCAGAGGATCACAACAGCGCCGAGGCGATTGAAAAAGGTCGCAGTCACTAGAAATCTGCCCAAACAAAGGACGCCCGCACCGGGCCAATGGTTAGCGCAGAATGACCCAATGCGGTGAACGAAGCCTTTACCACGGGCAGGTGCACTGCCGAAAGCAGTGCATGATCACGCAAGCGTGTGGTGCCGGGTTCTAGAGCGAAGTGCCGATGACCAGGAACTTTTCGCGACGATGTTCGCGCGTTTCGAGGCGCGAACGATTGCCGAAATCCTTGAGGAAGGTCTCGATGGCCGACTTGGCGTTGTCGAGCACCACGGAAGGGTGGCGATGGGCGCCGCCGGTCGGTTCGGGAATGATGCCGTCGATGACACCGAAGCCCAAAAGGTCCTGCGCGGTTATCTTTTGCGCGGTGGCCATGTCCTGAGCGCGCGCGGCGTCGCGGAAGAGAATCGAGGCGCCGGCTTCGGGCGAGATCACCGAATAGATGGCGTTTTCGAGCATCAGCACGCGATTGGCCGTGGCAATGGCGATGGCGCCGCCCGAACCGCCTTCGCCGATGACGATGGCAAGGTTGGGGACACCCAGTTCCAGGCCTTTTTCAGTGGAGCGGGCGATGGCTTCGGCCTGGCCGCGCTCTTCGGCGCCGATGCCGGGATAGGCGCCAGCGGTATCGACAAAGGAGATGACCGGAACCGAGAAGCGGTCGGCCATGTCCATGATCCGGACGGCCTTGCGGTAACCTTCCGGGTTGGCCATGCCGAAATTATGCTTGAGGCGGGTTTCGGTGGAGCTGCCCTTTTCCTGGCCGAGGATGGCGACGGGCTGGCCGTTGAAACGGCCGAAACCGGCCTGGAGGGCCGCGTCTTCGCCGAACTTGCGGTCACCGGCGAGCGGGGTCCATTCGGTGATGAGCTTGGCGACGTAATCTGAAAAATGCGGGCGCTGCGGGTGGCGGGCAACCTGGGTTTTCTGCCACGGGGTCAGCTTGCGGTAAATCTCGACCAAAGCCTCTTCGGCGCGGGCAGAGAGCCGGTTGACCTCCTCGTCGATGGACACGGCCTGGTCGGTTTGTGCCAGCGACTTGAGTTCGGCGATCTTGGCTTCAAGATCGGCAACCGGCTTTTCGAAATCGAGATAAGACTGCATTCCACCGCCCGTAGGGGTCTGATTTTTCGCGCGAAGGCGCTGCTCTTGCGCCCTAAAGTGGCTGGAAAGTGGCGGCGGAGTCCCACCAAGTCAAGCACTGGCTAACGGAGGGTTAGCATTTGCTGCCACTCAAGTGCTACTCGCCAGCGGATGATGGCTCTCCACAAGGGTGCGGAGCTTCTCGTCGAGGACGTGGGTATAGATCTGCGTTGTGGAAATGTCGGCATGGCCGAGCAGCATCTGGACGACGCGCAGATCGGCACCGCCGGCGAGCAAATGGCTGGCAAAGGCGTGGCGGAGGACGTGCGGGGCGATGCGGGCGGAGGAAATCCCAGTGCGGGCAGCCAGGGCCTTTAGATCGCGGGCAAAGACCTGACGAGTGAGGTAGCCGTCCTCGCCATTGGCCGGAAAAAGGTACGGGCCGGGTGGGAGTTTTTCTTTCCAGGCGCGGACGGCATCGCGGGCGCGATCGTTCATCGGCACGATGCGCTCCTTGTTGCCCTTGCCGGTGACGGTCAGAAACGCGCCCTCGCGCATCACGGCATTGCGGCGGAGGCTCACGAGTTCGGAGACGCGGAGGCCCGTGGCGTAGAGCATTTCAAGGAGGACATAGAGGCGCTGGGCCGATTCCTGCTTGGGCCCCTCGGTATTGGCTTCCGTCTCGGCCAGGGTAAGGAGCTTATCGACTTCGGCGACCGACAGGACCTTGGGCAGGGCACGGCGCGATTTGGGGCTGGCGACGATGCGGGTCGGGTCATCGCCGCGCATGCCGTCGGCACAAAGAAACTTATGGAACTGGCGGATGGCAGAGAGACGCCGGGCGCTGGACGACGCAGAAAGACCTTCGGCCTTGAGACGATCAAGATAGGCGGTGACGGTATCGCGCGGGCAATCGAGCAGGGTCTGGCCCTTGCCGGTGACGAAGCCGGAATAATCGGACAAGTCGCGGCGATAGGCTTCTATCGTGTTGGCGGCAGCGCCGCGTTCGGCGCTCATCATTTCGAGGAATGCCGAAATTAGATGGCTCATTGCGCCGGGGTTTCCGCCGGGGTGCTGGTGACATTGGGCTGCAGCAGGGCAGGGCCACCGCCGCTGGTGCCGGTCTCACCGGTTTCGCCTAGAAGTTCGCGCGTGGGGATGCGCTGGCTCACTTCCTTGGGTGTCGGCTCGACAAAGGTCACGAGCGCGAACATGCCGGCATAGACCAGACCGGCCAGAAACAGCAGGGTGATCAGGAGGCGGAAAAGAGTGGGCATAGCGGTCCTGCTTCAATTTGAGCGATATGCTAACCGGTAAATCTTGCCATGTCGTTCCCAACCTTGACGGGGGTATGCTTGACAGGAGCGGCCGGGGCAGTTTGAAAGCGCTATGGGCGGAGGGCATTCGGCGTGAGCAGGACGGAAGGCGGAGCGCGTCAGTCACGCGCCCGGGCGCTGGCCAACCGGCTCGGCGGCAGGCCGCTGGTGCTGGTGGGCATGATGGGCGCCGGCAAGACCACCGTAGGGCGCCGCCTTGCCAACCGTCTTGGACGCAGCTTCATCGACAGCGACGAAGAGATCGAGCGCGCGGCGCAGATGACGATCCCCGAAATCTTCGAGCAGCGGGGTGAGCCCGAGTTTCGCGCCGGTGAAATGCGGGTGATCGCGCGGCTGCTCAAGGAAAACGACGTCGTTCTGGCGACCGGTGGTGGGGCCTTCGTCAATCCCGAGACACGGGCGCTGGTCAAGGCGGAGGCAGTATCGGTCTGGCTCAAGGCCGATCTTGACGTCTTGTTCGAGCGAGTGTCGCGGCGTTCGAACCGGCCGCTGCTGAAGACTGCAGATCCCAAGGGCACGCTCGAAAAGCTGATTGCCGACCGCTATCCGATCTATGAGGAAGCCGATGTCACGGTGATGAGCCGCGACGTGCCGCAGGACAATGTGGCGGCGGACGTTGTTTCGGCGGTACTCGACCATTTGAGAAAGCAGTAGGCGCATGGCCCAGATCGATCACACAGTCCATGTCGCGCTGGGCGAGCGGGCCTATGACATCCTGATCGGGCCGGATCTCCTCGCGGAGGCGGGCGCGATCCTGGCTGACAAGTTTCCGGGACGTCGCTTTGGCATCGTCACCGACGAGAATGTCGCCCGGGCGCAGTTGCCGCGGCTGACGGCGGGGCTCGACAAGGCAGGGCTGCACTACGAGACCGTGGTCTTGCCGGCCGGCGAAGCCACGAAGAGCTATGCCATGCTGGAGCGCGTGGTCGAGGGGCTGCTCGCGGCAAGGCTCGAGCGCGGTGACCTCGTGATCGCGCTGGGCGGCGGGGTAATCGGCGACCTTGCCGGATTTGCCGCTTCGGTGACGCGGCGGGGCATGGACTTCGTACAGATGCCGACTTCGCTTCTGGCGCAGGTTGATAGTTCGGTCGGCGGTAAGACGGGGATCAACTCGCCGCACGGCAAGAATCTCGTCGGTGCCTTCCATCAGCCCAAGCTGGTCTTGGCCGATCTTTCGGCGCTCGACACGCTGGACCGGCGGCAGTTCGCGGCGGGCTATGCGGAAGTGGTCAAATACGGGCTGATCGACGACCCGGAATTCTTCGAGTGGCTCGATGCCAATCTCGGCGAAATTTTCGAGGGCGGTCCGGCACGCGGCGAGGCGGTGGCGCGCTGCTGTGCGCACAAGGCGCGGGTGGTGATCGAGGACGAAAAAGAGACCGGCGTTCGCGCGCTGCTTAACCTGGGACATACGTTTGGGCATGCGCTCGAAAAAGATACCGGCTATGGTGATCGCCTTCTGCATGGCGAAGGGGTCAGCATCGGCATGGTGCTGGCGCATCGATTCTCGACCGAGCTCGGGCTGGCACCGGGACAGGATGCCGGCCGTGTCGTTGCGCACTTGAAGCGAGCGGGGCTACCCACCACATTGGCTGATATCCCGGGCACGCTGGGATCCACACAAGATTTGATGGCGGCGATCGCGCAGGACAAGAAGGTCCAGCGTGGCGCGCTGACGTTTATCCTGACGAAGGGGGTCGGGCAGGCGTTTATCGAAAAGGGTGTGGAGCCGGGGCGGGTTGCGGCGTTTTTGGACGCGGTTAGGTAGCAGGCAATTCCCCCACCCAACCTCCCCCGTAAGGCGGGGGAGGAGTACGATCGAGTTTAGCCCGCCGGCAGAGTTTCTTCCGCTTAGAGGCGGCCGCGCTCGGCGACGACTTCGCCGGTCTGGAAGGCCTTGGAGAAGGGAATGAGCTGGTAGATGGCCGAAAGGCCGACCAGGACGTAAACGATGCGGGCAAGGGCACCGTCCTGGCCGCCAAAGATGGCAGCGACCAGATCGAACTGGAATGCGCCGACCAGAAGCCAGTTGATGCCGCCGATGATGATCAGAAGAAGAGTAACGAGATTAAGCGCCTTCATGGGAGCCCTCCAAAGTTGTGATCTTCCAACTATTGAACAGGGCCTTCGTTCCGGAGTTAACAGGACCTAGGTCTTGTCTGCGGGGACCACTTCGATATTGAGGGCGTGCACGCGCTCCTTCAACTCATCGTCGAGTTCGCTCATGACCGCGCGGTGTTGCGCGACGCGGCTTAGCCCGTCAAAATCCCGGGTCGCGATTCTGACGCGAAAATGGGTTTCGCCGCCTTCCTGCCATCCGGCATGGCCATGGTGGCGATGAGAGTCATCGATCACCTCCAAAAGGAGGGGATGGAAGCGTTCGGTAAGTTTGGTTTTGATTCTGTCCGCCATGGACATGGGGCTTGGCTCCGTTTTGGTGGTCTTTAACTAGGTGCAAAGAAACTGCAATCCAAGATATTCGACTCCATTCGCGTTCGTCCGCGCCGCGAAGAAAAGCCCGAACCGATCGACGTTGTTTGCGACTGGGAAGGGTGCGAAAAGGCCGGCGAGTACAAGGCACCAAAGGGTGTGCGCTCGGAAGGGCAGTATCACCATTTCTGCCTCGAGCATGTGCGGCACTACAACAAGGCGTTCAACTTCTTTGCCGGCATGAGCCAGGAAGAGCTGGACGAAGCGCTGCATTCGCCGCCCAAGACCGAGACCCGCTCGAGCTTTGGCACCGGCAGTGCCGAGGCGGCGCGGGCGGCTGCGCGGCAGGCGGCTCCTCGGCCAGGCGACAAGCATGGCGATCCGTTCGGGGTCTTTGCGCGCTATCGCTACCAGCAGAGCAAGCGGCCGGCGACGGAGCGGGTCAAGCCGCTCAACGAAAATGACCGTCGGGCGCTGGAGACACTGGGCTTTACCGCCCATGCCAAGTCGGACGACATCAAGACGGCCTATAAGAACCTGGTCAAGAAGCACCATCCGGACGTCAATGGCGGCGATGCCTCGTCCGAGGAGCGTTTGCGGGCGGTGATTGCGGCCTATTCGCACCTCAAGAAGGTGGGCTTCGTGGTACGGTAGCCATGCTGCCAAGCCCTACCCGCACCGCGCTAATGCTGCTATAGAGCCACCGCCTTCCCCTTAGATGACCCCTGAAAATCCAAGAGCATTCCGATGACCGAATTCACCAATCTGCCCGATACCGAATACAAGGCGCGGGATTTGTTCGGTATCGATACCGACATGGTGGTGAAGGGGTTCTCTGAAAACAACGGTCACGTGCCGCCGGTCGACCCCGACTACCTGTTCGACCGCAACACGACCTTGGCGATCCTTGCCGGCTTTGCCTATAACCGCCGCGTCATGGTGCAGGGCTACCATGGCACGGGCAAGTCGACCCATATCGAGCAGGTCGCTGCGCGGCTTAACTGGCCGCTAGTGCGCGTCAATCTCGATAGTCACGTTTCGCGCATCGATCTCGTGGGCAAGGATGCGATCGTCCTCAAGGACGGAAAGCAGATCACCGAATTCCGCGATGGCATCCTGCCCTGGGCCGTGCAGAACAACGTCGCGCTCGTCTTCGACGAATACGATGCCGGTCGTCCCGACGTGATGTTCGTGATCCAGCGCGTGCTGGAGCAATCGGGCCGGCTGACGCTCCTTGACCAGAACCGCGTCATCGTTCCGCATCCGGCATTCCGGCTGTTCTCGACCACCAACACCATCGGTTTGGGCGATACGTCGGGCCTCTACCACGGCACCCAGCAGATCAACCAGGGCCAGATGGACCGCTGGTCGATCGTGACGACGCTGAACTACCTGCCGCATGAAAAGGAAGTCGGCATCGTCCTTGCCAAGAACAAGAGCTATGGCGCGACCGACAAGGGCAAGAAGCAGATTTCGAACATGGTGCGCCTGGCGGACCTCACGCGTTCGGCCTTCATCAATGGCGATATTTCGACCGTCATGTCGCCTCGCGGCGTCATCACCTGGGCGGAAAACGCGGTGATCTTCGGCGGCGATATCGGCTTTGCCTTCCGGCTGACCTTCCTCAACAAGTGCGACGAACTCGAACGCCCGGTGGTAGCGGAGTTCTACCAGCGCGTCTTCGGGGAAGACCTGCCGGAGAGCTCGGCCAACCTGGCCGTGATGGCTTAAGCTGCGGCACGACCTCGCCCTTCGACAGGCTCAGGGTGAGGTCTACTGTGACATCTGCGATTTTTCCGTAGACCTCATGGTGAGCCTGTCGAACCACGAGGTCGTGGCTGGATATCATGGCACAACCACCGCGCAGCAAGCTTAATAAGCCCGATATGACCCAGGCCTTCAAATCGGCCATGGGGGCGACGGTGCGCGCCATTGGCGGGCAGAGCGAGCTCGAAGTGAGTTTTACCGCCGACCGGCCGCTGCTGACGTCGGATCGGGCACGGCTTGCCAACCTGCCGCGATTGCCGACGCGGCGCGACATCGCCATTGCCCGCGGGCAGGGCGACGCCATGGCCATGCGGCTTGCCAGCCACGATCCCGATAAGCACCGCAAGCGCGTTCCGATGGACCCGCAGGCGCGCGCCGCTTTCGATGCGCTGGAACAGGCGCGGGTGGAATCGCTGGGCTGTATCCGCATGCCAGGCATGGGCGGCAACATCGCCGAAATGCTGGAAGATCGGCTGTTTCGCGCCAATTTTGCCGAGATCGACGCCAAGGACGATGCGCCCCTGGCCGAAGCGCTGGGCTTGATCCTGCGCGAAAAACTGGCGGGTGTGCCGGTGCCGCCATCGGGGCATGCGCTGGTTGATCTCTGGCGCAGCGAGATCGAGAACAAGGCAGGGACGTCGCTCGATACGCTTTTGACTGCCTACGAGGACCAGGAAGAGTTTTCCAAGGCGGCGCGCAAGGTGTTGCGTGATCTCAACCTCATGTCGGAATCCGACATGGCGGACCCGTCCGATAGTGACGAGGAAAACCAGGAAGAAAACCAGCCCGAACAGGGCGATGCCTCCGACCAGGCGCCTGAACAGGGCGAGGGCGAGAACGAGCAGGAAGATTCGCAGGACGACCAGCAGTCGGGCGAGTCGGAGGAAACCGGCGACGTCGAAGGCATGGAAGCCGACATGGCGGACTCGGACGAGGACGCCGAAGCGGAAGCCGGCGAAGACGCGCCCATGCCGCCGCCGGCCAAGGATGGCGGCACGCAGCTCACCAATCAGTTCAACTATAAGGTCTTTACCCAAAAATACGACGAGATCATCAAGGCGGCCGAGCTTTGTCCGCCCGATGAGCTCGACCAGTTGCGGGCGCTGCTCGACAAGCAGTTGGAAAACCTTGCCGGTGCCGTGGCGCGGCTGGCCAACAAGCTGCAGCGCCGGTTGATGGCTAAACAGAACCGGAGCTGGCAGTTCGATCTCGAAGAAGGATTGCTGGACACGGCACGGTTGACCCGCGTGGTGACCGATCCGCTGCAGGCGCTTTCGTTCAAGGTCGAGAACGATACCGATTTCCGCGACACGGTCGTGACCTTGCTGATCGACAATTCCGGCTCGATGCGCGGGCGGCCGATCACCATCGCCGCGATCTGCGGGGATATCCTGGCGCGGACGCTGGAACGCTGCGGCGTCAAGGTCGAGATCCTAGGCTTTACCACGCGCGCCTGGAAGGGCGGCAAATCGCGGGAAGCCTGGCTTGAGGCCAACCGGCCGGCCAATCCCGGCCGCGTCAACGATATTCGCCACATCATCTACAAGGCGGCCGACGAGCCGTGGCGGCATGCGCGACGCAATCTGGGCCTTATGATGCGCGAGGGGCTGCTCAAGGAGAATATCGACGGCGAGGCGCTGGAATGGGCGCGCAAGCGGCTGATGGGACGGCCGGAACAGCGGCGCATCCTGATGGTGATTTCGGACGGTGCGCCGGTCGATGACTCGACGCAATCGGTCAATGCCGGCAACTATCTCGAGGCGCATTTGCGGCAGGTGATCGAAGACATCGAGACGCGTTCGCCGATCCAATTGGTGGCCGTGGGCATCGGGCACGACGTGACGCGCTATTACCGCCGCGCGGTGACCTTGCTCGATGCCGAAGAGCTGGGCGGTGCGCTGACCGATGAGCTTGCGGCGCTGTTCGACGAAGAATTGCCAGCCCAAACGCGACGGCGGTCGCGGGGATGATGGTGCGGGCCGTTTCTGCCCTTGCATTGTTGCTTTTGGTCCAGCCGGCCATGGCGGTGGATGCGACGGTCAGTGCGGCGCCGGTCACGCGCTTCAAGGGTGCGGCTCTCGACCAGCCCGTGGACGGGCTGATCTTTCGCGGCGGCATTACGCTGCAAAGTCCGGACGATACGTTCGGCGGGCTGTCGAGCGTCACCCAGACCGGGGCAGAGCAGCGGGTTTCCTTTGTCACCGACCGCGGGCAGTTCGTCAGCGGGCAACTGGCCTATGACGAGGCCGACCGGCTGTTCGGATTTATCGGCGTCCAGATCGAGCCGCTGCAGAATTCCAAGGGCGCGGTGCTGCCGCGGCAGTATGCGCGCGATGCCGAGGGCATGGATACGATCTGGCGCGACGGTGTGCCCTATGCGGTGCGGGTCGCCTTCGAGCACCTGACGCGGGTGGCAGATTTTTTGATCACCGAAGGGCGGCCGGGCGGGCCGGCGCGCGAAATACCGATACCCGACTGGCTAAGCGATTTGCGCACCAACGAGTCGCTGGAATCGCTCTGCGTTGCGCCGCCGGCCTCGCCGGTTGCGGGCTCGACTGTTTTGATCGCCGAGTCCGCCGTGGACGAAAACGGCAACCATCGCGGCGAGCTTTTGGGCGTCAACGACAAGGGGCCGATCGGCTATGTCAACTCGCCGGTGGTCAATCCGACCGATTGCGCCTTTCTGCCCAATGGCGACCTCCTGGTGCTCGAGCGCGGCATTTCGATCTTTGCCTTTGTCATGAACCTGCGCCGCGTGCCGGCCGCCGAGGTGCGGCCGGGCAATATTATGGAAGGCGAATTGCTGCTGTCGGCCCAGGGCGGGGAGGTCGACAACATGGAATCGCTGATGGTGCATGTGACGCCCGGCGGCGAGACGCGCATACTCATGGGCTCGGACAACAATTTCAACGACTGGCAGCGAACCATGCTGCTGGAGTTTGCCCTGCCCGAGACGGCCCCATTGCAGTGAGGACGGCCTGCGAGGGCAGGGGTCCTGCGCTTCCGGTGCTCACGTACTGAATGTACGCTCCGCTCCGGTTCTCGGACACCAGCCCTCTCGGCTCATCCTGACTGCAATCTGACCATCTCGTCTTTAGGCCGGATTCGGCATCCGCCGGATGAAAAGGTCTCGAATGGTCTTGTAGGGCGCGAGCAGGGCCAGGGCCATGATAAGCTTGACCAGGAAATCGCCCAGCGCCAGCGACTGCCAGAGCTCGACTTCCGGGCCGATGCCGAGCAGCGGGGCCGGGAAGGCGAGGGACGAGTCTTCCATGCCGAAGAAGCGGTCGATGCCGGCAAAGGCGGGCGCCATGGCCAGGGTGAAAAAGATCACGGTGTCGAGGGCCGAACTCACCAGCGAGGAAAACATCGGCGCATGCCACCAGGCGCCATTGCGCAGACGGTGGAAGATCGAAACGTCCAAGAGCTGAGCGACCAGGAAAGCCGCGCCAGAGGCAATGGCGATGCGCGGGGTCGCGAGCCAGATCGACAGCAGTACTGCGACGGCAAAGCCGGCGACCACGACGAGGCGCGTTTTTTGTGGACCAAAGGCGCGGTTGGTGAGGTCGGTGACGAGGAAGGCCACCGGATAGGTGAAGGCGCCCCAGGTGAGGATATCACCGAGGTTGACGCTGCCCAGGGTGAACTGGACCGGAAACTGAACGAGGACATTGGAGGCGGCAACGGTGGCCACCATGGCGGCCACGGCCACCAGGAAACGAGACAGCATGGGACTGTTCTTTCTGCAGGCCGCAGCCGGCATGAGACCGATGCGGCGTTATAATTTCAAGGTCGTCACCCTCGGGCTCGACCCCAGGGCGTTGTACTTCACCGGCGTCCGAAAAGTATAGAGCCCTCGGGTCAAGCCCGAGGGTGACGGACAGTAAGGGGGGTGGACCAAATAAAAACCGCGTGGCAGTTGGCTACCACGCGGTTCAAAACTTGGGAGAGACGGTCGCTTAGGCGTTGGCAGCCAGAGCTGCGCGGACTTCCTTCTTGATGCCGAGAGCCAGGGGGCTCAGATCGGCGTCGTCCTGCTTGACGAGGAAGGCATCGAGGCCACCGCGGTGCTCGACCGAGCGCAGGGCTGCAGCGGAAATGCGCAGCTTGACCGGGCGCTGCAGCGCTTCGGACTGAAGCGTCACATTGATGAGGTTCGGGAGAAACCGACGACGGTGACGGTTGAGAGCGTGCGAAACGGTGTTGCCCACCATAACGCCCTTGCCGGTAAGTTCGCAGCGACGTGCCATTCTTGTGAATTCCTGTTTGTGTAAAGGTCCTTCGTGGCAGGCGAACCCGCACGGGCCTCGATTGTGGTGAAATCTCGCGGGTCTTTAGGGGAAAGGGGCGCTGGCGTCAACCCGGAGCCGGGCTCAAACGGCTGCGAGCGCCTTGCGTGGCGGCGGAGGGGGCGGCACTTTGAGCTTTAACCCTGATTCGTATTCGAAGCCGAGATAGACCGTGATCCGTTCCGCGCTCCTTGCCTTTTCCCTTGCCACGCCCCTGCTCGCGGCGCCAGTCCAGGCCGCGCCGGTTGATGCCAAGGTCTCCTATGTGGTGACGGTGGGCGGGATCAATGTGGCGCTGGTGGATGTCGACTTCGACGATGACGGGCAGCGTTATGCCTTCGACGTCAAGGCGCGGGTGACGGGACTGGGCTCGGTCGTGGCCAGCGGCACGGCAACGGCCAATATCAGCGGTACTTCGGGCGGATCGAGCCTCCAGTCGGAGCGCTTCCAGCTCGAGACGCGGGCCAATGGGGAAGTGTTCAATGTCGATGTCGGCTTTTCGGGCCGCGATGTGGGTTCGTTTACCGTCAATCCGCCGGTGCTCGATGGCTATGACCGGGTGCCGCTCGAGCGCGGGCACCTGACCAATGTCGGCGATTTCCTCTCCGCCTTCGTGCTCAAGGGGGCGGCGCTCGATCGTTCTCTTTGCGATCAGAACTTCCGCATCTTTACCGGTGTCGAGCGCTTCAACATCGCCATGAGTTTTCTCGACAATGACGAAGCCACCTCGCCGCGTACCGGCTACCAGGGCCCGCTTGTCGCCTGCTCGGTGGATTACCAGCCGGTGTCTGGACATTTCGAGAGCTCGGAGATGACCAGCTATCTGGCCGACACCAGCCGCATCATCGCCTGGTATGCGCCGCTCGGCGCCTCCGGCTATTTCGTGCCCTATCGCGTCATTATCGGCACCTCGATGGGCGACATGTCCATGGTTCTGACCAGCGCCCGCAGCTGAGGGCTAAGTCCCGGAACGGGACGGTCAACGGGTTTATCGATAATTTTGGCGGGTGAAGTGCCTGCAGAAGCGCCCGAGCCCGGTTAACGGCGTGGGCGCTTTTTTGTTTTTGGCGGTAGGGGATTGGGAGGGAAGGGCTCGAGCGACGCGAAATTTACTGCTTGTTCATTGAGGTGAACGGATTTGCGGGGTGTTCTCTGCGCGCTTAGGCCCTTTAGGGTCCCTGCGTCTTATCCAGCCACCATCACTTGTGGAGAACAAAGCGGCACGGCAGGCCGATCCGCGATTCTGTCCCTGTTCGTTCTCAGTTTGCCCCAAGCGTTAAGAAGCAGGCGCTTCGATGGGAGAATGTGTTCCAGAACAGGAGCATGAAGGCACCCCCTTCCGAGCGTCGCTAAGGTGCTGCGCACCTAAGCTTTGCTTGCCTTCCCCTCTGAGGGGGAAGGTAGGGCCGGTGGGATTGGCTGGAGAGTGCCACACCCACCGTGTTCACCCTCCCCCTTGAGGGGAGGGTAGCGTAGCTTGGCCGCAGGCTTAGCGTAGCTAGGGAGGGGGTGCTTGCGATGATGGGGCCTGTCCCATTGCGGCACGTCAATCAGGTTTATTCTCAATTCAGCAGGCTGAACGCGAGGATTTGTGCCGGCCTGCGGATGAAGGCTCGAAAAAAGCGGTGAGCTTGGCTGTTAACGATCTCTCCACCTTTGGCCTTCTGAAGCCAAAATTTACCGGTCTTCAACACTGTTGAACGCAGTTTCTGGGCTGGTGGGCCCGCGCCATGGAGCCGGGTGGTGTGCTTGTGGCATTAGACATTTCCTCCCACCATATCTCGTAGGGAACAAAGCCGCATTGGGTGATTCTCGCCGATTCGATGCCGGTTCGTTCCCATCTCGTTCCGGCGGTTAATGGCGGGGAGCAAGCGTGGCAACTTTGTCCCTTTGCGGGACATTGCGCTGGCGGTACTCGCAAGTGGCGCATGGACCGCTTACATAGGGGCGCAATGAGTTTCGCACCTTCCCATTCGGTCAAGGCCATTCTGGGGCCGACCAATACTGGCAAGACCTATTTCGCCATCGAGCGGATGCTGGCCCATCCCACCGGGATGATCGGCCTGCCGCTGCGCCTTTTGGCGCGCGAGGTCTATCAGCGCGTCGTAGAGCGGGTGGGCGAGCAGGCGGTGGCGCTGATCACCGGCGAAGAGCGCATCGTGCCCGCCAAGCCGCGCTACTGGGTGGCGACGGTGGAAGCGATGCCCATGGACATTCATGTCGATTGCGTTGCCATCGACGAAATCCAGACGGCGATCGACTTCTATCGCGGGCATATCTTTACCGACCGGATCCTCAAGGCGCGCGGCTTTCATGAGACGCTGTTGCTGGGCTCGGGCACCATGGCCAATGTGGTCAGAAAGCTCGTGCCGCATGTCGAGATCATCGACCGGCCACGGTTTTCGCAGCTGACCTATGCGGGGTCGAAGAAGATTTCGCGGCAGCCGCCGCGCTCCGCCATCGTCGCCTTTTCGGCACGGCAGGTCTATGCCATTGCCGAGCTGATCCGGCGCGAGCGGGGCGGGGCAGCGGTGGTAATGGGCGCGCTGTCGCCGCGTACGCGCAATGCCCAGGTCGAGCTTTACCAGAATGGCGATGTCGATTTTCTGGTGGCGACCGATGCCATCGGCATGGGACTCAACCTCGACATCCACCATGTGGCCTTTGCCGACGATACGAAATTCGACGGCCATCAGTCGCGGCCGCTGACGCCATCGGAGCTCGGGCAGATTGCCGGGCGGGCGGGGCGGCACAAGCATAATGGCACGTTTGGGGTGACCGGCGGCACCGAGGGGTTCGACGAAGAACTCGTGGTGCAGCTCGAAACGCATGACTTCGAGCCGATTAAGGTCGTGCAATGGCGCAACAGCGTGCTCGACTTTTCCTCGATCGAGCGGCTGCGCGGGTCGCTGGAAGCGGCGCCGGATGATCGGACGCTGACGCGGGTGCCGGTGGCTAAGGACCAGCATGCGCTTGAATTCGTCGCCCGCAACGAGGGCGCGGCGCTAGCGCGCGGGCATGAAGCGGTCAAGCTCTTGTGGGAATGCTGCCAGATCCCCGACTACCAGGGAATTTCGCCGGCTGCGCATGGCGAGATCGTTACGCGGATCTTCACCGATCTCAGACGAAACCGCCACGTCAACGCGGATTGGATTGCCGAGCAGGTGCGGTTTTGCGACAACAGTGAAGGCGATATCGATACCCTGAGCAACCGGATCAAGCAGATCCGCACTTGGACCTTTGTCGCTAATCGCAAAAACTGGCTTGAAGACCCGGCTTATTGGCGCGAAAAGACACGGGATATTGAAGACCGCCTGAGTGACGCGCTCCATGAGCGCCTAACCCAGCGCTTCGTCGACCGACGGACCAGCGTGCTGCTCCGCCACCTGAAAGACAAACGTATGGTATCTCCTGAAATCAACGGCCAAGGCGAAGTGCGGCTCGAGGGCCATCTGATCGGAACGATCGAGGGCTTCCGCTTCACGCTGGCGCGCAACGATGGCGACATGGACGCCAAGGGTCTGCGCGGGGCTGCCGAGTCGGTGGTGGCGCCGGAGATCCACAATCGCGCCGAGCGGCTCGGCGGAGCGCCGAACGAGGAATTCGTGCTGGCGACGGACGGGCGCATGCGTTGGCGCGGCGAAGTGGTTGCCGAGCTGGCCGAGGGCGACAGCATCTACCGGCCGCGCATCATTATCCTTGCCGACGAGACCTTGACCGGCCCGGACCTCGAAAAGGTTCAGGACCGTTTGTCGCTTTGGCTGCGGCATCATATCAACACCGTGCTCGAGCAGGTGATGAGCCTTGAGGCGCCCGCCGACATCGAGGGCACGGCGCGCGGTATCGCTTATCAGCTGTTTGAAGGCATCGGCATCCTGCCGCGCGGCGCGGTGTCGGACGAAGTCAAGGGGCTGGACCAGGACGTGCGCGGCAAGCTGCGCAAGCTCGGCATCAAGTTCGGCGCCTACCATATCTATCTGCCGCTTTCGCTGAAGCCGGCGCCGCGCGAACTGGCGATCATCCTTTTCGCGCTCAAGCATGGCGGCGTGCGCCAGCCGGGCGTGACCGATATTCCGCATATCGTGCTTTCGGGCCGGACGAGCTTTTTGGTCGATCCGGAAGTCGATCCGCGGCTTTATGAGATCGCCGGCTTCAAGGTGGCCGGCAAGCGCGCCGTCCGCATCGATATCCTCGAGCGCCTCGCCGACATTATACGTCCGCTGATCGCGCTCGATGCCGGGCGGCCCTATGCGGGCGACCTGCCGGCCGGCGCCGCGGAAGGCAATGGCTTCCGCACGACCGTCGAGATGACCAGCTTGCTCGGCTGTTCGGGCGAAGACTTTGCGTCGATCCTCCAATCCCTGGGGTATCGCCTGCGGCGCACGCCCAAGGTTGCGGCACCAGCCGAAGCGTCTGCGGAAGCGCCGGCGCTCGAAGCGGTGCTGGAGGATAATCCGGCGTCGGTCGATGCCGTGGATGAAGTCGCTATTGAACCTGCTCCGGTCGAGATCGTGGCTGAGGGCGTCGTGCCGGATGCCGCGCCGGCCGATGCTTCTGCTCCGGCTGAGCCGGAATTCGACGAGGTTTGGTTCCCGGGCCGCCGCAATGACCATCATCAGCCGCGTCGTCCGGAAGGTCGCCGCCGGCCGGAAGGCGATGCCGAAGCGGGGCAGAACCGACGGCCCGACCGCACGCGCCCGGCCCATGCCAAGGGCGGCCAGCGCCGGCCGGAAGGGGATGCGGGTCAGCGCCCGAGCACTGAGCGTCCGAGCAACGAGCGGCCCAAGAACGAGCGCCCGAAGAACGAACGCCCGGCGCAAACGCGGCCACGCGATGACGAGCGCCGCACGCGTCCGGAAAAGAACGAGCGTCCGGCTGCCAATGCAAATTCGCGTCCGGCGCGGGAAGAGCGCAAGGTGGTGTTCGATCCCGATAGCCCCTTTGCCAAGCTCGCCGCCCTGCGCGGCAAGACCGAGTAATTGACGGAACCGGGCGCAGCGCCGCTGCACAAGGAGCGGCTCGACCGGTTCCTCCATTTCTCGCGCGCGGTTAAATCGCGAACGCTGGCGCAAAAGCTGATCGAAAGCGGAGCGGTCCGGGTTAATTCCGAAAGGACCGAACGCACCGATCTCAAGGTTGGCGCAGGGGATGTCCTGACCATGACGCTGCACGGTCGGCTGGTCGTGTGGCGGATCCTCGATGCCGGATCCCGGCGTGGGCCGGCCAGCGAAGCGCAGGGGCTTTACGAAGATATCTCGCCACCACCGCTGCCGCGGCCGGAAGTCTCCGTCTATGACGCGGCGATTGCGGAGCGGGCGCCGGGTTCGGGACGGCCGACCAAGAAAGAGCGGCGGGAGACGGATCGGCTGATCGAGGACGAGGAGTAGGGGGGTGTACCCCATGAGACCTCATGGTGAGCTTGTCGAAACGCGAGGTTGGGCAGCTTAGATCCTGCCACGACCTCGTCCTTCGACAGGCTCAGGATGAGGTCTACTGGTGCTTCGGCGTGCGGGGGGATGCGCCAATGCGTCTAGCCGCTGAGTATTGCAGCCGGCACGGAAACCGTTTAGCACCGGCATCGTTGAGACAGGCGCATTGACCTTCCCCAAGGTCGCACCGCCAGCTAATCGGGATAGCCCTCCGAAGATGACCTATATCGTCACCGACAATTGCATTGCCTGCAAATATACCGACTGCGTCGAAGTGTGTCCGGTGGACTGCTTCTATGAAGGCGAAAACATGCTGGTGATCCATCCGGACGAGTGCATCGATTGTGGCGTCTGCGAGCCCGAATGCCCGGCCGAAGCGATCAAGCCGGATACCGAAAGCGGGCTTGACGCCTGGCTCGAGCTCAACCGCAAATTCTCGGCGGCCTGGCCGAACCTGACCGAGCGCCGCGACCAGCTGCCCGAGGCCAAGGAACGCGACGGCGAAGAAGGCAAGCTTGCCAAGTATTTCTCCGAAGCTCCTGGCGAGGGCGACTAAGGTCATCAGAGCGTCGGTGCGGTGTGACTCCGCTGCACTTGCCAGCGTGACGCGGCGGTGATTCGAAACTTTTGATTCTGCTGAAATTTTGTGCTATGGTCTTCAGCACATGCAGTTGAGCTCGTCACCCCCGTGCCGCAAGGCACGATTTTTTTGACACACATCTCCTGTTTCCTGGGCGTCGGACAAGCGGTCCCGACGCGCATGGAGCTTGACTGCACCAAAGTCCGGTAGCGGACATGCAACGAGTGAAGTGGTTGGTCCTTGCCGCAAGGAGCCTGCCATTGGGGCGTCAACAAGGAGTTCCAGTTTATGGTAGCCAAGAAAGTTCAGACACGGCTCGGGTTCAAGACAGGCGAATATGTCGTCTACCCCGCCCATGGTGTCGGTTTGATCGTCTCCATTGAAGAGCAGGAAGTCGCTGGCCTGACCCTCGAGCTGTTCGTGATCAGCTTCGAGCAGGACAAGCTGACCCTTCGCGTCCCCGTTGCCAAGGTCAAGTCGGTCGGTATGCGCAAGCTCGCCGAAGAAGACGAGATCAAGAAGGCACTCGATACCGTGACCGGCCGTGCTCGCGTCAAGCGCACCATGTGGTCGCGTCGCGCCCAGGAATACGAGGCAAAGATCAATTCGGGCGATTTGATCGCGATCTCCGAAGTGGTTCGCGACCTTTATCGCTCTGAAGACCAGCCGGAGCAGAGCTATTCGGAACGTCAGCTCTTCGAGCAGGCCATGGACCGCATGAGCCGCGAAGTCGGTTCGGTCAAGAAGCTGACGCTGACCGAGGCCGTGCAGGCCATCGAAAAGCAGCTCGCGAAGAGCCCTAAGCGCACTAAGGCCGATGCGGCTGAAAGCGAAAGCGACGAGGAAGCTGCGGCGTAAGCTGTTGGCGGAGTGAATTGACAAAGGCCGGCAGCGATGCCGGCCTTTTAGTTTTTGTGCCTTAGGCTGCGGAGGTATCGATACCCCCTCCCTACCTTTGCTACGGCCTGCGGCCTAGCGCCGGTACCCTCCCCTCAAGGGGGAGGGTGAGCACGGTGGCTGTTTCACCACTGCGTTTACCTTCCCCCTCAGAGGGGAAGGCAAGCAGAGCTTGGCGAGGAACGAGCCTAGCGGCGCTCGGAAGGGGGCGACCTTCACCCCAGATTCGCGCGCCTGCCGCTCCAGCTCAGCGCGACGACGATGAAGCTGAGGACGCCCACCAGGACGTGTGGCCACCAGATCTGATCGGCGAAGTTGAAGAGCCAGGGCGAGACCAGGAGGACGAGGCCGACCAGGAGGTCGAGCACGAGATGGATAGGGTAGGGGATGAGTTTGGCTACGGAGAGTTCGTAGCGGGTCAGGAGGCTAACGATGATGATGGCGATGGCCAGAACCGTCGGCACCATCTGCGCCGGTCCGCCATCGGCAAAGCCGAAGAGGTAGGGAGCCAGCAGCAAGACGGCGGCCACGAGATAGTCGATGATGCCGTGAACGCGCGATGACATTGTGGGAGCCTCCAAGATCCATTCTTTTTGGCAATGGACTGGCGAAGCGCGGGTTCCCCGGCGCGTTTGCTGTCACACGGCGAGCATCTCGCGCATGGCGCTGGCTATGGCTTCGGGATGGTAGGGCTTGCCGAAAAAACGGCTGCCGGAAGGCATGTCATCCTCGCCCACACGATGGTGGCCGGAGGTCACGATGATCCTGATCGGCGGCCAGCGATTGCGAACGGCAGCGGCAAGCTTGAGGCCATCCATGCTGCCGGGCATGTCGATATCGGTAAACATGACCTGCACATCGCTGTGCTTGGCCAGCATGGCGATGGCCTCGTCGGCATTGGCGGCCTCGAGCACAATGAAGCCGAGGTCGTCCAGGCGATCAGAAATGTTCATCCGCAACAGCGGCTCATCTTCGACGATGAGGACGGTGATGGGTGACGTCATTGGAGCGACAGCCGTTTATCCGGTGATAAGAGCAGTTGGCTTGTCGAATGCGGCCGAGCCCGCAAAAGATGCCAAGGGTCCGATCACAAATATGGGCAGCGGCGATCAGGTTTTTCCCAAGACGTCGCGCATGCTGACCGTGGCGCTTCCGGGCCGCAGCGGCTGCTGCTGGCTTTCATGCGGGACCCAGCCGGCAAGCCAGATGATTTCGAGCGTCGCGCGGATGCGGCCATCGGGATCGGCATCGCGGCTGGCGTAAGCCTGGGCTGCGGTGGCGAGCAGCCTACGTGTGGCGAAGCGGCGTGGGCGATCGGCTAGCGGGTTGGCGGCGCCCAGGGCCTTGAGTTCGGTCATCAGGGCGAAGGGGCTGGAATAGCGGACGCGATGAGTTTCGACGTCGGCGACGGGGATGGCGAAGCCGGCGCGCTGCAGCAAGGCGCCGGCATCGCGCACCTGCGTCATGGGGGCCACGCGGGCGGAGGCGCCCCCCGAGACGTCGAGATCAGCGGCAAGGAAAGCCTCGCGCAACTCGCTCAGCGTTTCGCCGCCCAGAAAGGCTGCAAGCAGGAGGCCGTCGGGCTTCAGCACGCGCCGCAAGCGGGCGAGATGGCCGGGGACGTCGTCGACGGCCTGTAGATGCAGCAGGGAAACGATGAGGTCGTGCTCGCCCGGTGGCAGTTCGGGGAAGTCCCCGGTGAAGGCCTCGACGCGCTGGGCAGCCACCGGGCCATTGGCGGTGAAGAGCGTGTCCGGGAGCGTCGCCGCGTCCGGACCGATCAGGATGGCGCGCGAAAAATCGCGCTTGTGGGCGCCGAGGCGGTCCTGCAGGTCCTCGACCACGAGGTCACGCACGAAGTTGGCGCTGCCCTGGCGGCGGGACAAGTTGCGAAAGATTTGGGCGGGGTCGAAAAGACGGGGCGGGGCGGACATGAAGGGGCTTTCGCCGGGGCCGGCTCGGGACAATAATGGCCCTTATGGTCTTGGGGGAAGACGAAGTCAAAGCACGGAGCCTTGTGGCGCGAACCGCCTTTGGTTTGCGGCGCATGGGCCTTGCCGTGCTGGACCAGCTTTATCCGCCGGTTTGCGCGGCCTGCGGTGCGCCACTGGCTGAGGGTGGCGGCCTCTGCGCCTCGTGTTTCATGCAGCTGCGACCAATTACGTCGCCATTTTGCCCGGTACTTGGGCTGCCTTTCGAGACGGACGAGGGAGTCGGAATGTTGTCCGCGGAAGCCATTGCCGATCCGCCGCCTTTCGGGCGGGCGCGGGCGGCGCTTGCCTATGGCGAGATGGTCGGGACGCTGGTGAGCCGGCTCAAATATGGGGACCGGGTGGAGCTCGCGACCTTTTGCGGGCGGCTGATGGCGGCAGCGGGACGCGAGTTCTGGGAGGCGGAGCCCGTGCTGGTGCCGGTGCCGCTCCATCCCAGCCGTCTGCGCTTCCGGCGCTATAACCAGTCACTGCTGTTGGCCCAGGCGGTTGGGCGGATCACGGGGCTCACGGTCGACCCGCATCTCGTCGTGCGGCACAAAAGAACACGGCAGCAGGTAGGGCTTTCGGGCGATGGCCGCTTGCGCAATGTGCAGGGCGCCTTCGTCACGCATCCGCGCGCGCTGGAACGGTTGGCCGGGCGGCCGGTTGTTCTGGTTGACGATGTTTATACGACGGGCGCTACGGTCAAGGCCGTGACGCGGGCATTGAAGAAGGGCGGGGCAGAGCAGGTTGATGTCCTGACCTTTGCCCGCGTTGTCATTGGCGATGATGTGCCCATATAAGATCAACAACAATTTCGGAGCCGAGCCATGGCCAAGATCGAGATCTACACCACCCCGACCTGCCCCTATTGCCACGCGGCCAAGTCGCTGCTCAACGAAAAGGGCGCCGCGTTCGACGAAATCACTGTGCTCGATCCGTCCTTGCGCGAAGCCATGACGCAGCGCGCCAATGGCCGCCGAACCGTGCCGCAGATCTTTATCGATGACGCCCATATCGGCGGTTACGACGACATCGCGGCGCTTGATCGCCGTGGCGGCCTCGACCCGCTTCTGGCGCAATAGCAAAGTGAAAGTCGCAGCCATCCAGATGCGCTCGGGGCTCGACCCCGAGGCCAACCTTCGTGCGCTCGAACCGCTCCTCGCGGAGGCGGCGGCACAGGGCGCCCAATATGCGCTGACCCCGGAAGTAACGATGATCTTTCCGGAAAACCGGGAGCAGTTGCGCTCGGTGGCGGCGTCGTTCGAGGGGCATCCGCAGCTGGCGGCCGTGGGTGAGCTGGCGCAGCAGCACGGCATGTTCGTGCAGATGGGGTCGCTGCCGATCCCGCTCGAGGACGGGCGCTTCGCCAATCGTTCGGTACTATTCGGGCCGGGCGGGCAGCAGGTGGCCACCTATGACAAGATCCACCTCTTCGATGCCGATATTGCCGGGCTCAACGCGTATCGCGAAAGCGCGACCTATCGCGGCGGCGACGTGGCGGTGACGGCGGACCTGGGCGAGTTCACGCTCGGTTTTGCCATCTGCTACGACATGCGCTTTCCGCGCCTCTTCAATGCGCTTGCCAATGCAGGAGCCAACCTCATTGCCGTGCCGGCAGCCTTTACGGTGCCGACGGGCCAGGCGCATTGGCATGTGCTGCTGCGGGCGCGAGCGATCGAAACAGGGTCTTATGTGATCGCGGCGGCGCAGGGTGGAACGCACCAGAATGGGCGCGCGACCTATGGGCATTCGCTGATCATCGACCCTTGGGGCAAGGTCATTGCCGAGCTCGACCATGACGAGCCGGGCGTGCTTGTCTCCGAGATCGATGCGGCGGCGGTGATCGAGGCGCGGGGCAGGGTGCCGGCTCTGGCAAACGCGCGCGATTTTGCCGTGCCCTCTTCCAAGCGCTGAGCGGCAGACCTATATCGGCACTATCGTGATCAGCTATTCCCTTCAATGTTCGCAAGGCCACCGCTTCGAGGCCTGGTTCAAGAATGCCGCCGCCTATGACGAGCAGCAGGTGCGCGGCATCGTCGCCTGTGCCCAGTGCGGCGATGCGCAGGTCGAAAAGGCGCTGATGGCACCGGCCGTGGCGCGGACGGACGGCGAGCGCGTTCCGGTCTCGTCCATGCATCCCGACGCGGTCAAATTCCGCGAGATGCTGCGCGAATACCGGCGCAGGCTCGTCAGCACGGCTGAAAATGTCGGCGACCGCTTTGCCGAAGAGGCGCGAAAAATCCATTTCGAGGAAGCCGAGGAGCGCGCCATTTTTGGTGAAGCAACCCGCGACGAGGTTGTGGCTTTACTCGACGAGGGCATCGATTTTCTGCCGTTGCCGGACGTCGGCGACGACAACTAACGACTGGCCATTATTCATCTGATGCTGGGCTGCAAAGCCAGGTCTTCTGCGCTTCCGGTTCTCACGTACCCAAACGTAGGCTCCGGTCCGGTTCTCGAAGACCAGGCTTTTCGCCTCAGCCTGCGATGAATACCGGCCAGTCCCAAACCAAGGAGAAAAACATGGCTCAACTCGACGCATCCCTGTCGGGCACTTTTGCTATCGGCGGCGACCTTCAGGTCAACCGTCTCGGCTTTGGCGCCATGCGCATTACCGGCAAGGGCATTTGGGGGCAACCTGAGGATCGCGACGAAACGATCCGGGTGCTCAAGCGCCTGCCCGAGCTTAACGTCAATTTCGTCGACACGGCGGAAAGCTATGGTCCCTATGTCAGCGAAGACCTGATCGGGGAAGCACTGGCGCCTTATGACAAGGGCACGGTGGTCGCCACCAAGAGCGGCTTGACCCGCACGGGGCCGGATGAATGGCATCAGCTCGGCCGCCCGGAATTCCTACGCCAGGGCGTGATGACCAGCATGCGCCGCCTCAAGCTCGAGCAGATCCCGCTCTGGCAGCTGCACCGCATCGACGGGAAGACGCCGCGCGAGGACCAGTTCGGGGTCATCGCCGACATGCAGAAGGAAGGCCTCATCAAGCATGTGGGCCTTAGCGAAGTCAGCGTCGAGGACATCAAGGAAGCCCAGAAGCACTTCAAGGTCGCGACGGTTCAGAACATGTATAACCTCGTCAGCCGCAAGGCCGAGGACGTGCTTGATTTCTGCGAAGCCAATGATATCGGCTTCATCCCGTGGCGCCCCATCGACGGTGGCAACCTTGAATCCACCAGCGCCGAGTTCAAGGCGATCATGGACAAGCATGGCGCAACGGCAAGCCAGCTTGCTTTGGCCTGGATGCTGCACCGTTCGCGCGTCATGCTGCCCATTCCGGGCACCAGCAAGGTGAAGCACCTCGAAGACAACATCGCCGCCGCTGCAATCAAGCTCAGCGACGAAGATTTTGCGACGCTCGACAAGGTCGGTCGCCAGCAATAAGCAGCTAGCCACTTTGCTTCCGGCAGGCGAATCTGCTGGCCGGAAGCTCGCCTGCCGTGGAACTATTCGCCCAGGATTTGGGGAATAGTCATGAAGCTCTGCTTGGCAACTGCCGCTGCAATTGTGTTCAGCGCGCCTGCCCTCGCGGCGGGAATACTTGATCCGATGCTAGGCGACCCGGGGGGCTGTTACGCCCGCGCCTATGATCAGGCTCATCTGAGCAGCCATCCCCGCCAGCGGGTCGAATATATTTCGCTCGGCTATTCGGATTGGCAGGAGCCGGGCTACGACATTACCCTCGATCTCAGCTTCACCCTGCGCGACGGGAGCGTCTATTCCGGCCTGGCCTATTGCCGAGAGGACCTATGTGCGCTCGAAGGCGACGGGGGCTATTTCAATCTCTTGCCACGCAATGACGGGCTCGAACTCTCGGTCGTTCGATATCTCGAACTCGAGGGCTACAATAGCTTTTCGGGAAATCTGATGAATAGCGACGATCAGGTCTTCCTGATCTATCCGGCGCGGCCAGCGGCCTGCTTTAGGGATTAGGGCGGTTCGATAGGGAGGGTGGAATCCCCGCTATCGAACCTGACCAAATCAGCTGTCTTGGCAGACCGCTGAAAAGGCTGGGTGGGTGTTAGCACCGCGAGCGGTGATTGTCACGTGTTTGTCAAAGACGACATCAGCGCTCGAAGCGAACAGCACGGCGCTTTGCTCCGCCTGCATATTCGTGCCAAGCCTTTATGATGGGCTGCCACACATCGCGCCGGAAGAGGTCGACGGCATTGTACCAGAGTCGGCCCTTAACGTTTGAGGCGTCTTCTTTAACGCGCTGCACGCGGAATTGACCAAGGTCGCTGCTGCTGGTCGCGTGATCGTCTACAAATTCCTCCTGAATGATGAGTGCAGGATCGGTTTGCCGCACTACTAGCTCACAGCTTGGACGCTCGAACGGATTAAAGAGTGCTTGGTCTGTCATGAGCTCGAGCACTTCAGTGCCAGCCAGTATTCGCGCCGCAGCTTTGCGTGAAACGATATAGCCGGCAGCTCCCCGGAGCGTGTTGTAGGCCCGAAAAATTCCTACGCCACCAATCGTCAGGTGCGCCTTGGGTGCCAGTCGCAGCCGGGCGTGGTCGGTCTCCAAATGGGTCAAATCGATTTCAGGCTTGGAGGCGACGTAAAGTTTGAGAAAAGCGGGAAGCCGGGACGACAAAATCGCATCGTCTTCTAGGATGAGCGCATAGTCCTCGCGCGAGTTCAAAAACAGCTTAAGGGCACGCAGGTGACTAAGGCTGCAGGCGACCTCAGGTGGTGTCTGCCAGCGATAGGCTTCTGTATTGCAATAGAGGGCGCGCATGTTCTCATCGACGTCATTCGGCGTCGCGGCCTCAACCCGCGTTGCCACAATGCCTAGCGCATCAAAGCGATCTTCCATAGCCCTTCGGCGATCGGGTCTATCGGCAAGATTGATGTAATAGACCTGCACGCGTCTTTACCCGTCAAGTTTGCTCACATCACGAACCGCTCCAGTTGCCGCTGATGTCACCAAGGCGGCGTAGGCTTTGAGCGCCGTAGTCACCTTGCGCTTGCGCGGTTCGGCGGGTTTCCAGCCGAGGTCGTTTTGCTGGTCGCGGCGGCGGTGCATTTCGGCTTCGGGGACGAGGACGTTGACGGTGCGGTTGGGGATGTCGATCTCGATGATGTCGCCTTCGCGCACGAGACCGATGGCGCCGCCTTCGGCGGCTTCGGGGGATACGTGTCCGATGGAAAGACCGGAAGTGCCGCCAGAAAAGCGTCCGTCGGTCAGAAGGGCGCAGGCTTTGCCGAGACCTTTCGATTTGAGGTAGCTCGTCGGATAGAGCATTTCCTGCATGCCGGGGCCGCCGCGCGGGCCTTCGTAGCGGATGACGATGACGTCGCCTTCCTTGATCTCGTTGGAAAGGATGGCCTTGACCGTCATGTCCTGCGATTCGAAGACGCGCGCCGGGCCGGTGAATTTGAGGATCGACTCGTCGACGCCGGCGGTTTTGACGATGCAGCCATCGAGCGCAATATTGCCCTTGAGCACGGCGAGGCCGCCGTCCTTGCTGAACGGCGAGTCGGTGGAGCGGATGACGCCGTTCTGGCGGTCGAGGTCGAGCTCGGTCCAGCGATTGGACTGCGAAAAGGCCTCGGTGGTGCGCACGCCGCCGGGGGCGGCCATATAGAACTGACGCACGCTTTCGGAATTGGTGCGGGAAATGTCCCACTTGTCGAGCGCGTCGCCCATCGTCGAGGCGTGGACGGTCGGTTCGCGGCGGTTGATGAGACCGGCGCGGTCGAGCTGGCCGAGGATGGCAAAAATGCCGCCGGCGCGGTGGACGTCTTCCATATGAACGTCGTTCTTGGCCGGAGCGACCTTGGACAGGACCGGCACCTTGCGCGACAGGCGATCGATGTCGTCCATGGTGAAATCGACGCCGCCTTCATGGGCTGCGGCAAGGATGTGCAGGACCGTATTGGTCGAGCCGCCCATGGCAATATCGAGCGACATGGCGTTTTCGAACGCTTCCTTTGTTGCGATGGACCGCGGCAGCACGGTTTCGTCGTCCTGCTCATAATAGCGGCGTGCAAGATCGACGATCAGGTGCCCGGCTTCCTGGAACAGGCGCTTGCGGTCGGAATGGGTGGCGAGGGTCGAGCCGTTGCCGGGCAGCGACAGGCCCAAAGCTTCGGTCAGGCAGTTCATGGAATTGGCGGTGAACATGCCAGAGCAGGAGCCGCAGGTGGGGCAGGCGGCTTCCTCGACGGCCTGCACTTCTTCATCGGTGTAATGTTCGTCGGCAGCCATGACCATGGCGTCGACCAGGTCGAGGGCCTGCAGCTTGCCCTTGACGATGGCCTTGCCCGCTTCCATCGGGCCGCCCGAGACGAAGACCACCGGAATGTTGAGGCGCATGGCGGCATTGAGCATGCCGGGGGTGATCTTGTCGCAATTGGAAATGCAGACCATGGCGTCGGCGGTGTGGGCGTTGACCATGTATTCCACCGAGTCCGCGATGATGTCGCGGCTGGGCAAGGAATAGAGCATGCCGTCATGGCCCATGGCGATGCCATCGTCGACCGCGATGGTGTTGAATTCCTTTGCGACGCCGCCTGCTGCCTCGATTTCGCGCGCGACCAGTTGGCCCAAGTCCTTGAGATGGACGTGACCGGGGACGAATTGGGTGAAGGAATTGACCACCGCAATGATGGGCTTGCCGAAATCGCCTTCTTTCATGCCCGTGGCGCGCCAGAGCCCGCGGGCGCCGGCCATGTTGCGGCCATGGGTGGTGGTGCGGGAACGATAGACGGGCATAGGTGAAATCCTCGACAAAGCTGCCGGTGGGGCCGGTGTTTTGTTTTTCTTTAGACCCATTCCAGAGGTCGGGCAAGGATAACCGTACCGGCGGGTACGGTTTGAAGCATTTGTGTTCGCGGCCCCACCTACCCAGCTCCGCCAGGGCTCCTCGAGCCAAGCAGCGCTACCCTCCCCCTGCAGGAGAGGAAGGTGCAAGAGCTCGGGCATCAGAGTAAGGCAGGGGTGAACGCTACAGGCCGGTGAGGCGGAAGGTGCCGCGGCCGTCGCGCTTGGCCGAGTAGAGCATCAGGTCGGCACTGGCCATGGCTTGCTCCGGGTCGGGCCCGAGCGGAGCGCCGCCTATGGAAAGCCCAACCTTGGCGGTAATGCCGGTGCCGAGGGAAAACGGGCGAGCGATGGCTTCGGTCAAGCGGCGCGCGAGCCTGGTGATGTCGTCGGGATCAAGATCGCGCAGGATGACGACGAATTCGTCGCCACCAATGCGGCCCACCACGTCTCCGGCGCGAACGCATTCGCTGAGGCGCTGGGCGACCGCGCGCAGCAGCAGGTCGCCAACGGCATGGCCATGCGTATCATTGATCGCCTTGAACCCATCAAGGTCAAGGAAAAGCACGTAAGGCGGCGGGCTTTTCAGCGCGCGATCCCGGGCGATCTGCGTGAGGCTCGAGAGCACCTGCGCCCGGTTGGCGAGGCCGGTCAGCGTGTCATTGTAGGCCAGATATTCGTTTTGGCGCTGCACCTGCACGAGGTCGGCGAGGCGTCTATGGGTGGTGCGGATCAGACCGTGCAGGCCAAAGAGCCAGAACGGGGTCTGCAACAGGATCAGCAGCATGGCCGGTGGGCCGGACAAGGCCGCGCCGATCAGAAATGGCACGGTGACGATCAAGGCCTGCACTTCGGCATAGCGTGGCGCGCCACTGTTGGAGATGCAGAAGCCGAAGACGATGCCGGTCATCACCATGGCGCCCAGAACCTGCAGCACCGGATCGCCGCTCCAGGCTGCTACGGAACCGACCAGACCCACTGCCGTGGCATAAGCGAGGCCGGACACCACGATGCGGGCCACCTGAGGCCAGGCCAGCATCTTGCCCTTCAAGCTGGTGATGATCAGAAGCCGGGCGATGCCGGCGACCAGGAAAACGGAGCCGGTGAACACGGCCGCGAAAATGTCCTGCAGAACAGCAATGGCGCCAAGGAGAACGCAGAGGCTGATCGCGCCAAAAAGCACGGTCGAGCGGCTCAGAAGCAGTGTGCTCATGATTTCGAGGCGCACGTCCTCATGAGAGGCCTTGACCGGACGCGTCAGGAAATCAAGCCAGAGCGGGAGGGAGCCGCGGCTTTGGCGGTGTTCTCCAAGTGCGGACATCTGCGTCACGTTTACTGCCTGTCTTTGCCGGACGCCCCCATCGGCAATGGTCGGGGAAAAAGCTTGCGCGGTTGTTAAATCAAAGCCCCGCAATTGTGCGTCCCCATTCGCATCGGGTTGGGGATGGCACCGGGGCATCTACGGATCGGAGATGCGCCAAGCGCAGATGTGCGGAGCGGGATTGAGCCTAAGGTGGCGTCAAGGAGAAGGACACCAGGGCGGCGGCAATGATCGGCAACATCGCCGGTTTTCTCGCGTGTCCTGTGAAATGACGAAGTACCTTTTG
Organism: Devosia rhizoryzae; assembly: GCF_016698665.1. Taxonomy (NCBI): domain Bacteria; kingdom Pseudomonadati; phylum Pseudomonadota; class Alphaproteobacteria; order Hyphomicrobiales; family Devosiaceae; genus Devosia; species Devosia rhizoryzae. The sequence goes on from NZ_CP068046.1 coordinate 3,500,172, forward strand.
ATCGCCGAGCACCAGGTGCCTAAGGGCAAGCGCGCGCTGCTCTTGTTTGTCCATCAATTGCACCTGTGCGCGGGGGTGATCGAGCATCGCTATGACGGGCGCCTCGTCCGGCGGCTGCCCGAACACCCGCAGCCGACGCATCTGGTCTCCACCATTTGCCAGCTGATGAGCGGGCAGAGCCTTGATGGCGACCTTCATGTGGTGCTGGACAAAGGTGCCTACTGGCCGGACGCCTTTCCAGTTCTACTCAATGGTAAATCAAACTATTCACATGTTTGATGAAACTTTTGTAATTACTTGCAAATACAAATTGGTAACCAGATAGCCAACTCTTAGTCTCAGTAAGTACATTCGCGAATTATCCCGGAACTATGGACAGAAGATTATCTTTCCCAACATGGCGATACAGCCATTGTCAAAGGAGGTAGTCATGATTTTTAAGCGTTCTCTCGCAGCTCTCGCGTTTTCTGCCATGCTCGTCCCGACGATGACGCAGGCTCAACTGCTTGACGGTCTTCTCGGTGGGGGAGATTCGGGCGGTGGTCTGCTCGGCGGAGTGCTGGGCAGTGGATCGTCCGACTCGAGCGTGCTGGGCGTGGTCGGCGGACCCGATAGCGGTGCGCTCGTCACGCTGGGCGACAATGCCGGCAATTCCGGCGCTATCAATCTGGGTGTCGGCGGCAGCGATGGGCTGATCAGTGCCAATCTGGGTGCCGGTCAGGATCCACTAGTGGGCGCAACGGTGCTCGGGCCAAGCGGGATCGTTGATGCCAATGTCAATCTCGGCGATGTGGGGGTCGGCGCCAATGTGGGCGGTCCGGGCCTGCTCGATGTCGATGTGCGCCTGCCCCGCGGCGGCAATGGTGGCAATGGTGGAAACGGCGGCAATGGCGGCAATGGCAATAATGGTGGGAACGGCAACAACGGCGGTATCGGCGGCAACGGGAACAATGGCGGCAATGGCGGCAATGGCTTTGCAGTGCTGCGGTCCGGCTCGGGCGGTGGTGGCGGCGGCGCTGGCGGGATTGGCTTCGGCTCCAACAGTGCGGCCTGCGCCAACTCCAATCCAAACCAGCTGATTTCGCTGTTCCAGAACAGCAAGACCAGCGGCTGGAACCGCGCCAACTCCATCCAGCTGATCCCGGTCCAGGTGTGCCGCGATGTGCGCAACCAGATTGCCAACTGGCTGGCCGGCAACCCGGACTACCATAACCTTGTGGGTCACGTTGCCGGCGATGCGCTGATCAATGCAGCGCTGAGCCGCATCAACAAGCAGCCCGGTCACGTGCTTGGCGTGCAGCGCCAGGGGCAGACCCTGATGGTCTACGTGTTCTGATCCTCCCCCAGCCCATCAGAACATGCTGTCGGCCGCCCTTCGGGGCGGCCGGTTTCTTTATGCGGCGGAGCGTTCGGCCAGCACCATGTAGTTGATCCCCATGTCCGAGGAGAGTTTCCACTCGTCAGAGAGGGGATGGAAGACTACGCCTGTTTCGCCCGTGACCCGCAGATTGTTGCGGCGGATCTGCGCCTTGATTTCTTCGGGCGTCAGAAACTTGTTCCAGTCATGCGTGCCGCGCGGCAGCCAGCGCAGCACATATTCAGCGCCAATGACCGCAAAAGCCATGGAGCGGGCGGTGCGGTTGAGGGTGGCGGTGAACATGAGGCCGCCCGGCGCGACGAGGTCGGCGCAGGATTTCATGTAGAGGGGCACGTTGTCGACGTGTTCGACCACTTCCATGTTGAGCACGACATCAAAGCGCTCGCCGGCGGCGACCAGCGCTTCGCTGGTGGTGGCGCGGTAGTCGATCTCAAGGCCCGACTGCTCGGCATGAATGCGGGCAATGGCGATGTTGCGCTCGGCGGCGTCAATGCCGGTGACCGTGGCGCCGAGGCGGGTCAGCGGTTCGCAGAGCAAGCCGCCGCCGCAGCCGACATCGAGGACGGTGAGCCCTTCGAAGGGGCGGATCGAGGTGGCGTCGCGACCGAAATGGCGCACCAGGTTGTCGCGGATATAGGCGAGGCGGACCGGATTGAATTTGTGGAGCGGCTTGAACTTGCCCCTGGGGTCCCACCATTGCTCGGCCATGGCGGTGAATTTGGCGATTTCGGCGTCGTTGACGGTGGTCTCGGTCATGGGGCGGCTCCGTTTGTCCGATATGACTCGGGACTCATGGCAGGGGCAAGGCTCGGCGTGTCGCAGCCGTGGCCTGCCAGCGATGCCTGATAGGCCGCCTCCATCTTGGCAAGAGCGGAGGCAAGAGGGGCGGGTGAGCCCAGATGGATATGGCGCAACTCATCCATGAACTCGGCCCAAAGTAGTGGCCCGCCATCCTCGAGAACTTGGGCTCGGGCCGACAACTCAACGGAAGGGTGGGCGTGACGGATGCCCCAGCTGCCCATGAATGCCATAAGAGGCACCAGCTCGATGGCTTGTTCGGTAAGGCTATAAACCACGCGTTGCTTATGGGTTGGATCAGCGGACCGGGTGAGCAGGCCGCTGGCGGTGAGGCGCTGCAGGCGGTCGGACAAAATATTGGAAGCGATGCCTTCCAGGCTCTCGGTCAGATAGGATCGGAAGCTGCGCCGGCGGCCACCGAACATGGTGTCGCGCAGGATGATCAGGCTCCAGCGGTCGCCAAATGTTTCAAGCGTCAGATTGATGGGGCATCCGGACCGTCTCAGCCTCATCGCTTCACTCCTGACCAGTTGCAAAATAGAGGTGGTTTCTTGCTTCGGCCCACTGCTATCACAGCTTGCAGGGAAAGAAACGAGCAAGGGAGCGCGACATGGCCAGGCTTTTCTTCGGAATGAACCAATCGCTGGACGGCTATGTGGATCATGACAGGATGCAGCCGCCTGGCCCCAAGCTTTTCCAGCATTTCATCGATCAGACCAATGGGCTGACGGGCAGCCTTTATGGACGGACGCTTTATGGCCTCATGCACTATTGGGACGACGATCAGCCGGGCTGGGGCGAAGCGGAGCACGACTTTGCTGTGGCATGGCGCAAGGCGCCGAAATGGGTGGTCTCCAGCACGCTGAAAGAACTTGGCCCTAATGCGACGCTTTTGGGTGAAGATATCGAGGCCGAGGTGCGCCGGCTCAAGGCGGAGCATGAGGGCGAAATCGAAGTGGGTGGACCCAAGCTGGCGCAACGGCTGACCGAACTGGGGCTGATCGACGAATACCGCATCTACCTCCATCCCGAGGTTCTGGGCCACGGTACCAAGTTCTTCGCCGACGCGCGGCCACGCCTGCGCCTGGAAAGTCACGAGCAGATCGACGAGGACGTTGTGCGGCTCAGCTACGTGGCGGCGTAATCCCTACGCTCACCATTGATCGCGCTCCCCGTTTATGGCATGTCCGCGCCAACATTGAGCGTACCGCCGGGTTCGGCGGCTTATCGGGGAAACCAGTGGCCCGCATCGTCGTCAAGTTCGGTGGCACATCCATGGCCAGTATCGAACGCATCCGCTTTTCCGCCCAGCATGTGAAGCGCGAAGTCGAGGCCGGCAACGAGGTTGCCGTCGTCGTTTCCGCCATGAGCGGCAAAACCAATGAGCTCGTGGGCTGGGTCAATGAAGGCTCCAAGCTTCACGATGCGCGCGAATACGACGCCGTGGTGGCTTCGGGCGAGCAGGTCACCGCCGGCCTCATGGCGATCGTTCTGAGCGAAATGGGCATCCAGTCGCGCTCCTATGCCGGCTGGCAGGTGCCGATTTACACCGACGACAGCCATGGCGCGGCGCGTATCACCGGGATCGACCCGACCGAACTCAACGAGCGCATGAGCAATGGCTGGGTGCCGGTGATCACCGGCTTCCAGGGCATCTCGCCCAATAATCGGGTAACGACGCTAGGCCGTGGCGGCTCGGATACGTCGGCCGTAGCGGTAGCGGCGGCGGTCGGCGCCGATCGCTGCGATATCTATACCGATGTGGACGGCGTTTACACGACCGATCCACGCATCGTGCCCAAGGCGCAGCGCATGACCAAAATTTCCTTCGAGGAAATGCTGGAAATGGCCTCGCTTGGCGCCAAGGTGCTGATGATCCGCTCGGTGGAAATGGCCATGGCACACAAGGTGCGGCTCACCGTGCGCTCGAGTTTTGATGACCCCAACGCGCCCCAGGTGGCGCCCGACGGGACCCCCGGCGTGCCGGGTACACTGGTTTGCGATGAGGATGAGATCGTGGAAAAGCAGATCGTTTCGGGCGTGACGCTCGCCAAGGCCGAAGCCAAGATCACCCTGCGCGACGTCAAGGACAGCCCCGGCGTCGCCGCTGCGATCTTCGGCACGCTGGCCGACAAGGGCATCATCGTCGACATGATCGTCCAGAACATCGCCGATGATGGCGCGACCACCGACATCACCTTCACCGTGCCCGACAGCGAATATGAAAAGGCGACCAAGGCGCTCGAGGATAATGGCGGGCGCTTCGAATATGCAAGGCTTTCCGGCTCGCGCGGCGGAGCGAAGGTGTCAGTTGTGGGCGTCGGCATGCGCAGCCATGCGGGCGTTGCGGCCTCGATGTTCAAGGCTTTGGCCGACAAGGGCATCAACATCCAGCTGATCACCACGTCGGAGATCAAGACTTCGGTTCTGATCGATGAAGAATATGCCGAGCTTGCGGTTCGGGCGCTCCACACCTATTACGGTTTGGACAGGAAGGACGCTTGACCCGTTCGAGGGGAACGGGAGCCGCGTCCTAAAAGGGGGGCGGCTTTGCGAGCTGCCTGATTGAGGCAATGGTGACGACCATAGGCGGCCCAAGGGTGCTGCTGCGGCAATTGCGCGAGACCATGGCGGAGCCTCTGGCTTCGCAGGCGCGGCTCGACAAGATCGTCAACCTCATCGCCGACAATATGCGCGCCGATGTCTGCTCGTTCTATGTATTGCGCGACGATGGCGCGCTCGAGCTTTTCGCGACTCGCGGTCTCCAGGCAGAATCGGTGCACATGACGACGCTGCGGCTGGGCGAGGGCCTAGTCGGGTTGATCGCATCGGAAGCCGAGCCGCTCAGCCTCGATAATGCACCGGCGCATCCCGCTTTCGCCTACCGGCCGGAAACGGGCGAGGACCAGTACAATTCCTTCCTCGGCGTCCCCGTCCTGCGCGCAGGGCAGATGCTGGGCGTGCTGGTGGTTCAAAATTCGGATCACCGTCATTTCGGCGAGGATGAAACCGAGGCGATGCTGACTACGGCCACAATCCTGGCCGAGATGATCGCAACCTCCGACTTCGACAATCTGATCAAGCCGGGGTCTGATATCGACCTCAGGCGACCACGCATGTTCAACGGCGTCAGCTTTACCGATGGCATTGCCCTGGGCACCGTGGTTCTGCACGACCCGCGCGTCGTCGTGCACAATTTCATTGCCGAAGATACCGATGCCGAAAAGCTGCGGCTCGATGCGGCGCTGGCTTCGATGCGCGTCTCGATCGATGCCATGCTCGACCATGGCGACATGCAGCCGACTTCGGACCATCGCGAGATCCTTGAAACCTACCGCATGTTTGCCAATGACCGCGGCTGGGTGAAGCGCCTGAGCGAAGCCATCGACAATGGCTTGTCGGCGGAGGCGGCGGTCGAGCGGGTGCAGAACGACACGCGCGCGCGCATGCTGCGCCAGACCGATCCTTATATCCGCGACCGGCTGCACGATCTTGACGACCTGGCCAATCGGCTGCTGCGCGTCCTGACCAATACCGGACAGCCCGCGCATCGCGACTTGCCCGACAATGCCATTCTGGTCGCCCGTAATATGGGACCGGCGGAACTGCTGGAATATGACCGCACCAAGCTGCGCGGCATCGTCCTGGAAGAAGGCGGCGCCACGGCGCATGTCGCCATCGTCGCGCGCTCGCTCGGCATCGTCGCCGTGGGACAGGCAGACTCGATCGTTTCGGTTTGCGAAACCGGCGACGACATCATCATCGACGGTCCGGCGGGTCAGGTGCATGTGCGGCCGACGCCCGAGGTCGAGCAGACCTATATCGACAAGGTCCGGGTTTCGGCACGGCGGCGGGCGCATTATGCGGCGCTGAAATCAAAGCCTGCCGTGACGCGCGACGGCATTGAAATCACCTTGCTCCACAATTCGGGGCTCGTTGCCGACTTGCCGATGCTGGACGATACGGGCGCTGCCGGCGTCGGTCTCTTCCGCACCGAGCTGCAGTTCATGATCGCGAGCCGCCTGCCGCGGTTGCAGGAGCAGGCCGAACTTTATGCCGAGGCCATGGCGCTGGCCGGCGACCGTCCGGTCGTGTTCCGCCTCCTCGATATCGGTGGCGATAAGGTGTTGCCGTATCTGCGCGCGACATCGGAAGAAAACCCGGCCATGGGGTATCGCTCGATCCGGCTCGGCCTTGATCGTCCGGGACTGCTGCGCACGCAGGTGCGGGCCTTGTTGATGGCCGCCAAGGGACGTGCGCTCAAGATTCTCGTGCCGATGGTCACCGAGACGTTCGAATTTTTGCAGACCAAGCGCGTCATCGCCAAGGAAGTCGAGCGCTTGCGCCGTTCCGGGCAGCCGGTGCCGTCTCGGCTTGAAATCGGCGCCATGGTGGAAGTGCCATCGCTGCTGTTCGAACTCGACCAGATCCTGCCCGAGGCGGATTTCGTTTCCATCGGCTCGAACGATCTGGTGCAGTTCTTGACCGCCGCCGATCGCGCCAATCCGCGCGTGTCGAAGGCCTATGACCCGATCGCGCTGCCGCGCCTGCGGGCTATCCGGATGGTGGTGGATGCAGCCGAACGGCACGGCAAGCCGGTGACCATGTGTGGTGAATTGGCGGGCAAGCCGATGGAAGCCTTGGCGCTGATGGCGATCGGGATGAACCGGCTGTCCATGGGACCGGCTTCGATCGGTCCGATCAAAGAAATGGTGCTCAATCTCGAACTGGCGCCGATCCGGGCGGCTGTGGCCGAGGCGTTGAGCGATGGCGCCAATGGCGCGGCTATACGCACGCTGCTGACGGGTTGGGTGGAGAAGCAGAACCTGCCGATGGGGTAGGGGCAAGGTCACCCCCTTCCGAGCGGCGCTAGGCTCCTTCGTCGCCAAGCTCTGCTTGCCTTCCCCTCTGAGGGGGAAGGTAGATTCGGTGCTTGTTTACGCACTGCTCTCACCCTCCCCCTGAGAGGGGAGGGTACCGGCGCTTAGCCGCAAGGCTTAGCGAAGGTAGGGAGGGGGTACCTTGCTCCCCGAAAGCACCGCGTGCTTGCGATCCACACTCGATCACCCTAAATCGGGCGACCAGCCTTCTTGAAAGACCCTCTATGCCTTCTTTGCCCATGGACAAGCTCGACGCGCTCGAAGTGCGGTTTCAGTATATCGAAGCGGCGCTTTCGGGTGGGGCGAGCCAGGACGAGTTCGCAAAACTGTCCAAGGAGCATTCGGACCTTTCGGAGATCGTTGGGCAGATCAGCGCTTACAAGAAAGCCCAGCGCGATCGGGCCGAGGCCGAAACGTTGTTGAAGTCGGGCGACCGGGAAATGGCCGAAATGGCCGAGGTCGAGATCGAAGAGTTGGACGTTGAGCTCGAGACCTTGGCGCAATCGATCCGCATTCTCTTGCTGCCCAAGGACGAGGCCGACGAAAAGTCGATCATTCTTGAAATTCGTGGTGGCACCGGGGGCGACGAGGCGGCGCTTTTTGCCGGCGACCTTTTCCGCATGTATGAGCGCTATGCCTCGCTGCGCGGCTGGAAGGTGACGCTGATGGAGGAAAGCCCCGGCGAAATGGGGGGCTATAAGGAAGTCATCGCCAATGTCTCGGGCAAGGGCGTTTATGCGCGGATGAAGTATGAATCCGGCGTCCACCGCGTGCAGCGCGTGCCGGCGACGGAAGGCTCGGGGCGCATCCATACGTCGGCGGCCACGGTCGCGGTGCTGCCGGAAGTGGAAGACATCGACATTGAGATCCGCAACGAGGATATCCGCATCGATACGATGCGCGCCTCGGGCGCTGGCGGGCAGCACGTCAACACCACTGACTCGGCCGTGCGCATCACCCACCTGCCGACCGGCCTCGTCGTTACCTCGGCGATGAAATCGCAACACCAGAACCGGGCGCAGGCGATGATCGTGTTGCGGTCGCGGCTTTATGAAATGCAGCGCGAAGAGCGCGACAGCGCCCGATCGGCGGAACGCAAGGGGCAGGTGGGGTCGGGCGATCGCTCCGAGCGCATCCGCACCTATAATTTCCCGCAAGGCCGCGTCACCGACCACCGCATCAACCTGACGCTCTATAAGCTCGACAAGGTCATCGCCGGCGAAGCGCTGGACGAGCTGATCGAGGCGCTGATCACTGAAAATCAGGCGGCGCAGCTGCTGGCCATGGAGCAGGTCAACTGACCACGATCGGCCAGCTCTGGCGCCGTTGGCGCGACGTGCTGGACCGAGATGGTTTTGCGACGGCGACGCTGGATGCAAAGCTCCTTACCGGGCATGCGCTGGGCCTCGATGCGCTAGCGCTGTCGCTTCGGGAAAATGAACCTGTTTCCGACGCGATAGCCAGCCGAGTCGACCAGCTGTTGCGGCGGCGGATGACGGGGGAGTCCGTGGCGCGCATCATCGGCGAGCGGGAATTTTATGGTCTCGCCTTTGGCCTCAATGCGGCAACGCTCGAGCCGCGTACCGATACCGAGCTGCTGGTCGATCTGGCGCTCAAGGCCCTGCCGCGAGGTGGCCACTTGCTGGACCTCGGGACCGGGACGGGGTGCATCCCGATCTCGATACTGGTCAATCGTCCGGATACGAGCGCGATGGCGACGGATGTTTCAGCCGAGGCGCTGGAGATGGCCGAGCGTAATGCCGGGCGGCATGGCGTGGCGGGGCGGATCGACTTTGCGCGGGGGAGTTGGTTCGAGGCTCTTACCTCTCCCTTTGGGGGGGAGGTCGACGCGGTATCGCGTCGGGTGAGGGGGCCTTCTGCCAAGGATGAGGAAGGCCCCCTCACCCGGCCCTCGGCCGACCTCTCCCCCAGAGGGAGAGGTGAAGAGGGGTTCGATCTGATTGTTTCGAATCCGCCTTATATCGCTAGCGCGGTGATCGATACCCTTTCGCCTGAGGTGAAGTCGTTCGATCCGATGCTGGCATTGGACGGGGGTCGAGATGGGATCGAGCCTTATCGGGTGATCGCGTCGGCTTCCGGGCACTATCTCAGGCATGGCGGGCAGGTCATGGTCGAAATCGGCTATGACCAGGGACGGAGCGTTGCCTTGCTGTTCGAAGGCGCCGGTTTTTCCGATGTCGCCGTGCATCGCGATCTGGCGGGGCTTGATCGTGTGGTTGTCGCGCACCACTTGTGATGGAGAACAGCGTCTCTGGCCCGGTCACCGCAATTTGTGCTGGCCAAGCGGGCTCGAACCGAGTAATTTGTTCTTGCTGTCAACGGCGCATCATGGGCGCCGCAGCGACCACACCCAACTTAACGACTATGCTGCCAGGGGCAGCGCGGTTCCGCGGAAACGGAACGGTGCAAGGGTGGGGCGGATCGATCCGCCAGGTTGTTGCCGACCGCATTTAGGTCTTCATGAAGCCAGTTCAGGGTCCCGCGGCGTGCAGTTTATCTCCGCCGGGGCCGGGCCAGACCCAGGCGCGTCGTCCGGGTCCGCCATAGTGAGACGCTTAACTTTTAGAGTTAGATCAGCGACCCGATGAGACCAAACAATCAAAACAAGAACCGGCAGCGTAATCGCAATGGCGGGCGCAAGCACGTCAATCCGCTGTCACGCAACTACGAGAGCAACGGCCCGGACGTGAAGGTGCGCGGCAACGCAGCCCATGTCGCGGAAAAGTACCTGCAGCTCGCCCGTGACGCGCAATCGAGCGGCGACTCGGTGATGGCCGAAAACTATCTCCAGCACGCCGAGCATTATTTCCGCATCGTTTCTTCCGCGCAGCAGGCCCTGAACGGCCCGCGCGATGGCCAGAGCCAGGATGATCTGGATTTCGACGACGATGCCAACGACGTCAATTCCCGCTTTTCCTCGCCGCAGCCGATTCAGCAGCCGCAGGACAATGGCGGCTACCAGGACAATGGTGGCAATAATGGCGGCCAGCGCGAAGGTCGCGAAAACGGCCATGGCGGTGAGCGGCGTGAGTATCGCGAAACGCGCGAAAACCGCGACAACGCCAATCGCGAGAACCGCGAGACTGTTGTAGCCGGAGAAGGCGAACAGCCTGTCGTCCAGGCAGCCGGAGAACCGGTGCAGGCCGCTCCCGGCGAAGAAGCCGGTGAGCAGGCGCCCCGCAAGCCGCGCGAACGTCGTCCACGCCGTCGCCGTCCAGCGGCAGGCGAGGGGGGCGAGCAGGCCCCTGCAGGCGAGGCCGAGGTGAGCGAGCTCCCGGCTTTCCTTACCGGCAATCCAGCCAACGCCGCCGAGTAAATCTTTAAAAATGCCGGGTCCAGTGCCCGGCATTTTTGTTTTCGGGTCTTCCGCCCGGCGCGAAACTTCCTACATGCATTGGCGAACGGATGTGCCTTTTGAGGGCATCCGCAAATCGACGCTATCGGCGCCGTCAGGGCCGAAAAGGAGTTTTGCATGAATATCGAAAAGTACACCGAGCGGGCTCGCGGTTTTATCCAGAGCGCCCAGACCGGTGCGATGAATGCCGGCAACCAGCAGTTCACCCCGGTGCACCTGCTCAAGGTCTTGCTGGATGACGACCAGGGCATGGCCAATGGCCTGATTGCCAAGGCAGGCGGCGACCCCAAGGCCGCCCGGGCCGGCACGGCCGCCGCGCTCAACAAGATCCCCAAGGTTTCCGGCGATGCCGGTCAGCTTTATCTCAGCCGCGAACTGTCCAAGGTCTTCGACACTGCCGAGCAGGCAGCGCAGAAGGCCGGCGACAGCTATGTAACGGTCGAGCGATTGCTCTTGGCGCTGGTGATCGAGAAGGACACCGATGCCGGTCGCGTATTGGCATCAGCCGGCGTCACCGCGCAGGGGCTTAACACAGCAATCGAAGCGATCCGCAAGGGCCGTACGGCCGACTCGGCTTCCGCCGAGAACACCTATGACGCGCTCAAGAAATATGCGCGCGATCTCACCGCCGATGTGCGCGAGGGCAAGCTCGACCCGGTGATCGGCCGCGACGAGGAAATTCGCCGCACCATCCAGGTGCTGTCACGCCGGACCAAGAACAATCCGGTGCTGATCGGTGAACCCGGCGTCGGCAAGACCGCGATCGCCGAAGGCCTGGCCATCCGCATGGTCAACGGCGACGTGCCGGAATCGCTCAAGAACAAGAGCCTGATGGCGCTCGACATGGGCGCTCTGATTGCCGGCGCGAAATACCGCGGCGAGTTCGAAGAGCGGCTGAAGTCGGTTTTGAGCGAAGTGACGGCGGCCGAGGGGCAGATCGTCCTCTTTATCGACGAGATGCACACGCTGGTTGGTGCCGGCAAGGCGGATGGCGCCATGGACGCGTCCAATCTCCTCAAGCCTGCGCTGGCGCGCGGTGAACTCCACTGCGTGGGCGCGACGACGCTCGACGAATATCGCAAGCATGTCGAGAAGGACCCGGCTCTGGCGCGGCGTTTCCAGCCGGTCTTCGTTTCCGAGCCGACGGTCGAGGACACGATCTCGATCCTGCGTGGCCTTAAGGAAAAGTACGAGCTCCATCATGGCATCCGCATTGCGGACTCGGCGCTGGTGAGCGCGGCGACTTTGTCGAACCGCTACATCACCGATCGCTTCCTGCCCGACAAGGCCATCGACCTGATGGACGAAGCGGCCGCGCGGCTGCGCATGGCGGTGGACTCCAAGCCTGAAGCCCTGGACGAACTCGATCGGCGCATCATGCAGCTCAAGATCGAGCGCGAGGCGCTGCGCAAGGAAGACGATGATGGCTCGCGCACGCGGCTGGGCCGGCTCGAGCAGGAACTGTCCGGGCTCGAAGAGCAGGCACAGGCACTGTCGGCCAAGTGGCTGGCGGAAAAGGAACGGCTGCAGGGTTCGACCAAGATCAAGGAAGAGCTCGATGCCGCACGCGGGCAGCTTGAAATCGCGCAGCGCCAGGGCGACCTCGCCAAGGCGGGCGAGCTGGCCTATGGCGTCATTCCCGATCTCGAGAAGCGGCTCAAGACCGCTGACGATCCGGATGGTAATGGCAAGCCCGACCCGCTGATGGCCAAGGAAACGGTCGAGTCGAGCGATATCGCCCAGGTGGTGTCGCGCTGGACCGGCATTCCGGTCGACCGCATGCTAGAAGGCGAACGCGAAAAGCTGCTGCAGATGGAAATCTCGCTCGGCGCACGCGTCATCGGCCAGAACGAAGCCGTCGCTGCCGTGGCAAAGGCTGTTCGCCGTTCGCGGGCCGGCTTGCAGGACCCGAACCGGCCGATCGGCTCGTTCATGTTCCTCGGGCCAACAGGCGTGGGCAAGACCGAACTTACCAAGGCGCTGGCGCAATTCCTCTTCGATGACGAGACCGCCATGGTCCGGCTCGACATGAGCGAGTTCATGGAAAAGCACTCGGTGGCAAGGCTGATCGGCGCCCCTCCGGGCTATGTCGGCTATGACGAAGGCGGGGTGCTCACCGAAGCGGTCCGGCGTCGGCCCTATCAGGTCGTCCTTTTCGATGAGATCGAAAAGGCGCATCCGGACGTGTTCAACGTCCTCCTGCAGGTGCTCGACGATGGGCGACTGACCGATGGGCAGGGACGCACGGTCGACTTCCGCAACACGGTGATCATCCTCACCTCCAATATCGGCTCGCAGGCGATCCAGGAGCTTGAAGATGGCGATTCCATCGAGCTGGCACGCGGACGGGTGATGGATGCGGTCAAGGCGACGTTCAAGCCGGAATTCATCAATCGGATCGACGAAATCCTGTTGTTCCACCGGCTGGCGCGCGAGAACATGGCGGCGATCGTCGATATCCAGTTCGGGCGGCTCGAAAAGCTGCTCAAGGATCGCGACATCGGCCTCGATCTCACGCCACGCGCTCGCGAATGGTTGGCACGGGAAGGCTATGATCCGGCTTATGGCGCACGACCGCTCAAGCGCGTCATTCAGCGCGAAGTGCAGGATGAACTGGCCGAGGAGATCCTATCCGGCGCCGTTACCGACGGCGCACGGGTGGTCGTCGATGCCGACGATAGCGGGATCATCCTGCGACCGGCCGGGGCTTTGCCGAGCGAAGCTGCTGCCTAAACAATACGAGGCCGGTCGAAAGACCGGCCCTTTTGTTTTGCGCTTGCCACCTTCCCGGGCACTGTCTAGAACATAAGGAGAACGAGGGGGATGGCATGCATACGACCAACTATCGCGACACGCTGATCCTTCCCTCGCCCGATTGCGCGGCTGGTTCGGCGACAGCGCCGGGTAAGCCTGGGACGATTGCGGCTCTCCAGCACGAGCGGTTGGCCGCAGCGCCCTATACGATCACGAGCGACGACCTGCTGTTCGGCATCCATGCCGATCGGAAAGAAATTGCCGAGGAGGAGCGCGGCGCCGCTCGCATGGAGTTCTTTTCCAAGGGCCAGGCCTGCCTACGCGCTTCACCCTTGGTGAAGACCCTGGGTTGGGCGTTGCATCACGACAGCGACGGGCATGTCGCGCTGGTTGACCCTGATTCGAGCCGCTTCGCGCAATTGCAGGCGCAAGAGGGGATCACCAAGCTCTTTGGCATGCGCAGCAAGAAGGCGTAGGACAAATCATGGCCGAGCGTATTGATTATATCGAGTTTCCCAGCGGCACGATCGGGCAGAGCAGCGCATTTTTCGAGTCCGCCTTCGGCTGGGGCATGGTGAGCTATGGCCCCGAATACCAGGCGCTGGACGGGGCCGGGCTCGATGGCGGCATCGATGGCAGCCCCGATCGGGTGGCGGCGACCATGGCCGTGATCCGTACCGACGATCTGGACGATGCCGAGCGGCGCGTGATTGCCGCAGGTGGCGTCATCACGCGGCCGCAGTTCGATTTTCCTGGTGGCCGCCGGTTTCATTTCCGCGAGCCGGGCGGCAACGAGCTGGCCGTCTACGTTTCGCGCGAAGAGTAGCTACTGCGCCTGGGCGGCTGTGACCGGCGCGGGTTCGCGGGCCATAAGATCGTTGATCTGGGCGATGGTGGCGTCGAATTCACCGCGATATTGCTCGGCCAAAACATTGTCCTTGGGGAGCTTGACGCTAAGCGGATCGACCAGATTGCCGTTGATCTTGATTTCGAAATGAAGGTGCGGGCCGGTCGACTGACCGGTCGATCCGACATAGCCGATCAGCTGCCCCTGACGGACACGGCTTCCAGGTCCAAGACCATCAACGAAGCGAGAAAGGTGGCCATAGGCGGTTTCGTAGCCGTTGACGTGCTCGATCTCGATCTTGTTGCCGTAACCCGACTGCCATTTGTAGTAGGAAATCACTCCGTCGCCGGCCGCATAGATCGGCGTGCCGGAGCGGGCGGCGAGATCGACGCCGGTGTGGAGGCGGCGCGTCTTGAAGATCGGGTGAATACGATAGCCGAAGCGGGAGCGCAGCGTGCCGCCGCCTTCCAGCGGACGGCGGTTGAGGAAGCGCTTGCCGGTCTCGCCATCGGGATCGTAGAAATCCACCGTGCCGTCATCGGTGGTGAAGCGGTAAAGCTGCCGCTTGCTGCCGCCCAGCGTCAGGCCGACATAAAGCAGCGCGTCGGGCGCCCCATCGATCTCCTCGGTTTCGAGGATTTCGATCGTGTCCCCGGCGGTGATGCGCTTGGTCATGTCGATGTCATAGGCGAACATGCCGATGATGCGTTCGATAGTGTCGTCGGTCAGATCATGCTTGCGGCCGGTTTCCCAGATCGACCGATAGACAGTGGGCAGATTGCCGACATTGATCTGC